>NZ_LYVP01000005.1 GCF_001984065.1 Pseudomonas sp. KK4
CACAGCAAGCTCCCACTCCAAAGCAAGCTCCCTTGCCACAGCAAGCTCGCTCGCCACGACAAGCTTTTTTGCAGAGCGCTCCTCAGAGCTGTGCAGAACACGAAACATTTTCTTTCATATCCCCCCTTCGGGATTTCCCTCGCTCATCCGTCCTATCTAGATGCAGTCCTGTCGCGTCGGCAAAAGCCACGGCCGGACCTTTATCGACCTCATCGCTGCGAAGACCGTAGCCGAGGCCTTTTCATCGATATAAGACCCCTTGATCATGTCGAAGAAATCCCGCTCCAAACTCTGGTTCCTGGTCCATGGCTGGCTGGCGCTGCCAATCTGGTTTTTTGTCCTGATCGTCTGCGTGACCGGCACCCTGGCGGTGGTCAGCCAGGAAATCGTGTGGCTGGCCAACCCGCAGATGCGCGCCAGCCAGCCCTCGGACGACGCGCCACGGCTGAACTACGACCAGATCGTCGCCGCGATGCACAAGGCCGAGCCCGACCTCATCGTCGACAGCCTCAACCGCCCCGACGAGTCGCACTTTGCCCTGGATGCCGGCGTCACCTACCCCGACGGACGTGCGGTGACGGTGTACGTCAATCCCTACACCGGTGCCATCCAAGGCTCCGCCCCGCCGTTCAATTTCCAGGCCTTCACCCGTGCCCTGCATGGCTGGTGGCTGGTGCCGTTCACCAACGGCTATAGCTGGGGCTGGTACCTGGTGTCATTCCTCAGCCTACCGATGCTGGCCTCACTGGTGACCGGGCTGGTGGTCTACAAGCGCTTCTGGAAAGGTTTTTTGCGCCCGACCCTGCGCATCCGCCACGGCGCACGGATTTTCTGGGGGGATTTGCACCGGCTCAGCGGCATCTGGTCGATCTGGTTCATTGCGGTGATTTCCATCACTGCCGTGTGGTTCCTGATCGAAGCCTTCCTGTTCGATAACCAGATCTCCATCTCCACCGAACCGGTCGAAGCCGTGGTCCCCCGTGCAAGCGTACCGCTGACCGCCGACGGTTCGCCGGCACCGAGGATCAGCCTGGACGCGGCGATCCAGCGGGCCAGGGACAGCATCCCCGGCCTCGAGGAAAGTTTTGTGAGCCTGCCGGACAACGCCTACAGCTACCTGTCGGTGGGCGGGCGCAGTGGGTATCCGCTGATGTTCCAGACCGCCAACATCAACCCCTACACCGGTGAAGTCGCGGCCACGCGCCTGCTGTCGGACCGCTCGGCCCTGGAGTTCGTGACCGAGTCCATGCGCCCGCTGCACACCGGTGATTTCGGCGGAATCTGGATCAAGTTGATCTGGTTCTTCTTCGGACTGCTGCTGAGCATGATGGTGCTCAGCGGCCTGTTGATCTGGACCAAGCGCACGGCACTGGCCACGGCCAATGCGCTCAAACGCAGCCACAAAGCGCCCAGCGCCCAGGCCGCCACATCCATGCACACACCGAAGGTCAGCCAATGAGCCGGGGCGCCATCGATAAGCCGCCGTCGACACTCAGCCGTCTGTGGCACAAATGGCGTTGGCATCTCAACGTCCTGCTGCTGTTGATCCCGCTGGGCTTCATGCCCAGGTATTTCGCCGACGCCGCGCTGTTGCGTGGTGATATCGGGCTGGGTGAGCGGGAGGTCGGCGAAGTACAGGTCGGGCCGTGGAGCCTGCGCCTGGCCGAGTTGCACAACGAGGCACCGGAGCTCGATGGCCCGGCCGGTTACATGAAGAGCTTCAACGCGGCGCTGTGCGACAGCTGCCGCGAGCAGGTCAAGGCCACGTACCTGCGCATCGGCAAACCGCGCAGCCTGCGCGCCGCCGGGGTGATTTTCTTCGGCACGCCCTACCGCATGGGCGCCATGCTGCCGATCCCGCTGAAGACCCGAACCGACGCCGAACTGTGGATAACCATGGAGGGCTGGGACGGCTCCATGCATCAGGCATCCGTTCCTCTGGCCCAGGCCTCCCCCGCCACCATCGCCTGGCTGAACGCCCAGGGAGGCAAGCCATGACCCAGCCGATTCATTCTTTGAAAGCCTTACTGCTGGTGCTCTGCGCCGGTTTCGGCGCCAGCGCCCTGGCCCATAACCCGATGTGCGAATGCAAGGCCATCGACGCCGAGCAGATCCGGTGCACCGGCGGTTTTTCCGATGGCAGCGGCGCACCGGGGGTGACCCTCGATGTGATCGGCTACGACGAAAGCATTCTGCTGCCGGGCAAGCTCGGCGCCGACTCGACCCTGACCTTCAAGAAACCCGACACCGCGTTCTATGTGCTGTTCGACGTCGGCCCCGGCCATGTCGTCGAGATTGATCAAGCGGATATTCAATCCCCATGAACAGCCCGCGCGCAGGTTTTGCGCTTCACACCCAATGGTTTTTGCGCGCCGAAAACAGCCCCTCGTTTCAGGGCGTCAGGCCCTTTTGCATGGGGATGGCCTCAAGCCCGGCAAACAGGAAGGCCCGGGCTCTGGGCTGATATCCCAAGTGCCGGTAGAACGCCTCGCTGGTGCGGGTACTGTTGAGCCAGGCCTGTCGCCGGCCCCGGTCGATCAACCAACCTTCAAGATCCTGCACCAGTGCCTGCCCGGCGCCGCGGCGAAACCACTCCGGTTGCACGTAGCAGAACGCCACCCGTCCACTGATCGAAGCCATGGCGACGCCGATCGGTTTGTCCTGCAGCAGGGCGATATTGAGGTACAGCCGCGGGTCCTTCAGCCAGGGCTGGATATGTTCGATGGTTTTGTTGTGGGTCCAGGCGGCAATGGTTGCCGGGTGGTTGCGGTGGTCACGGGCACAACCGATACGGATGGAACGCTCGATGATGCGGCAGATGATGCCGGCGTCGGCGGGGGTGGCCTTGCAGGTGTGAATCGGTGATGCCATGGCACAGTTACCTCAATCCATTGAGAGCCGGGAACGATAGTTGCGCGAATCCCGGCCAGCCAATGGAGAGGCGTTACATTTGATGTGTTGTTCAGACGAGCTGCAACGGCATGGTCAGTTCAACCCGCAAGCCATCCGGGCGGCTGTCGAAATGCAGGGTGCAGCCGCAGCGCTGAACGATGGCCTGAACGATCGCCAGCCCCAGGCCACAGCCGGTGCTCTGGCCGTTGCGCCAGAAGCGCTGGGTCAGGTGCTGCAGGTCGTCCGCGGCAATGCCCGGCCCATGGTCACGGACCACGAATTGCACGCGGTTGCCGGTGGTTTGCAGGCTCAATTCCACGGCACCGTCACCCGGGGTATGGCGCAGGGCGTTGTCCAGCAAATTGCGCAGCGCGGCAATCGACAGCACCGCAGGCATTTTCACCGGGGCCGGTGACAGCCTGGACGCCACGTTCAAACGGATACGCTGGCGATCGCCGCCGGCGGTGTCCTGGATCGCCAATTTCGCCACCTGTTCGGCGCTGCACTGCACGCCGTCATCGAAAGACAGGCTGCCCTCGACCCGCGCCAGCAGCAGCAACTGCTCAAGCGTGCGATGCAGACGATCGGCACCCTCCTCGGCCCGAGCCAGGGATTGATCCCGGGCCGCGCCGTCGGTCATGCGCGCCACTTGCAGGTGGGTCTTGATCGCGGTCAGCGGGCTGCGCAGTTCATGGGCGGCATCACCGGTCAGCCGGCGCTCGCGTTCGATGGTCTTGCCAATGCGCTGGAACAGCTGGTTCTGAGTCTCGAGCAGCGGCTGCAGTTCGCTGGGCAACGGCTGTACCTGCAAAGGTTCCAGAGAGTCAGGGCTGCGGCGCATCAAGGCATCGCGCATGCGGTTGAGCGGCGCCAGGCCCTGACCGATCCCCAACCACAACAGACACAGGCAACCGAGCAACGCCACGCCCACCGGCACCGAAGCCGCCAGCAGGATCGACAGGTTCAGGGCCTCGCGCTCGATCTGCCGATCCGCCGTGGTAATACGCAAATCCCCCCGGGCCAACGTGAAACTGCGCCACGGCGCGCCGTCGATCATCTGATCGTGGAAACCCATTTTCTCCGCTTCCAGGGTTTGCCCCGGATCGGTGTGACTGCGGGCCAGGATCTCCCCGCGCAACGAGCTGACCTGACAGGCCATGCCCCCGGGAATATTCAGCTGTTCAGCGCTGAAATGCGTGCCCTCACCCTTGTTCGGCAAGGGTGGCAATTGCTCCATCAACCCGGCGACCATCCGCGCCGAAGCCACCAGGCGCTGGTCGAGGGAAAACATCATCTGGTTGCGCAGGTCGCTGAGCATCCAGGCTGCCGCCAGGGCCCAGATCAGGGCAAAGGCGCCGCCGAGCGTCAGGCTCAGGCGCAAACGCAGGCTCATCACTTCGATTGGTCTCCGCCATCGGCCGGGCCCAGGCGGTAACCCAGGCCGCGCACGGTCTCGACGATGCCATTGCCGAGCTTGCGTCGCAGGTGATGGATATGGACGTTGAGGGCGTTGCTCTCCAGTTCGTCGTTGAACCCGTAGACGCTGTCCTTGAGCTGCTCGGTGGACAGCACCCGGCCGCGGTTATGCAGCAGGGCCTGCAACAGCGACTGCTCACGACGGGACAAGTCCACCGGTTGCCCGCCCAGGGTGGTTTCGCGACTGCTCGGGTCGTAGGTCAGGGCACCGTGCTCGATCAGGTTGACGCTGCGCCCTGCCACCCGTCGCAACAGGGTGTGCAGGCGAGCGGCCAATTCACGCAGGTCGAAGGGCTTGAGCAGGTAATCGTCGGCGCCGGCCTGCAGGCCGTCGACGCGGTCGGTGACCGAATCCCGGGCCGTGAGGATCAGCACCGGCAGTTCCAGACCATTGTTGCGCAGTTGCTGAAGCAGCTTCAGGCCGTCTTCATCGGGCAGGCCGAGGTCGAGTACCATCACGTCGAACTCCGCCACCTTGAGCATCGCCCGGGCCGCGGACGCCGTGGCCACGTGTTCGACGGTCAGTCCCTGGGCGGTCAGGCCGGCGACGATGCCGCTGGCGATCAACTCATCGTCTTCACAAACCAGTACGTGCATGGGGAGCCTCGTGTAAATATTGCTGATCAGGCCATAGACCGATTAAGCGGACATTATGCCGCAACCGCCACTGCCACAAGGCTGTGGCGGTTAATCATCGGTTAATCGTCACAGCCCAATGTGCACATCACTTGCAAAGGGATAAGGGTTACCCATGCGTCGACTGTTTTTATTTTTTGTTCTCTTGATCTCGGGTGTGGCCCAGGCAGGGACCAATCCGTTTGAAACCAAGCCTGACTTCCTGCCAGTGGAAAAAGCCTTTGTCTTCACCTCCGAGCGCCTTGAGTCGGGTGAAACCCAGCTCTATTGGCAGATCACCGACGGTTACTACCTTTATCAGAAACGCCTGAAATTCGACGGTCTGCCCGCCGACAAGCAGCCGGTGCTGCCGGAGGGCGAGGCCCACAGCGACGAATTCTTCGGCGAACAGCAGGTCTATCGCCAGGGCCTGGAACTGAAGATCCCGGCAGGTGCGACCGGCCAGATCAAGGTCGGCTTCCAGGGCTGCGCCGATGCCGGTCTGTGTTATCCACCGCAGACTCAAGTGGTCGATCTCGGCGGCCAGGCTGATGTGCCCGCGGCCGGCCAGGCGGCGGACCAGGCCCTGGCCAGCAGCCTGCAACAACGGGCGCTGGGCTGGAGCCTGCTGGTGTTCTTCGGCCTCGGCCTGCTGTTGGCCTTTACCCCGTGTTCATTGCCCATGTTGCCGATTCTGGCCGGGCTGATCGTCGGCAGCGGCGCATCGCCCAAGCGCGGTTTCGCCCTGGCGGGCAGCTATGTGGTGAGCATGGCGCTGGTGTATGCGGCGATGGGCGTACTGGCGGCGTTGCTGGGCGCAAACCTGCAGGCGCTGCTGCAAAACCCGTGGCTGCTGGGCGCATTCGCAGCGATTTTCGTGGTGCTGGCGTTGCCGATGTTCGGTTTCTTCGAGCTGCAACTGCCAGTGGCCGTGCGTGATCGTCTGGAAAATGTCTCGCGCAACCAGCGCGGCGGCAGCCTGGTCGGCGCCGGTGTGCTGGGGGCCTTGTCCGGTCTGCTGGTCGGCCCCTGCATGACCGCGCCGCTGGCTGGCGCCCTGCTGTACATCGCGCAAAGCGGCAATGCGGTGCACGGCGGGCTGATCCTGTTCGCCCTGGGCATCGGCATCGGGGTGCCATTGCTGTTGTTGGTGACAGTGGGCAATCGTTTCCTGCCCAAGCCCGGCGCCTGGATGAACCTGCTCAAGGGCATCTTCGGCTTCCTGTTCCTGGCCACCGCGCTGCTGATGCTGCGCCCGGTGCTGGATGAATCCTTGTGGGTCGGCCTGTGCGGCGCGTTGCTGCTGATCGCGGCCTACAGCGCCTGGAAGCAGTCGGAAGGTTTCGGTCGTGTTGCCCATCTGTTCGGTGCCAGCTCGTTACTGCTCGGTTTGTGGGGCAGCCTGCTGGTGATCGGCGCGGCTGGTGGCAGCGATGACCTGTTCAAGCCGCTACAGGTATTCCGCGCATCAAGCTCCGCCGTTACAGCCCTTCCCACCGGGCATGACGCCTTCACTACCCTCAAGGACCCGGCGGCCCTGCAGCGCGAGCTCGACGCGGCGCAAGCCCAGGGCCAGTGGGTACTGCTGGACTACTACGCCGACTGGTGCGTGTCGTGCAAGGTCATGGAAAAACAGGTGTTTGGCAAAACCGAGGTGATGCAGGCCTTGCGCGACGTGCGTTTGCTGCGCCTGGACGTCACTGCCGACAACGCCGCCAGCCGCGAACTGCTCGGCCGATACAAGGTGCCGGGGCCGCCGAGCCTGCTGTGGATCGGTGCCGATGGCGCTGAGCGTCGCAGCCAGCGCATCACCGGCGAGGTCGATGCCGAGACCTTCCTGCAACGTTGGGCCACCACCCGGGACGCCCGTTAATGCTGACCTTCACCCTCGGCACCTTCGCCATCGCGCTGAATCACCTGCTGCTGATCAGTGCGTTGGCACTGGCGACCTTCATCGGCTGGCGAGTGGCCAAGCGCGGCGGCGAGAATCCTGAGTCGGTGCTGTTCGGCCTGTTCCTGATCGGCATGCTGGCGGCGCGGATCGGTTTCGTCGCCATGTACTGGGCGCATTACCGCAACGATCCGTGGCAGATGATCGACCTGCGCGACGGCGGTTTTCTCGCCTGGCCGGGGGTGATCGCGCTGGTGCTGGCCACGCTGTACCGCGGCTGGCGCCGTCCGGGCTTGCGCCGCCCGTTGGGATTTGGCGTGGTCAGCGGCCTGGCGTTCTGGCTGCTGGCGACCTATTCGCTGACCCTTTATGAACAAGGCACCCGCCTGCCGGACATCGCCCTGCGCAACGCCGCTGGCGAAACCGTGCAACTGGCGGACTACAAGGGCGGCCCGCTGGTGATCAACCTGTGGGCCACCTGGTGCCCGCCTTGCCGCCGGGAAATGCCGGTGCTGGAAAACGCCCAGCAACAGCGCCCGGACCTGACGTTCCTGTTCGTCAACCAGGCCGAAAGCATGCAAAGCGTCGCCACCTTTCTGGAAACCCAGGGCCTGAGTCTGTCCAACGTGCTGTTCGACGGCAGCGGGCGCCTGGGCCAGGCCGTGGGTTCCATGGCGTTGCCGACTACGCTGTTCTATAGCCCTGACGGTCGCCTGCTGGGCAGCCATCTGGGCGAACTGTCGCAAGCCAGCCTGGCCCGCGCCCTGGAAAACTTCGACTCCGCACCCGCCACCTCTTCAAGGAAACTGCCATGCCCCGCCTCCGCCACCTGCTGACCCTGACCCTGGGTGCCGCCCTGTTGCACCTGCCGTCGGTGCAGGCCGAAGAGTTGCCCGATGCGATCAAGAAAATCGAAGCCAAGGGCGCGAAAATCGTTGGCCAGTTCGACGCCCCGGACGGCCTGCGCGGTTACGCCGCGCAATACCAGAACCGCGGCATGGCGCTGTACCTGACGCCGGACGGCAAGCATGTGCTGCTGGGCAATCTGTACGACGCCGAGGGCAATGACCTGAGCAGCGCGCCATTGCAGAAACTGGTGTACGCGCCGATGTCCAAGGAGGTCTGGGGCAAGATGGAAGCGAGCAACTGGATCGGCGACGGCAACAAGGATGCGCCGCGTGTCGTCTACCTGTTCAGCGATCCGAACTGCCCGTACTGCAACATGTTCTGGGAACAGGCGCGGCCCTGGGTCAAGGCCGGCAAGGTGCAGTTGCGCCACATCATGGTCGGCATCATCCGCGAAGACAGCCCCGGCAAATCCGCCGCGCTGCTGGCCGCCAAGGACCCGCAAAAAGCCCTGCAAGAGCACGAAGCCGCCGGCAAGGGCAGCTCGCTCAAGGCACTGAAGGAAGTGCCGCCGGCGATCCAGGCCAAACTCGCCGCCAACATGCAGTTGATGGAAGACCTGGAGTTGCAGGCCACCCCGGCGATTTTCTACCTGGATGACAAGGGTGAGCTGCAACAACAGCAAGGCGCGCCGTCGCCGGACAAGTTGGTGAAGATTCTCGGGCCGAAGTAGTTTTCTGAATCGTTGGTGCGCTCACTGACGCCATCGCGGGCAAGCCTCGCTCCTACAGGTCCATGCGATCCCCTGTAGGAGCGAAGCTTGCTCGCGAAGAACGACTACGCGGTCTTGAGGGACCTCTCGCCGAGGAACTTCAGTAGCGTTTCGGTCACAAACGCCGGGTTCTCCAGATTGGAAATATGCCCCGCCTCCGGCACCAGCACGCACGGGCAGCCAATCAACTGCGCCATTTCCTGCGCCTCCGACGGCGGCCGCGGCTTGTCCTGATCGCCACAGATCACCAGCGTGCTCGCCGCATCCAGTTCACCGAGACGCGGCAACAGATCGTCGCGACCAAAGGTGATGCGCCCCATCGGCACGATGCTTTCACGCAGGCGTTCAGCGGGCAATGCCGCCAGCTTGGCGCGAAAATCCTGATACAGCGCCGACTGCGGATCGATGCCCGGACGGAAGAAGATCGGCACCACGATGTCCAGCAACTGCGGAGCGATCACGCCGGTTTCTTCGATCATCTTGAACAGCGAGAAGTAGTACTGGCGAGTCGGCTCCGGTTCGACGCCGACATAGGTGTCCATCAGCACCAGCCCGTTGAGCCGTTGCGGTGCCGACAACGCCAGGCGCACGCCCCACATGCCGCCGACCGACAGCCCGACCAGGGTCACGCGGTCGATGTCCAGATGATCGAGCAACGCCAGGGCCTGACGCGCCACGTCGTCCAGTGAGGTGGTGCCTGCGGGCAGCGGTCCGGACTCACCGTGGCCCCAAAGGTCCAGGGCGATCACCCGATAGTGTTGCGACAACGCGGCTATCTGCGGCGCCCACATGGCCTGGTCCCACAGGTAACTGCCGGCCAGCAGCACGGCCGGGCCAGTGCCTTGATCAATGTAATGAAGGGGTTGTCCGTCCAGGGTTACGAAGGGCATCGGATGTTTCCGCTTGTAAAAATGGAGCGCAAAGACTGAGCGGCTCGCGGTGTGTAGTCAATCGTACCCATGTATGGATCTGAGCCGGCTCTTTTGCAGGCAGGTTATGTTCCGGCCTGCTCAGCGCGGTACCGGTACGATCGCAATCTTGTACGGGTCGAAAATCTTCAGCATCTGACCGTTGTCCCGCAACCCTTGCAGCAAATGGCTGAACGCCTCGCCCGAGATCGGCGCAGCGGGGCGCAGGATGGCGTAGTGGTGATACACCTGAGCGATGCGGTCGGAGACCAGCAGTTGATCGGCGACCTTCAGATTGCGCAGGAAATAGTCGCTCAGGTACGAGCGCGTGACCAGGGCGATATCGGCGCGGCCGCGCAGGACCATCAGCAGGTTGCTGTCATGGGAGTAGGTCAGTGTGGCGTTGTAGGTAGTGGCCAGGTATTTGGGGTCGGCATTGAAGTTGGCGAATTCGTAGTGGTAACCGCTGAACAGTGCCAGGCGCTTGCCCTTGAGGTCGTCAAAATACTCCTGCTGACGCGCCGGGCGGTTTTCCGGCTGGCGTTGCGCGACGAAAATCTCGGCGTCTTCCAGACCCATGTCGACATCCGTGTGGGGAATGTCTTCCCAGCCCCAGGCCGGGTTTTCGAAGATCGCCATGTCGATCCGGCCTTGCTTGAAATCGCCGAAACGCCGGGGAATGGAGGTGGGCACCAACACGAACTGATAGTGGGTCTGCAGCGCATTGAGCGCTTCGACCAGCTGCGGCAGCAGGCCGGTGTCGGCGCCGTTTTCCGGGCGGATGGTATAGGGTGGAAAGTGCGCGGCACCGATGCGCACCAGCTGCGCCGCCTGGGATGGCATGGCCCACAACGCCGCAAACGCTGTCAGCGCTCCCATGAAAATCCGCGAAGCCGTCCGATTTGGCGAAGACATCAAAACAACCTACTCCCCGAAAGACCGCATCAATGCATTCAAGCTAGGCGGTTTCGCCCAGTTAGCCAGTTTCCTGCTGCACGATACGCACTTATTGTTTCTCCTCCAGCACCAGGATCAACGCCTCGTCGGCCAACTGATCCAGGCTCATGCTGCCACCGGCGCGAAACCAGGTGGTGGTCCAGGACAGCGCACCGGTGAGGAAACGCCGGGTGATGAACACATCACCGCGGATGAAACCGGCACGCTTGGCCTCGCCCAGTACCTGCAGCCAAATATCCTCATAAATGTCGCGCAACGCCAGTACCTGAGCCTGGCCGTCTTCGGACAGCGAACGCCATTCATAGACCAACACCGCCATGGCCTCGCCGCTGCCGCCCATGATCGACTGTAACTCACAGCGGATCAGCGCCAGCACCCGCTCGCGTACGCTGCCCGCCTCGGCGATGGCTGCCCGCATCAATGCGGTGTTATAGCGGATGGTCTCTTCCATCACCGCCCGCAGGATTTCATCCTTGCTCTTGAAGTGATGAAAAATGCTCCCTGACTGGATGCCCACGGCACCGGCCAGATCGCGCACCGTGGTGCGCTCGAAACCTTTGTTGCGAAACAGGTGGGCCGCCACTTGCAGCAGCTTGCCACGGGCGCTGTCCGGATCGGTCAACTGGCCGTTATCGACCAATTCGCGCATGACCCTCAGGGCTTTTTGCTCGTCCACCCGTTCTCTCCTACAGTCGATCAATCACCACCGCCCATCACAGCAAAATTCAGCGGCCTTGCGCCGGCAATTTAAGCTGGCCATGGCAACCAAGCAAGCGCTCGGGCGGAAGATATTTGAGCCGTTTACAAACCAAGCGCTTGCTTGGTAGTCTCGAAACACATCTGTCGGAGGGGGTTACTCAATTGACTGCGCCCAAAACCATTCGCATCGGCTGCGCCAGCGCGTTCTGGGGGGACACCTCGACTGCCGCTGCGCAACTGGTGGACGGCGGACGCCTGGACTATCTGGTGTTCGATTACCTGGCCGAGATCACCCTGTCGATCATGGCAGGGGCACGGATGAAAGATCCCCAGGCCGGGTATGCCAGCGACTTCGTCGAAGTCCTGAGCCCCTTACTCACGCAACTGGCCGAACAGAACATTCGCATCATCAGCAATGCCGGCGGGGTCAACCCAAAGGCTTGCGCCGCCGCCCTGCAGGCTGTCTGTGACAAGGCCGGGGTGCCCTTGAAGATCGCCGTGCTGCTGGGCGACGACCTGCAACCGCAGTTCCGGCAACTGAGCACACGCGGTCTACATGAAATGTTCAGCGGCGCGCCGTTGCCGCCCCTGTGCGTCTCGACCAACGCCTACCTCGGCGCCCCCGGCATCGTCGAAGCCCTGCGCCTGGGTGCCGACATTGTCATCACCGGGCGCGTGGTCGACAGCGCGGTGGTCAGCGCGGCGCTGGTGCATGAGTTCGGCTGGTCGTGGCAGGACTACGACAAACTGGCCCAGGCCGCCCTGGCCGGCCATATCATCGAATGCGGCGCCCAATGCACCGGGGGCAATTTCACCGATTGGCGCGATGTGCCCGACTACGAACACATCGGCTTTCCCATCGTCGAAGTCAGCACCGACGGCCAGTTCATCGTCAGCAAACCCGAAGGCTCCGGTGGCCTGGTCACCGAACTGACCGTGGGCGAGCAGATGCTGTACGAAATCGGCGATCCACGGGCCTACCTGCTGCCGGACGTGGTCTGCGATTTCACCCAGGTCAAACTGGTGCAACAAGGCAAGAACGCCGTTCGGGTCCACGGCGCCAAAGGCTTGCCGCCTACCGATCAGTACAAGGTCAGCGCCACCTACCCCGACGGTTTCCGCTGCACCGCCAGTTGCCTGATCGCCGGTATCGACGCGGTGGCCAAGGCCCGCCGCGTCAGCCAGGCGATCATCGACAAGACCTCGGAGATTTTCACCCGGCGCGGCTGGGCGCCCTACAGCGACGTGAACATCGAACTGCTCGGCAGCGAAGCCACCTACGGCCCTCACGGGCAGCGCCAGGACAGCCGCGAAGTGGTGATCAAGCTCGCGGTGCGCCATCCGAACAAGCAGGCGCTGATCCTGTTTTCGCGAGAGATCGCCCAAGCCGCCACCGGCATGGCGCCGGGGCTGACCGGCATTGTTGGCGGTCGGCCCACGGTGTATCCGCTGATCCGCCTGTTTTCCTTTCTCATCGACAAAAGCGCCTGCACGCTGGAGATTGAACTCAGCGGCGAGTGCTTGCCCTGTGCCCTGCCCGCCGTCGATGTCCTCGCCCCCGACGACTTGCCCGCGCCCTTCGACCCGCCGAAACCGAGCGAACGGGCCGACGCCAGCGTGGCGCTGATCAAACTCGCCGTGGCCCGCTCCGGCGACAAGGGCAACCACAGCAACATCGGGGTCATGGCTCGCGAGCCCGAGTACCTGCCGTGGATCGCTGAAGCCTTGACCCCGGAAGTGGTCGTCGACTGGATGAGCCACGTCCTCGATCCGGTGCTCGGCCGTGTCGAACGCTGGTACCTGCCCGCCACCCACAGCCTGAACTTCCTGTTGGAAAACGCCCTGGGCGGTGGCGGTATCGCCAGCCTGCGCATCGACCCGCAAGGCAAGGCCTTCGCCCAGCAATTGCTGGAAATCCAGATTCCGGTGCCCCAGCGCATCGCCGACCAGGTCAATTAGAGGACTGTCGTCATGGCCTACGATTCGATTTTCAAAGCCGACTTGTTTGCCGGGCAAAACATCATCGTCACCGGTGGCGGCAGTGGTATCGGCCGCTGCACCGCCCACGAACTGGCGGCCCTCGGCGCCCACGTGCTGCTGGTGGGGCGCAAGGCCGACAAACTCAAGGCCGTCGCCGCCGAGATTGCCCAGGACGGTGGCAAGGCCGACTGGATGGCCTGCGACATTCGCGAGGAGGAAGCGGTGGCGCACCTGGTCAGCGAACTGATCCGCAAGCACGGGCCGATCCACGGGCTGGTCAACAATGCCGGCGGCCAGTACCCCTCGCCGCTGGCCTCGATCAACCAGAAGGGTTTCGAAACGGTGATGCGCACCAATCTGGTGGGCGGCTTCCTGATGGCCCGGGAAGTGTTCAACCAGTCCATGAGCAAGCACGGCGGGGCCATCGTCAACATGCTCGCCGACATGTGGGGCGGCATGCCCGGCATGGGTCATTCCGGGGCGGCGCGCTCAGGCATGGACAACCTGACCAAGACCGCCGCCTTCGAATGGGGTTATGCCGGAGTTCGGGTCAACGCCGTGGCGCCGGGCTGGATTGCCTCCAGCGGCATGGACACTTACGACGGCGCTTTCAGAGCAGTGATCCCGACCTTGCGCGAACACGTGCCACTCAAGCGCATCGGCACCGAATCGGAAGTCAGCACGGCGATCGTGTTCCTGTTGAGCCCGGCGGCGGCGTTCGTCAGTGGCAGCACCCTGCGCATCGATGGCGCCGCCAGCCTCGGAGGGCGCGCGTGGCCTATCCACAAGGCGACCAACAGCGAGTCGTACAACGGTTTTCACCGCGCCGATTTGCCCGATGTGCTCAAGGACAAGGAATAAGCCATGCCGGTGATTGAGTCCCAACTCGACCCGCTCAGTGAAGCGTTCGCGCAGAACCGTGCCGCGATGCTGGCCGCCATCGAACAAGTCCGTCAGCTCGAACAGAACCTGCTGAACAAAGCGGCCGAAGCCAAAGCGAAGTTCGACAAACGCGGGCAATTGCTGCCCCGCGATCGCCTCAATCTGTTGCTCGACCCCGGCGCGCCGTTCCTCGAACTGGCCAGCCTGGCCGGCTACAAGCTGCACGATGACAAGGACGGCAGTTCGGCCGGTGGCGGCCTGATCGCCGGGATCGGCTATGTGTCCGGCGTACGGGCACTGGTGGTGGCGAACAACAGCGCGATCAAGGGCGGGACCATCTCCCCCAGCGGCTTGAAAAAATCCCTGCGCCTGCAACAGATCGCCCTGGAAAACAAACTGCCGGTCATCACCCTCGCCGAAAGCGGCGGCGCCAATCTCAACTATGCGGCAGAGATTTTCGTCGAGGGCGCCCGCAGCTTTGCCAATCAGGCGCGGATGTCGGCCATGGGCCTGCCGCAGATCACCGTGGTGCACGGCTCGGCCACGGCGGGCGGCGCTTATCAGCCGGGGCTATCGGACTACGTGGTGGTGGTGCGCGGCAAGGCCAAGCTGTTTCTCGCCGGGCCGCCGTTGCTCAAGGCCGCCACGGGCGAGATCGCCACCGATGAGGAACTGGGCGGCGCCGAGATGCACGCGCAGGTGGCCGGCACCGCCGAATACCTGGCGCAAAACGATGCCGACGGCATACGCCAGGTGCGCGAGATCGTCAGCCTGCTGGCCTGGAACGATCAATTGCCGTGGTTGCCCGAACCGCGATACGAAGCACCGCTCTACCCCATCGACGAGCTGCTGGGGCTGATTCCGGACGACCCGAAAAAACCCTATGACGTGCGCGAGATCATCGCCCGGATCGCCGACGCCTCGAACTTTCTCGAGTTCAAGGCCGAGTTCGACCAGCAGACAGTTTGCGGCCATCTGAAAATCCAGGGACGCACCTGCGGCTTCATCGGCAACAACGGCCCGATCACGCCCAAGGGCGCAAGCAAGGCAGCGCAGTTCATTCAGCTGTGCGACCAGAGCCAGACCCCGTTGCTGTTTTTCCACAACACCACCGGGTTCATGGTCGGCACCGAATCGGAGCAGCAAGGGGTGATCAAGCACGGTGCGAAGATGATCCAGGCGGTGGCCAACGCCCGGGTGCCCAAACTCACGATCGTGGTCGGCGGCTCCTACGGCGCCGGCAACTATGCCATGTGCGGCCGCGGCCTCGACCCGCGCTTCATCTTCGCCTGGCCCAACAGCCGCACGGCGGTGATGGGCGGCGCCCAGGCCGGCAAGGTGCTGCGCATCGTCACCGAGGCCAAGCAGGCCAAGGACGGCCTGGTGCCCGACCCGAAGATGCTCGACATGCTCGAACAGGTCACCGCGCAGAAACTCGACAGCCAGTCCACGGCACTCTACGGCAGCGCCAATTTATGGGACGACGGCTTGATCGACCCCCGTGACACCCGGACCTTGCTCGGCTATTTGCTGGATATCTGCCACGAGGCCCACGTGCGGCCGTTGCAAGCCAACAGTTTTGGTATCGCCCGCTTCTAGGCTGGCGATTGAATGGAGAACAATAAAAATGATCTTCACCCAGGAACACGAAGCACTGCGCCGCACCGTCCGCCAATTCGTCGATCACGAGATCAATCCCCACGTCGAAGCATGGGAAAAGGCCGGGCGTTTTCCGATTCACGAGATCTTTCGCAAGGCCGGCGACCTGGGTTTGCTGGGCATTTCCAAACCGGAAAAATTCGGTGGCATGGGGCTGGACTACAGCTACTCGATCGTCGCCGCCGAAGCGTTCGGCACCATTCATTGCGGCGGTATTCCGATGTCCATCGGGGTGCAGACCGACATGTGTACCCCGGCCCTGGCGAGATTCGGCTCCGATGAACTGCGCGACGAGTTCCTGCGCCCGGCCATCAGCGGCGAGCAGGTCGGCTGCATTGGCGTCTCGGAAGTGGGCGCCGGCTCCGACGTGGCAGGCTTGAAAACCACGGCGCGCAAGGACGGCGACGACTACGTGATCAACGGCAGCAAGATGTGGATCACCAACTCGCCCAGCGCCGACTTCATCTGCCTGCTGGCCAATACGTCGGACGACAAGCCGCACATCAACAAGTCGTTGATCATGGTGCCGATGAACATCCCCGGCATCAGCCTGAGTTCGCACCTGGACAAGCTCGGCATGCGCAGCTCGGAAACCGCCCAGGTGTTTTTCGATAACGTGCGCGTGCCCCAGCGCAACCGCATCGGCCACGAAGGCGCGGGGTTCATGATGCAGATGCTGCAGTTCCAGGAGGAACGCCTGTTCGGCGCGGCGAACATGATCAAGGGCCTGGAGTATTGCGTCGACAGCACCATCGAATACTGCAAGGAGCGCAAGACCTTTGGCAGTGCGCTGATCGACAACCAGGTCATTCACTTTCGCCTGGCGGAATTGCAGACCGAAATCGAATGCCTGCGCGCCTTGGTCTACCAGGCCACCGAGCAATACATCAAGGGCCAGGACGTCACGCGGCTGGCGTCCATGGCCAAGCTCAAGGCCGGTCGGCTGGGCCGCGAAGTCACTGACAGTTGCCTGCAATACTGGGGCGGCATGGGCTTCATGTGGGACAACCCGGTGGCCCGCGCCTACCGCGATGTGCGGCTGGTGTCGATCGGCGGCGGCGCCGACGAGATCATGCTGGGGATCATCTGCAAACTGATGGGCATTTTGCCGGGAAAAAAGAAATGAGCCGCCTGCCGCTTTGCGAGACCTTGCTGCTCGAACTGCACAACGGCGTGCTGCACATCACCCTCAATCGCCCGCAAAGCCGCAACGCCATGAGCCTGCAGATGGTCAGCGAACTGCGCGCGGTGCTGGCGGCGGTGCGCGATGACCGCACTGTTCGCGCACTGGTCATCGGCGGTGCCGGTGGGCATTTCAGCGCCGGAGGTGACATCAAGGACATGGCCGATGCCCGTGCCCAGGGCGCGACGGCTTACCGCGAACTCAACCGTGCGTTCGGTGCCCTGCTGGAAGAAACCCAGCACGCCCCGCAAGTGGTGATCACCGTGCTGCAGGGCGCGGTGCTCGGTGGCGGTTTCGGCCTGGCCTGCGTCAGCGACGTGGCCCTGGCCGATCATCAGGCGCAATTCGGCCTGCCGGAAACCAGCCTCGGCCTGTTGCCGGCACAGATCGCGCCGTTCGTGGTCCAGCGCATCGGCCTGACCCAGGCCAGGCGCCTGGCGTTGACGGCGGCCCGCTTCGATGGCGCGCAGGCCCGGCGCATGGGCCTGGTGCATTTTGTCGAACAGGATCCGCAAGCCCTGGCCGAGCGCCTCGATGAGGTGTTGGCTCATGTGCTGTGCTGCGCGCCGGGGGCGAATGCGGCGACCAAGCAGTTGTTGTTGAAAAGTGCCGTGCAGCCTTCGGGTGAGCTGTTGGATGAGGCCGCGCAGTGGTTCAGCGAGGCGGTGGTCGGTGCGGAAGGCGTCGAGGGGACGATGGCCTTCGTGCAAAAACGTAAACCGGGGTGGGCCCTTTGAAAGCTTCGCGAGCAAGCCCGCTCCCACAGGGGAATGCATTTCAAACGGTGGGAGCGGGCTTGCTCGCGAAGACGGCCTGACAGGCAACACAAATACCAGAGGAACCACTCAATGCCCGCCCTCACAAAAATCCTCATCGCCAACCGCGGTGAAATCGCCTGCCGCATCCAGCGCACCGCCCAGGCCCTGGGCTATCGCACTGTCGCCGTGTTCAGCGACGCCGATGCCGATGCCCTGCATGTGCAAATGGCCGACCAGTCTGTGCGCATCGGCCCGGCGGCGGTACAACAGTCTTACCTGAACATCCCGGCGATCATCGAGGCGGCGCGCCGCACCGGCGTGGATGCGATCCATCCGGGCTATGGCTTCCTCTCGGAAAACGCCGATTTCGCCCGCGCCTGCCAGGACGCCGGTATCACCTTCATCGGCCCCAGCGCCGACGCCATCGAATTGATGGGCAGCAAACGCCTGTCGAAACTCGCCATGATCGACGCCGGCGTGCCCTGCATCCAGGGCTATCAGGGCGCCGAGCAAGACGACGCCACGTTGAGCCGCGAAGCCCAACGCATCGGTTATCCCTTGATGATCAAGGCCAGTGCCGGCGGTGGCGGGCGCGGCATGCGCCTGGTGCACGAGCCCGGTGATTTGCTGGAACAGATCCGCACCGCTCGCTCCGAAGCCCTCAATGGTTTTGGCAGCGACGAACTGATCCTGGAGCAGGCCTTGATCGAACCCCGGCATGTGGAGGTGCAGCTGTTCGGCGATCAGCACGGCAACCTGATCTACCTAGGCGAGCGCGATTGTTCGATCCAGCGTCGTCATCAGAAAGTCGTCGAAGAAGCGCCCTGCCCGGTCATGACCGAGTCGTTGCGCCAGGCCATGGGTGAAGCGGCGCTCAAGGCCGGTCGGGCCGTCAATTATGTGGGCGTCGGTACCGTCGAGTTCCTGCTCGATGCCCGCGGGCAGTTTTATTTTCTGGAAATGAACACCCGCCTGCAGGTGGAGCACCCGGTGACGGAATTGATCACCGGCCTGGATCTGGTGGCCTGGCAACTGAACATCGCCGAAGGACAAGTGTTGCCACTGCGTCAGGATCAGGTGCAGCTCAACGGCCATGCCATGGAAGTGCGCCTGTATGCCGAAGACCCGACCCAGGTTTTTTTGCCTCAGACCGGGCGTATCGACACCTGGCAACCGGCGCTCGGTGTGCGAATCGATCATGGCCTGTTGGAAGGCACGACCGTCAGCCCTTTTTACGACCCGATGCTGGGCAAGCTCATCGCCCACGGCGCGACCCGCGAGGAGGCCCGGCGCAAGCTGCTGCGGGCGGTGCAGGACACCGTGCTGCTGGGGGTGCGAAGCAATCAGCGCCTGCTCGCCGGGCTGTTGCAGCATCCGTCATTCATCAGCGGCCAGTTCAGCACCGCGTTCATCTCGCAACACTTCGCCGAACACCCGTGCCTGCACCCGCATGTGCCCTGCGCGGAAGAACTGGCGATCGCCGCGGCCCTGTTCTATCAGGCCCGCGCACAGGCCTATCGCCAGCCGCTGGCCGGTTGGCGCAACAACGCCAGCGTGCCGTTGCACTTCAATCTGGGACTGGACGAGCAGCAATGGTCGGTGGCGCTGGATGCGGTACCGGGGGGCGCGTATCGGATTCAGGTTGCCGACCGTAGCCTGGCACTGCAGGTCATCGACTGCGATGGACGCTGGGCCACCCTGGAAATCGACGGCGTCCGCCAACGTCATGCCTACCACCTTCACGCGGGGCAACTGAGTCTGTTTACCCGACCGGGCAGCCTCGTCATCGAAGACCGCACCCAGGCCCTGGTCAGCGGCCAGGCCAGTGTCAGTTGCGGCACGCTCAAGGCGCCGATGGACGGGGCGATCGTCGATGTATTGGTCACGCAGGGCAGCAAGGTCAGCAAGGGTCAATTGCTGGTGGTGCTTGAGGCCATGAAGATGGAGCATCCGCTCAAGGCCGGCATCGACGGGGTGCTCAAGCGCTTGCAGGTGCGGGTCGGCGATCAGGTCAAGAACCGCCAGGTTTTGCTCGAGGTCGAATAAGCCGCTGGGCGGATCCGCCGGGTTTGGCTACGCTCAAGCCTATCAGGACGCGGATACCAGGAACCCTGCAATGCCCCACTGGCTGGTCATAGATCTGGAAGCCACCACCGATGAGGGTGGCTGGCCTGTCACGGAAATGGAAATCATCGAAATCGGCGCCACCCTGGTGGACCGCAAAGGTCGTGAAGTGGATCACTTCCAGTGCTTCGTACGGCCTCTGCGGCGCCCGCTGTTGACACCGTTTTGCCGGGAACTGACGCACATCACCCAGGCCGATGTCGACGGCGCCAGAACGCTGAGCGAAGTCTGGCCATCTTTCGAGCAATGGCTGGGGCAACATCCTTCCCCGCTGGAAGCCTGGGTCAGTTGGGGTGATTACGATCGCCAGCAATTCATCCAGGAATGGCAACGACTGCACATCGATAGCGTGCTGAGCCGCACCCCGCACATCAACCTCAAACAGCGTTTCGCCAAGGCCCGGCGCCTGGATCGTCCACTGGGCCTCAACAGCGCGTTGCAACTGGCCGGCCTGCAATTTACCGGACAACAACACCGGGCGCTGGAAGATGCGCGCAATACGGCGCGCCTGCTGCCGCAGATTCTCCCCCCTCTGGAGAGGTGACGACACCGGCCCCCTTGTGCATACTGGCCGGCCCTTTTTAGCCCTTTTCGAGGAATCGCCCATGTTTAAAGTCAACGAGTACTTCGACGGCACCGTCAAGTCGATCGCCTTTGGCACCGCTGAAGGTCCGGCGACCATTGGCGTCATGGCTCCGGGCGAATATGAATTCGGCACCGCCCAACGTGAAATCATGCACGTGGTCTCCGGCGCCCTGACCGTCAAGCTGCCAGACAGCACCGACTGGGAAACCTTTGCCGCCGGCAGCCAGTTCAACGTGCCTGCCAACAGCAAGTTCCAGCTCAAGGTAGCCGTCGACACCGCTTACCTGTGCGAATACCGCGGCTAAAAGCCCGGATTTTCACCGCGGAAAAAAATGCCCGTGTCCTGGGACACGGGCATTTTTTTGGGTTTGGTTTACTCCAGGATCGTCACCGGCATGCCGACCTGCAGCGTGCCGTTACTGTCGTTGACCAGGTTCTGCCCGAACATCGCGCCATCGGCCTGGGCACGGTATTTCTGCAAGGTGGCCAAGGGTTCGCGATCGGCGCTGCGTTCGCCGGTTCGCGGGTCGATGGTGGTCAGGATGCAGCGCGAGCAGGACTTGACCACGCGGAACTCGACATCACCGATGCGCAGGCGCTTCCAGCTGTCTTCGGCATACGCGTCGCTGCCTTCGATCACCAGGTTCGGTCGAAAGCGCAGCATTTCCAGCGGGCGGCCGACCCGCTGTACCAAGTCATCCAGCGATGCCTGACCGATCAGTAGCAACGGGTAGCCATCGGCGAACGCCACTTGATCGTCATCGCTGCCGTAGCCGGACTCGGTCATGCGCGCGCGCTCCACCGGCACGTGCACCAGGCGCGTCGGCTTGCCAATGAACTCACTGACCCAGGCCGCCGCCGCGTCGCCGGCATCCGGCACACGCAGGGTATCGCGCCAGATGGTCACGCCCCGCAGTTCGGCATCGCTGCCGGGCAAAGCGACATCGATCGCCGAGAACCCGGGGGCCGCCAGGGTCAGGCCGCCTTCGGCATTCCACAACGCCGACAACTGGCTCATCTGCGCCACCGCCCGCTGGGTCAGAAAACGCCCGCTGGCCTCGTCCACCAGCATCCAGCGTCGATCACCGTCCAGCCCCAGCTTGTCGAGGCCGATCTGTTGCAAAGTCTCGCCCTTGCCGGATTTCAACGGATAACGATAAAGCGCGCTCAGACGCAGCATGGCCAGCTCCCCAGGAAACAAAAATGCCACCCTATACGACCCGGGTCTTTGAATCAAAGCGCACGGTGCAGAGGTGAACCAGATTTTCCCGCGTCATCGTTGACGACCATCGCGAGCAAGCTCGCTCCTACAGGTTTTTTGAGGCGCAGGCAGGTTTCAGGCAGGCACGGCGTCGAGCATCAAGCGCTCACGCACCACATCGACCAATTTGTCCGGCTGGAACTTGGACAGGAAGTTGTCGCAGCCGACCTTTTTGACCATCGAGTCGTTGAAACTGCCGGACAGGGAGGTGTGCAGCACCACATACAGGCCACGCAGCCGCGGGTCGTTGCGGATCTCGGTAGTCAGGCGATATCCATCCATTTCCGGCATTTCCGCATCGGTGAATACCATCAGCAGTTTGTCGGTCATGTCCACGCCGCTGTCGGCCCAGGCCTTGAGCATGTTCAGCGCCTTCAGGCCATCACTGGCGATGTGCATTTTCACGCCCAACTGACCCAGGGTGTCGCGCAACTGCGCCAGGGCGACATTGGAGTCATCCACCAACAGCACTTCACGGCCACGGGCCCGTTCCAGTACCGGGTCGGCCAGTTTTTCCCGGGAGACCTTGGCGCTGTAGGGCACGATTTCCGCCAGGACTTTCTCCACGTCGATGATTTCCACCAACTGGTCGTCGACCTTGCTGATGGCCGTCAGGTAATGCTGACGACCCGCGCTGGTCGGTGGCGGCAGGATCGCTTCCCAGTTCATGTTGACGATGCGGTCCACGCCACCGACCAGGAATGCCTGCACGGAGCGGTTGTATTCGGTCACGATGATCGTGCTGTTCGGGCCTGGCACCAGCGGGCGCATGCCGATCGCCTGGGACAGGTCGATCACCGGCAGTGTCTGCCCCCGCAGGTTGACCACACCACAAACGAACGGGTGACGCTGGGGCATCAAGGTCAGTTTTGGCAGTTGCAGGACTTCCTGCACCTTGAACACGTTGATGGCGAACAATTGCCGTCCGGCCAGCCGGAACATGAGAATTTCCAGGCGATTCTCACCCACCAATTGCGTACGTTGGTCTACCGTATCGAGAATGCCGGCCATCAATGACTCCTGGGCTTGTACTGATGAATTCACTAATAAGGGGTTATCGGCTGTTTTCTGAGGACCTTGACCCTGTGCAAAATGCCATGCGGGAACATTGATGTCACATTAACATCATGCTTTACTGGCGTTGCAATTTTCATCGACTGCATTCTGCGCGCGCGACCGCTACTTATTCGATAGGTTCCGCTGCGTAGGGGATTCCCCGATCCACAATCAGTTGCAACCTGATATTCGCGATTTCCAATAGCCATTAATGTGATGCCATTCTCATTGCATGAATGGAGTCAGGCTTTTGTGTGCGATCGAAGGTCAGTGGCCTCCCACCTCATCAACCCGTTGCGCCACCTGGCATAAAGCCGGGCGGGACGCGATCTCACGACAAAATGCAGACGCAGGAACGCCCATCGTTCTCGTCGACACACACGACATCCCCTCATTAGTCATGACGTTGTGGAGATAAGCATGCCGGACAATCGTAAGGAATGGACGAAGCGGGTCCCGGAGTTTCTGGTCGAGGCCGAATCACTGCTGGCCAAGACCGAGGAATGCCTCAGCCACCTGCAGCTCATTCGCAATGACAGGGACGCAATCGATTGCATGCTCAGTACGCTGCTCAAGCTGGCCTGCAAAGCCGATGCGTTGGCACTGGCAGCCGTCTCCGAATTCTCCCTGCACATCCACGGCCTGCTCAATCACGCTCAGAGCCACATGGCCCTGCACGACGAGGCCCTGAACGCGCTCAAGGATTGCCTGACCCTTATTGCCTGGCAACTTGAATTGATCGATCAGAAAACCGGCCAATTAAGCCTGGACGAAACCGAACAGACGACGCTTATCGAAGCCTTCGCCTTCCAGGTCGGTCAGAGTCAGTTTCAATTGCCGATCAATTCCAAGCCATTCGCACTTGTACCCTACATGGAGCGTCAGGCCTGATTTCGTAGAACTGTGTCGTATTTCACATTTTCAACGGCATAAGTACAACGCTGGCTAACGACACTAATGTCGCAATTGAATGTTGCGTACCTGATTACGACAGAAGCAAAAAACCATTTCTCTTCCAGGCAACTTGTTGCCTGATCCAGCTCAGGTTTTACCTGGCATTCAGAGCCAATAACCCCCGGGTTATCGAGCCTTTTTCCGCCCCCCATACCCCTACTGTCACTGTGTGCAGTTCGACATCGGACGCCCGGTTTCCTGACTTTACGGACATATATCACGAGCGCGACCAACGGTATCTTAAGTGGTATTATGCCGCCCATTAGTTGACGTCAAATAACGGCAATATGTATGCCACGGCTGCAGCTGTATAAGTTATTGCAAATTTCTTATACAAAAACCCTGCACTGTTGATGTCGTTGTACAACATTACACACAGAGGCCCGTCATCATGACCGGCCTGTCCGCAGCGAACATTCATTGGCTCCATCCGCTATGTACGCCAGCCTCAAATCAATCACCCGGTGGCCACCCTCCCGCGAAAACTCGCGACGGCTCACGGTTTTGCTATGTGCCTGCTCCACGCTGGGCAGCCTGGTGATCTATGGCCTTTCCATGCCCCTGCCGCTGGGTCTGCTGCTGCTCAATGTGGCAGCCTTGGGTTGCGTCTGGGTGCAGTATCGGTTGTCGCAAAAATCGATCGGCTTTCAACCCCAGGAGCTGGCCGACCGCCTGCTCCAGGTCCAGGAAAACGAACGCCATCGGCTGAGTCGCGAATTGCATGACGACATCGGCCAACTGTTGACCGCCGCCAAGTTGCAAAGCGCCTGGCTCCAACGCCGGATGCCCGAAGAGCTCCAGGGGCAATGCGTGGTCCTGTGCGAAACCCTGGAAGAAACCCTGGCGAAGGTCCGCGATGTGTCGGCCATCCTCAATCCGCGGCAATTGACCAGCCTTGGACTGGAAGCCAGTCTGCGGGCGCATCTGCTCAAGACCCTGGCCAATACCCCGGTGCACTGGAGCCTGGAATGCCACCAGCGCTTGACCGGGATACCGGAAGAAATGGCCGTCGCAGCGTTTCGCATCACTCAGGAAGCGGTCACCAACATCCTGCGCCATGCCGAGGCGAAGAACCTGCTGGTGTGCCTGCAGCGTTTGCCTCAAGGCCTGTCACTGTCGATCCGTGACGATGGCCAGGGCTTCGCACCCGCCCAGGACCCCGGTCGGGAGGGGCAGCGCGGCATGGCCGGCATGTCGGAGCGAATCAGCCAGTTGGGCGGCACACTGACGGTCACCAGCGAACCTGGCAAAGGCACTCAAATCGAAGCTCTCTTCCCCTGGGCGCCGCGAGCGCTCGAACGGGCCAGTACGAATAAGGTTATGCATTGACTTGTAACTTACTTCTGGTGGATGACCACTCGCTGATCAGGGCTGGCGTGCGCGCCCTGGTGATGGATCTTCCTGGCTATGCGGTCATTGGCGAAGCCAATGACGGCTCGCAGCTGCTCGCCATGGTCGAACACATGTCACCGGATATCGTGCTGCTGGATATTTCCATGAAGCAGACCGGCGGCCTTGAGGCGTTGACGCAACTCAAGCGCATCCGTCCGCAGAGCAAAGTACTGATCCTGTCGATGCACACCGACCCGGCCCTCATCATGCAGGCGCTGGAATCCGGTGCGCACGGTTATCTGCTCAAGGACACCACACCCACCGAGCTGGAACACGCACTGCAAGCCTTGCGCAACAACGAGCGCTACCTGAGCCCGGCCATTGCCCATACCGTCATCACCCAGGCCCTGACCCGAAACCAGAAAACACCGGTGCCGCCAGACACCCACAACCTGACGGCCCGTCAGCTGGAAATCCTGCGCCTGATCGTTCGCGGCAAATCCACCCGGGAGATTGCCAACGGCCTCGGCCTGAGCGTCAAGACCGTGGAAACCCACCGCTCGCAGGTCATGAAGCGCCTGCAGATCTTCGATGTCGCAGGCCTCGTGCTGTTCGCCGTTCGCGAGCAGATCATCAGCCTGGACGACTGACCGCTGCCAAGGTACTCAGCAGCGGCGAGTTTTCTGGCAAGTGCACGCGAAGCGCCGCCGGCTTCGCCGAGAAGCGCAGGCTGTCGCCTTCAAGCGGCTCGCCGTCAAGGTTGATGTAGAGGCCTTCGGAGACTTTGATCTCGACCCACGGCAGCCGGGCCCGCACGAACATATTGTCGATTCCGAAGCCATCGGCCAGCAGGTTTTTCAAGGTCCCGACCAGTTCCTGCGGCGCCGGCAGAATACTGATATCGAGCAATCCGTCGTCGGCCAGCGCCTCGGGGCACAACACATGGCCTCCCCCCGCCTGCCGACCATTGCCGATGCCCAGTGCCAGCAAGTCGCCCTGCCAGTGAAAGTCCGGCCCCTGCAACTCACCATAGGCCGCGTGCAGCTCGCTGAAGCGTGACAGGCCGGTGAACAGGTAAGCAGCGCCGCCCAGGACCTTCTTCAGGTCCTCGGAAGTATTGGCCGTGACCTGGCTGCCGAAGCCGCCCGTGGCCATGTTCAGAAACACTTGCCCACCGACTTCACCCAGATCGATCGCGCTGGGCGCCACGTCCAGCAGATCCAGCGCCTGGGCAGGCTCCAGGGGCACGCCGGCAGCGCGGGCAAAATCGTTGGCGGTGCCCAACGGCATCAGCACCAGGCTGGCCTGGTCCGACTGCGACGACAAGGCTTCTGCGATATCGCGCAACGTACCGTCACCGCCGCCGGCAATGATATGTGTATAGCCAGCCGCCAGCGCTTCATTGACCAGACGCTGAGCGTCGCCCGCCTCCCAGGTCAGCCGAACGGCCAGTTCCCAACCCTGTTCGCGCCGGCTTTCGACGGCCGCACGCACCTCGTCGTTGAGCGCCTGCTTGCCATGCAGAATCAACAGTGCCTTTCGTTCGCTCATGTGTAGTCCCCCGGATTTGCACAGTGCTTGGCAAATGTGACCCCGTATCGCCCGATAAAAGTCGATGCACAGCGAATTATTTTCAGCCGGGGTGGCTTGCGGGGGTCAAGACGGGATTTTTCTTACAAAAGGTGAGGAAACGGCTTAATTGACCATCGGGGGTGATTCGTACACTTTGGTGTCCAGATTTTTCAGTCTTCCGCAGGACAATCACAGGGATGTGCCATGCAACGCCAAGACCTCAATCACAACAACGCAGAAATGACCATGGAACCCCGTGTCGCCGAGTTGCAATCACACCTCAAGGACATCCGCCAGGACATGGAGGACGTGCGAAGCGAAGTCAGGTCGATCAAACACCGCCTCGCCTATTGCGCAGGCGGTACGGCGGTACTGCTCGGCGTGTTGGGCTGGATCGCCAATAGCCGCTTCGACCAGCTCGTGACGCTGCTGCTGGCCCATTGACCGGGCCAGCAGGAACCCGCCTCAGCCCAACACTTCACTCAATGCAATGAAATACACGGCGTCACCGGCCACCAGCGTGCGATCTTCCAGCACTTCAACCAATCCATCGGCCCAGGCGGCGCTACGCAGCACGCCGGAGCTCTGATTCTTGTAGATGACTGCCCGCCCGTTCTCGAGCCGACCGCGCAGGTATTCACGTCGATTGCCCGCTACCGGCCAGTCAAATCCTGCCGGTACTTGGATTTTCAACGGTTCTACCTGTTCGACGCCTTGCAGACGCAGCAGATAAGGCCTGGCCAATAAGGCAAAGGTCACCAGGGTCGAGGCCGGGTTGCCCGGCAAGCCGATCACCGGGACGCCGCGAAAATGTCCGAAGGTCAGCGGCTTGCCCGGCTTGATCGCCAGCTTCCACAAACTCAACTCACCTTCTTCACGCAAGGCAATACCGAGGAAATCAGCCTCACCCACCGAGACGCCACCGGTGGAGAGAATCAGATCGACATCCTTCAACCCGCCAAGCCGCGCACGGGTGGCGTCCAGATCATCCGGAAGAATGCCGGCGTCGATCACCTCACAACCCAAACGTTGCAACCAACTGCAGAGCAGCACTCGATTGCTGTTGTAGATCTGACCTGGCCCGAGGGCCTGGCCGGGCTCGACCAATTCATCGCCAGTGGACAGCACCGCCACCCGCACCTTGCGGATCACCTCCAGTTCGGCGCAACCGAGCGAGGCAGCCAGACCCAGTTCAATCGGACCCAGGACAGTACCCGCCGGCAAAATCAATTCGCCGACCGTGGTTTCCTGGCCTTGTGGACGAATGTTTTGTTCGGGAGACAGTTTTTCGCTGAAACGCACCCGCCCATCGGCCTGGACTTCTGCGTTTTCCTGCATCTCGACACAATCGGCACCGGCGGGAACAGGGGCGCCGGTGAAGATTCGCGCGCAGGTGCCTGGCTCCAGAGCCACGGGTGCCTGCCCGGCAAAAATCTTCTGGCTGACGCTCAGCGGCTCGCCGGTCCAATCGGCCACGCGCAGGGCGTAGCCGTCCATGGCGCTGTTGGGCCACGGCGGCAGATCCAGCGTCGACAGCAGATCATCGGCCAGCACACGCCCTTGGGCTTGCGCCAACGGCAAGCGCTCACGCTCGACAATCCTTGCGGCGTCGGCTGTTTCCAGCAAACGGGCCAACGCCACTTCCACCGGCATGAGGATGCCGGTTTTGCCCGGCTTACCCACGGGATTCACAGGGAGCCGCCTGTTTCAGGTGAGTCACAAAATTGCACGGGCGATGCCGCGAATCCAGTTGTTCGGCCAGAATGCCATCCCAACCGGTGCGCACGGCATTGGTCGAACCCGGCAGGCAGCAAACCAGCGTACCGTTGGCCAGACCCGCCAGGGCGCGGGACTGAACCGTCGACGTACCGATGTCCGCCACGGAGATCTGCCGGAACAGTTCACCAAATCCATCCACTTGCTTGTCGAGCAGGCAGCTCACCGCTTCGGGCGTACTGTCACGGCCGGTGAAACCGGTACCGCCGGTGATCAAGACCACCTGCACCACATCGTCGGCAATCCAGGCGGCAACTTGCGCACGGATTTTATAAAGATCATCTTTTAGCAGAACCCGGGAAGCCAGGTTATGACCCGCTGCCGTCAGGCGGTCGACGAAGACCTGGCCTGAGGTGTCGGTTTCCAGGGTTCGGGTATCGCTGACCGTCAACACCGCGATGTTGAGCGGCGCGAAAGGTACATCAGCCTTGGCTTTCATAGGCTCATCCAGTTGTAGGAGAAACAGCCCGGTGTTATATCACAGTGCCCCATTTTCTCGCCGCCCCCACCTGTATGATGGACCCTTGCCATGACGTCGAATCTGTTGCCACCCTGCTCCATTCTCCTCTTGGCAGGCGGTCGCGGACAACGCATGGGCGGCCAGGATAAAGGGCTGGTGATATGGCACGGTGAACCGCTGATTGCTCATCTGCATCGCAAGGCACGCCCTTTGAGCGATGACCTGATCATTTCCTGCAACCGCAACCTGGAGCAGTACGCGCCTTACGCCGACCAATTGGTTCACGACGACGAAAGTGACTTTCCGGGGCCATTGGCCGGGATTCGAGCGGGCCTGAAAGTGGCTCGGCATACCCATATGCTGGTCTTGCCTTGCGATGTCCCGCGTGTCGATACGGCGCTGATCACCCGCATGCGCGAAACCGCCCGCCTGCACCCCGACAAACCCTTGATGCTGCGCCATGACGATCATTGGGAGCCTTTGCTTTGCGTCATTCCGGTAGCACTTGGCGCTGAGTTCGAAAGCGCCTGGCAAAACGGCGAACGCAGCCCCGGACGCCTGATGCGCCAGCTCGGCGCGACCGCCTTGCAATGCCCTGACAACGACCCACGTCTGGCCAATCTCAATACGCCTGATCTGTTAAGCGCTCACAACACTGTGTCAGACTGACAGCCACCGAGGAACTTGCACGCGCTGCATACGTCTGAAGCTCAGTAACCAAAAGAATTCATTTTCGGAGATACACTCATGACTCAACGGACCCTGGCCACTTTCATGCTCGCACTGGGCCTCGCTACCCTGGCCGGTTGCGCATCGCCTACCGTGATTACCTTGAATGACGGTCGCGAAATCCAGGCCGTCGATACGCCAAATTTTGACAAGGATTCGGGCTTCTACGAATTCGAGCAACTGGATGGCAAGCAGACCCGCATCAACAAGGATCAGGTTCGCACCGTTAAAGAGTTGTAATCTGCGCGGCGACTTGCAGATAAAAAAATGCCCCGACTTGTCGGGGCATTTTTTTATCCGGGCATTATCAATTATGGATTCGGTTCCTTCGCCAGTCTGTCTACGCGAGCCAGCGCCTGGGTCGCTTCTGTGATGCATTTCTTGTCATCGTTCGCGGCATTGGCCGCTTCCGCGCTGGCTTGCATGCGCTTGACTTCCATGGTCGTGTTCTCAGACGTGGCCGGCAGCGTGGTGATCTTGTCCCGCAGTTCCTGGAGTTTGATGGTGCAAAGGTCGTGGTCTGCGGCGAATACGGGAGAGGCCAGCATTGTCGCGCAAATGATCATTCCAGCGAAAACGGTACGTTTCATGGGTATCTCCTTGCATGGAAGGTCTCGGGGCCGCCGGCAGCTCTGGCTGCTGCCCCGAGTTCTCTGAACGCCACGTTCGTGGGGCCTGTTCAAAAGACTGCAAAGATGATCATAAATTCGATCTGTCCGACGTCCCTTGCTTACCATTGCAGCGTGATGGCGCTCTCGAACGTTCTATGCTGGCCGGTGACCGGGTCGACAAATTTGAGTCCCTGCGCCAACAGCTTCAACGGATTAGCGTAGTCGTCCTCCACATCCTTGAGTACCTGTGGATAAAACGGATCGTTGCAGATGCCGGCGCCCAACGCTGCCATGTGCACTCGCAACTGATGCTTCTTGCCTGTAACCGGGTAGAGGCCGTAGCGCCACAGATCGCCGTTCTTCTCCCTGACCTCGATCGCCGTTTCGGTATTGGGTGTGCCCTCTGCTTCCTGCATGCGAAAAAACGGCTCGCCATCGATGAGCCGACTTTTATGCACCCGGGGAAACGACTGTTCAGGCAACGCTCGAGCAATGGCTTCGTAGCGTTTTTCGATTTGCCGGGTCGGGAACAACGACTGGTACGCCGAGCGACTTTGCGGATTGGCAGAAAACAGCACCAACCCTGCGGTGTGCCGATCGATGCGATGCAAGGGAACCAGATGAGGGTTATCGAGGCGGCGAATCAGCCGCCGCAACAGGGTCTGTTCGACATATTCACCCGCCGGGGTGACGGGCAGGAAGTGCGGTTTGTCCGCGACTACCAAGTGCTCGTCCGCATAGAGGATCGACTCCACCACCGGGATCGGCTTTTCGTCCGGCACCTCGCGGAAATAGTGGATGCGCAGGCCTTCCTTGTACGGCAGGTCGAGCGCGATGGGGGCACCCTGACCGTCCAGCACCCGGCCACGGGCGATGCGGTCCTGCCATTGATCACGACCGATGGCGCTGAAGTGCTCGCACAGGCAATCGAAGACGGTCTGCCACGAACCCGGCGGTAAATAGAGGGTGCTGGCCTGGCTGTGGGCGGCGCTGAAAGATGGACTGGACATACGAAAGCTCTAAACCTCAAGGCAGAGCGACATTATCCAACAGCGCCGCACATGAACCTAGCGGAGAATCTCAGGCGGGAATCGCTGCCCGCGCCGCTGCCTCGGTGTACTCCTTGAGCCAGCGCAGCACGTCGACCGCCTCCCAGCGGCTCGGGTCATACAAGGCATACAGCAGTCCCTGATAGCCGACGACGTCCAGTTGCCGGTGAAAACCGGCACGCTGGAACAAGGCTTCGATTTCGGCGAAACAGGTATTGAAATGCAGCTTGTTGAAGGGCGTCTTGCCCTCCGTGACCAGACCGTCCAGACGCAATTCGAGGACGGCCTCGCGTACCACGTCCACCGACATCCGGTTCACGCTGCTTTTCAACTGTTCGACATTGACCACGATTCATCCCTCTGACGCCCGGACTTCGCTGCTCGCCTGCTGTAGGCAGAGAATGCAGCAACAACCCGAAATAACTGTATGCGCATACAGTATCCGAATCGCACCGGTTACGCCAAGGGATCTATCGTAAAGTTCGACCGGCGGACCCGCTCATGCCGATGCCTGCTTACCGCAGGAAATTCACCACATCGTCGGAGCCGAACGGCCAGCCGAGCTCCGCCCCGGTATCCACCCGACGCAACACCGGGATACGCAGGCTGTAGGCTTCGAACCAGGTCTCATCGTCTGCGATGTCCACCAGTTCTACCAGCAGGCCGCGCTCGACGAACTCCATCAGCATGGCTTCGGCCACTTCACAGAGGTGGCACCCCAAGGTGCCGAACAGCTGACATTCAGGAGGCATGAGCGCTCAACCAGCAAAATTTGAGTGAGTATTCTAGGCCGCCCCCGAAACGTCGTCGAGCGGCCAGCGGGCGGCCTTTCAGTCCTGGCTGACCGCGCCGATCTTGTGTATCGACAGGTCCGCACCGTAATACTCCTGCTCCTGACTCAGGCGCAGGCCATGGAACGCCTTGATCGTGCCATACACCGCCAGGCCCCCGACCAACGCGACGGCCACGCCCAGCACCGTGCCGATCAATTGGCTGATCAGGCTGACCCCGCCCAGTCCACCCAACGCGCTCTGGCCAAAGATGCCGCAGGCGATTGCGCCCCATACACCACACAGGCCGTGCAGCGGCCACACACCCAGCACATCGTCGATGTGCCATTTGCCTTGAGCGGCCGTAAAGCACCAGACGAACAGCGCCCCGGCGATCGCCCCGGTCGCCAGGGCGCCCACGGGATGCATCAGGTCAGAACCGGCACAGATCGCCACCAGTCCGGCCAGCGGACCGTTGTGCAGAAAGCCCGGGTCATTGCGCCCCACAATCAACGCGGCGAACGTGCCGCCGACCATGGCCATCAGTGAGTTCACCGCCACCAGCCCACTGACCCCCTGCAGGGTTTGCGCGCTCATCACGTTGAAACCGAACCAGCCGACGATCAGGATCCACGAACCCAACGCCAGGAACGGAATGCTCGACGGCGCGAACGCCACCAGCCGCCCTTCGCGATAGCGGCCATTGCGTGGCCCCAGCAACAACACCGCCGACAGCGCCAGCCACCCACCCATGGCATGCACCACCACCGAGCCTGCAAAATCGTGGAAACCGGCACCGAAGCGCGACTGCAACCAGGCCTGCAAGCCAAAGTTGCCGTTCCAGACAATGCCTTCGAAAAAGGGATAGATGAACGCCACGATCAAGGCGGTGGCGCACAGCTGCGGAACGAATCGCGCCCGCTCGGCGATGCCGCCGGAAATGATTGCCGGAATCGCCGCCGCAAAGGTCAGCAGGAAGAAAAACTTCACCAGCCCGTAACCGTGATCGGCGTTGATGACCGCTGCCGGTTGCAGGAAGGTCACCCCATAGGAAATCCAATAGCCTATAAAGAAGTAGGCAAGGGTCGAAACGGCGAAGTCACTGAGGATCTTGGACAGGGCGTTGACCTGGTTTTTTTGCCGAACCGTCCCGACTTCCAGAAAGGCAAATCCGGCGTGCATGGCCAGGACCATGACCGCACCGATCAGAATGAACAAGGTATTGGAGCTATGGACCAGGCTGTCGACAGCGCTTTGCAGGTTTTCCATGGATGAGGCAGACCTTAAGGCAAAAAAAGCACCAAAGCAGTTCGCGAGGGCATTCCATGCACCAAGTTGTGACGCCCGAGATCAGGAGCGCCACGGCCGATGAACCGCTTTGGCGCACAGGGTTCGTCACGGCCAGTCAGAACCGGTACTTTTGCGCGGTTCCATATTGTTTGAATCAGGGTTTTCGCAAATCATGCCCAGCAACAGCGCAAATGCGCAGGCTGACGCACCAGGACACAGCAAAAGTTGTACCAGTCATTTGTACTGAACCTTCGTCAAAGGCTCATACTCGAACGTTTCAGACGCCACCTATGGAGATCACCAATGGCCAGCATCAAGGCAAAGACTGCTCAAGAAATCCTGATGAACGACTTTCAGACACTGGTCAGCGACACTGAGCGGTTGCTGGAACACACCGCGTCCCTGGCTGGCGACCAGGCCGATGAATTGCGCGAGCAGATCCACGACAGCCTGCTGCGTGCCCGGGAAACACTGAAGCTGACCGAAGATTCATTGCGCGAGCGCGGCAAGGCCGCCGTTACCGCCACCGAAGACTACGTTCAAGCCAACCCCTGGCAATCGGTCGGGATCGCGGCCGGCGTGGGCTTCCTGATCGGCCTGCTGGCCACCCGGCGCTGATTATGGCGATCGAAGATTTCGGCGCGTCCACAGGCGCCAGCTCCTCATCGCGACGCCTTGGCGCCGCCGTTCTCGGATTGCTGCACAGTCATGTCGAGTTGTTCGGCATCGAACTGCAAGAGCAAAAAGCCCGAACCGTCAGCCTGCTGTTATTTGCCGGGTTGGCCCTGGTGTTTGCGCTGCTGTTGCTGGTAGGGCTGTCGACGCTGGTGATGATTCTCTTCTGGGACACCTATCGCCTGGCGGCCATCATCGGTCTTTGCGTGTTCTATACCCTGGCGGCGATCTTTTGCGGCATTCGCCTGAGGGCGGCGATTTTCGATGAGTCTTCACCCTTCCACGGCACCCTGGAAGAACTGGCCAACGACAGGGAGCGCCTGCTGCCATGAACCTGCCTGAACTGCCTCGCAACAGCTCGCGCGCGGACATGCGCAAGACGCTGATTCGGTTACGCATGGAAATGCATCGCCAGGAAATCCGCCACGAATCGGCACAACTGCTGCAACCGCTGCACCGCGTTCGCGGGATGACGCAAAACCTGCAGGACGGCCTGGGGATAAAGCACGCGCCACTTTGGGGCGTAGCGGCGGTCACGCTGCTGGGCTTTCTGACCGGTAAGGGTGCCAAAGGCGGCGGCACCGGCAGCCTGTCGCGGCTGGTGCGCTTGGGCACAACGCTGGGGCCGCTGATCAAACTGGTGATGCAGGGCTCGTCGCGCAAACCCTGAGCTGTCACTTTCTGGCTGCATTCTTGCAATAACGACAGGATGAACCTCTCCAGCGAGGGGTTCGGCCCTGTGTGCCTGCCCGGCCCCAAGGCTCAATCCAAAAACAAGATCAACTAAGGAGGCTTTGTGATCGACGGGCAACCGCTCGCCTGCTTTCAACCGTTCATCGATACGGCGACTGGCCGTATCGCAGGGGTAGAGGCCTTGGGCCGACTTCGTCAGGCCGATGGTCAACTGGCATCGGTGGGACCTTTGTTCGCCGACCCGCGCACCAACGCGATCGCCCTGCGCCGCCTGGATCGGCAATTGCGCGATAACGCCCTGAGCCGTCTGCATGAAGCCCCCGCCGACTGGTTTCTCAGTCTGAACATGTCCCCGCGGTGGATCAGCCGATTACGCGCAGACCAACCGCTGCCCAGCCTCAAGCAACTGAACAGTCACGGCGTCGACCCGCAGCGCATCGTTTTCGAAATCACCGAACTGGGGGGTGACATCCAGCGCCTGGCGCAAGTGGTCGCGCGTTACCGCAGCGCCGGTGCACGGATCGCGATCGATGACTTCGGTGCCGGCTATTCGCAACTCGATCGCGTACTGGCACTGCAACCGGACATTCTCAAGCTCGACATGCGCCTGTTCCAGGCCGCGGCGCTGGGTGGCCCGAGCAGCGACGTGGTCAAGGCCCTGGCGCAGATGGCGGAGAAAACCGGCTGCTGGATCATTGCCGAGGGCGTGGAAACCGACGCGCAGCTCAACTTTGCCCTGGAGTGCGGGTCACGTTATGTACAGGGTTACCTGTTCGCCGGTGCTCAGGAAGACTTCTTTGCCACCGACGCCTTCGTCGAACCATTCGCCCGGCTGCGTCAGCGTTATGTCCAGCAGAAACTGGCCGAGCGCGGGCGCCTGATGATCATGCGCCAGCAACTGGCGGAGCTGATGGCGATCCTGCAAGCCTGGGCCCAGGCCCGCGCGCCGCTGAGCGCCCTGCCGCAACTGGATGCCTTTCCCTGGTTGCTGCGCTTCTACCAATGCGACCGTCACGGCACGCAACTGACGCCGAACCTGGAATGGCGCAACAACGGTTGGGTTGCCGACAATCGCTACCTGGGCCACAACTGGTCCTGGCGCCCGTACTTTTATCATCTGTTGGCCGAAGGCTGGGATGAACGGCGCCTGACGCTCTCCAACACTTATCGCGACGCCACCAGCAACCAGTACTGCCTCACCGCCGGGCAATTTTTCGATAATGGCGAACGCCTGCTGCTGATCGATATCGATGCCGTCGGGTTGTAATGCCCCTTGCGAGGCCCGGTGCGAACCGGGAAGCTAGGGTCATCAGACACCTGACGGAGAGACCCCGCCTTGGATTGGCCTACCCTGCTCACCCGCGAACGCCTCGGAAAACCCCTGCACAGCCCGCAAGAGCTCGGTCGCAGCCCCTTTCACAAAGACCATGACCGCATTATTTTCTCCGGCGCGTTTCGGCGCCTGGGGCGCAAGACACAGGTCCACCCGGTCTCCAGCAACGACCATATCCACACGCGCCTGACCCATTCGCTGGAAGTCAGCTGTGTGGGCCGTTCGCTGGGCATGCGCGTGGGTGAAACCATCCGCAGTGCCCTGCCCGACTGGTGCGAACCCAGCGACCTGGGGATGGTGGTGCAGTCGGCCTGCCTGGCCCACGACATCGGCAACCCGCCGTTCGGTCACTCCGGCGAGGACGCGATTCGCCACTGGTTCCAGCAGGCCGCCGGCCGTGGCTGGCTCGAAGCCATGAGCGACGCCGAGCGTAATGACTTCCTCAATTTCGAAGGCAACGCCCAAGGCTTCCGGGTGCTGACCCAGCTGGAGTACCACCAGTTCGACGGCGGCACCCGGCTGACCTATGCCACCCTCGGCACCTATCTCAAATACCCCTGGACGGCTCGGCACGCCGATTCGCTGGGCTACAAGAAACACAAATTCGGCTGCTACCAGAGCGAGCTGCCCTTGCTGGAACAGATCGCCCACAAACTCGGCCTGCCGCAAATCGAGGACCAGCGCTGGGCGCGTCACCCGTTGGTGTATCTGATGGAGGCTGCCGATGATATTTGCTATGCGTTGATCGACCTCGAAGATGGCCTGGAGATGTCGCTGCTCGAATACGCCGAAGTGGAATCGCTGCTGCTGGACCTGGTGGGCGACGATCTGCCGGAAACCTATCGTCAGCTCGGCCCTGGGGATTCGCGTCGACGCAAACTGGCGATCCTGCGCGGCAAAGCCATCGAGCACCTGACCAACGCCGCCGCCCGTGCGTTCGTCGAGCAGCAGGACGCGTTGCTGGCCGGCACCCTGCCCGGGGATCTGGTGGAGCACATGCACGGCCCGGCCAAACGTTGCGTGCTCAATGCAAAGGACATGGCGCGCAAGAAAATCTTTCAGGACAAACGCAAGACCCTGCACGAAATCGGCGCCTATACCACCCTGGAAATTCTGCTCAATGCCTTCTGCGGCGCCGCCGTGGAGCAACACAACGGTCGTACACCTTCGTTCAAGAGTCGGCGAATTCTCGATCTGCTGGGCAACAATGCGCCGAATCCACACGGTTCGCTTCATGCCTCCTTCCTGCGGATGATCGACTTCATCGCGGGTATGACGGACAGCTATGCCAGTGACATGGCGCTGGAAATGACCGGGCGCTCAAGTCACTGATGGGGTGATGTGCCAAGTTTTGAAGTGAACGCATTCCCCTGCAGGAGCGAGCATGCTCGATTCTGCAGGGGAATGTGCCAATCCAAATGCACTCAACATTCACCGAATCCCCCTACAACTCAAGTCGCGTGAACTGATCGATTGTCGGATCGGGAAGCGGAACAATCGGGACTCCTTTGCTCGATAAAAGACGCATGAATAATATGAACAAAGAAAACCTGCGCATCTTGCTGGTCGAAGACCATCCGTTTCAGCTCAAGGCCAATCAAATTCTACTCGAGAGTTACGGCTTCAATCGATTGACCACGTCCGATTCTGCCCAGGGTGCCCTGCAGCAAATGCGGGGCGCCGATCAACCTTTCGATATTCTTTTGTGCGATCAATGTTTGCCAGACCTTTCGGGTATCGATCTGGTGAAGTTTGCCAGCCACCGAGGGATGATCAAACGGGCAATCCTGCTGAGCAGCCTGACGCCGGCTGAGCTGGACGGGCTTGAACACTTGGCCGTGGCTGATGATCTGCCACTGCTGGGTTATTTGATAAAACCGCTGAAAAAATCCGAATTCATACAACTATTGACCTCATGTTTATTTGAAAACCATTGCTAGAAGATAAACGTAAAAACAACAAATAACGCTCAACCCTGAAAATTAAACCCACAACTAACTAATTTCAATTTAAAACCCACCTGTAAACAAGGCTAGTTATCGCGTAGTCCTTTTCTTTTTTGCCTGTAGGAACATTCCTATTTTGCCACTACAGGTCAGTCAGTTCATACGCCCCCTCAACTATCTGAGCTAAGGTGCGCGCTTTATTTCAGTTCCCATGGGATTTTATTATGAACTCCGTTTTTATCGTCGACGACCACCCTGTCATCCGGCTTGCCGTTCGTATGCTGCTTGAACATGAAGGCTACAAAGTCGTTGGTGAAACCGACAACGGGGTCGATGCCATGCAGATGGTTCGCGAGTGCATGCCGGACCTGGTCATTCTCGACATCAGCATTCCCAAGCTCGACGGCCTGGAGGTGCTGGCCCGTTTCAACGCTATGAGTACGCCCCTCAAGACACTGGTACTCACGGCACAGTGCCCGACACTCTTCGGTATTCGCTGCATGCAATCGGGCGCGTCAGGCTATGTGTGCAAACAGGAAGACCTCAGCGAACTGGTCAGCGCCATCAAGGCCGTGTTGTCGGGTTACAACTACTTCCCGAGCGAAGCATTGAGCCCGGTCAAGGGTGACGAAGCGCGTTGTGCCGAACTTGAATTGTTCAAGTCGGTCAACGATCGGGAACTGATGGTGTTGCAACTTTTTGCCCAGGGTCGCACCAACAAGGAAATTGCCAAAGGCATGTTCCTGAGCAACAAGACCGTCAGCACTTACAAAAAACGCCTGATGCAAAAACTCAAGGCCAAGTCGTTGGTCGAGCTGATCGAAATGGCAAAACGCAACGCATTGGTGTGAGAGTCAGGATGCCCAGTCGTGTGATGGATTATCTGCTGTTGATTGCTGTTGGCCTTTGCCTGAGCAGCCCATTGCTCGCGGCACAGCACAGTGAAAACTATGACTTGCTGAGTCGCTCGACGGCCGGGCACCTGGACCTTCAACTGGACCCGGCACAAAAGCGCTGGCTGAAGAACAGACACGAACTGATCCTGGGGACTTCGGCACCGGACTATCCGCCTTTCGACCTGACCCTGAGCGGCCGCGACTACGAGGGTTTCACCGCCGACTATGCGGGCATCCTCGGTCAGGTCACCGACTTGCCCGTCAGGGTTCAGCGCTTCGCTTCCCGAGGCGCCGCCATCGAGGCGCTGGAAAACGGTGAAGTCGACCTGCTCGGTACCGCCAACGGATTCGAAGCGCGCAATAGCGCAATCAGCCTGTCCAGGCCCTACGCGGTGGACCAACCGGTGCTGGTGACCCGAGAAGGCGAGACTCGGTCGCTGACCGATGGCCTGTCCGGCATGCGCTTGAGCATGGTCTATCACTACTTGCCGCTGGATGAGGTCAAGGCCCTGTATCCGAAAGCGCTCATCACCGCTTACCCGTCCTACCAGAATGCGATCAATGCCGTGGCGTTCGACCAGGCTGACGTTTTCCTCGGCGACACCATTTCCACCCACTACATGATCAACAAGGGCTATTTGAACAACATCCGCATGGCCAACTTCGGCAAACACGAAGCCCACGGTTTCAGTTTCGCGGTGCATCAGAACAATCCAGAACTGCTGGGCATCGTCAACGCCATACTCGCGGCCATCCCCACCAGCGTTCGAGAAAACATCGCCAAGCGCTGGAGCGCCGGCAGCGACATCCTGCTCACCGATCACAAACTGGAACTCAGCTACAGCGAAGAACGCTGGCTGGCACAGCATCCGGTGGTGCGGGTGGTGGTCAACGAAGCCTTCGCCCCCCTCACCTTTTTCGACAGCGCCGGCAACTTCCGCGGGGTTGCCGCAGATCTGCTGGAGCTCATCAGGCTGCGCACCGGCCTGCGCTTCGACATCCAGCGCAGCCGCAGCGACAGCGACATGATCCAAAAGCTCGAGGCCGGCCAGGCCGACCTGATCGCCGCCCTGCTGCCCAGCGCGCAACGCGAAACCCAACTGAATTTCAGCCGCCCCTACCTGCAAAATTCCTACGTGCTGCTGACCCGCAAGGCCGAAGACAGCCCGGCCAACCTGAGCCAGTTGCACGGCAAGCGCCTGGCCATCGCCCAAGGCCACCCTTTGACGGCATACCTGAAGCGCGAATACCCGCTGATCAAACTTATCGAAACCCCGGACACCTTCAGCGCCGTGGAAATGCTCGCCGAAGGCCTGGCGCAAGGCGCGGTCAATTCATTGGTGATCGCCAACTACTTCATTTCATCGCGACTGTTCGAACACACGCTGCAGATCAGCACCACCATCGGCACCGAACAAGCGGCGTTCTCCCTGGCGACCCAACGCGAGGCCGGCGAACTGCATGACATCCTCAACAAAGCCCTGCTGAGCATCTCGCCGGAAGAACTGGGCATCATCAACAGTCGCTGGCGCGGCTATTCGGCGTCGTCGCAAAGCACCTGGCGCAACTATCACCGGCTGTTCTATCAGATCGTCATCGGCGCCGGCGTGCTGCTGCTGATTTCAGTGGCCTGGAACGCCTACATGCGACGTCAGATCAATCAGCGCAAGGCCGCCGAACGTGCCCTGAGTGATCAGTACGAGTTCATGCGCTCGCTGGTCAACGGCACGCCACACCCGATTTACGTACGCGATCGCCAAGGCCTGTTGCAAAGCTGCAACGACAGTTACCTGCATGCCTTCAGCGCCCGGCGCGAAGAAGTCATCGGTAAAAGTGTCATCGAAAGCACCCTGAGCAACGCTTTCGAAGCGCGGGAATTTCAGGCCGATTACCAGCGGGTGGTGTCCGAGGGTCGACCGCTGATTCTCGACCGTCCGCTGCACATCGGCGGGCGCCGGCTGACGATCTATCACTGGATCCTCCCCTACAGGGACTCCAGCGGCGAAGTCCAAGGCATCATCGGCGGCTGGATCGACATCAGCGAGCGCCGACAGCTGTTCGACGACCTGCGTTGCGCCAAGGAGCGCGCCGATCAGGCCAACCGGGCCAAGAGCACGTTCCTGGCGACCATGAGTCACGAGATCCGTACCCCCATGAATGCCATCATCGGCATGCTCGAACTGACGCTCAAGCGCATCGAACGGCAACACCCGGACCGCCCGGCCATCGATGTGGCCTACAACTCGGCCAAAGACCTGCTGGAACTGATCGGCGATATTCTGGACATCGCACGCATCGAATCCGGCCACATGAGCCTGAGCCCGGAACGGGTCAATCCGCGGGAAATCGTGGCGTCCGTGGTGCGGATTTTCGACGGTCTGGCACGGCAGAAAGACCTTGAGCTTCGGCTGGATTTCAATCCGAGCAACCCCTGCGTCGACGTTCTGCTCGATCCGCTGCGCTTCAAGCAGGTGCTGTCGAACCTGGTCAGCAACGCGATCAAATTCACTGAACAGGGCCAAGTGAGCATCAGCGTCGAACTTTACCCGGGTGTCGAGCCTGACCAGGTACAGATGCAGGTCCTGGTCGAGGACAGCGGGATCGGCATCAGTGCAGAGGATCAGCACCGCTTGTTCGAGCCCTTCGCCCAGGCCGAAAACGCTGGGCAAACGGCCCGCGGCGGCACCGGACTGGGTCTGGTGATCAGCCGCAGTCTGTGCGAAACCATGGGCGGCAGCCTGCAACTGAGCAGTCAGCCAGGGATCGGCACACGTGTGCACCTGTCGCTACTTTTACCGTCGCTGCCACGGGAGCCTGAAGTGGAAAAACCCCAACCCCTCCTCCATGTCGCCACCACCGCGTTGAAGGTGCTGGTGGTGGATGATCACGCGGCCAATCGCTTGCTGATGTGCCAGCAACTGGAGTTTCTCGGCCATCGATTCAGCGGCGCATCGGACGGTAAGGAGGGCTTCGAAATATGGAAGTCCGACGTGTTCGACCTGGTGATCGTTGACTGCAACATGCCGGTCATGAATGGCTACGAACTGGCCCGGGCCATTCGCCAACACGAACAACAGACGCAGCAGACGCCCTGCACCGTCCTGGGGTTCACCGCCAATGCGCAGCCCGAGGAAGTCCAGCGCTGCAAGCATGCCGGCATGGACGACTGCCTGTTCAAACCACTGACGCTGACAGCCCTGAGCCAATGGGTCGAGGGCCTGGCGCCAACCGACCGTTCACCGGCCTTCAGCATGGAAGGCTTGCGACTGTTGACCGGTGGCAACCCGGTGTTGAACCAGCGCCTGCTGGCTGAACTGCTCAACAGCAATCGCCATGACCGCCAGGGGTTGCAGGCCCTGCATGGGTGTACCGACCTGCAGGCATTTATCGACATCGCTCACAAAATCAAGGGCGCTGCACGAATCGTTCAGGCCTCGCGACTGATCGACAGCTGCGAAACCCTGGAAACCGCCTGCCGCGGACCGTTGCAGGCCGACCTGTTGGCCGAATGCTGCAGCGCCGTGGACCGCGCCTTGCTGGAGCTGGACCAGGCATTGCTGCAACAAATCGCCCACCACCACGACGGCAAAAAGCCAGAGGCTTAACTATGCTTGGTCGCTGAGCAGTGTGTTAACCATCACGGAGCGACCTGCATGCCCAACCCACTGCGCCTGGATCAGCGGCGATTTCCGCTGCATGTTCACATCAGCGTGATGTTCACCATCCTGCTGATGCTGACCGGGGTGGTGTTGGGCATTTTCAATTATCGACAGACCACCCAGATCATCCTCTCCAGCAGCGAGAAGCTGTTCAATCGCATCGAGCAGGATGTACGCCTGGACCTGGCCGCCACCTACGAGCCGATTCGTCACTTGCTGAGCCTGCAGGTGGTGAACCCGGCGGTCCAGGCCACGGACCTGCAGCAACGCCTGGCGCTGCTCAAGCCGTTCAGCCAGTCGCTCACCGACAACCCCGATCTGGCCTCGCTTTACGTCGGTTACGGCAACGGTGATTTTTTCATGGTTCGCCCCATGCGAACCGACGCGCTGAAAACCCTGCTCAAAGCGCCGCAGACAGCGGCCTATCAAGTATGGAGCATCGAACACGACAGCAGCGGCCAGGCGCATTCTCAATCCCTGTTCTTTGATCAGAAACTGACCTTCATCAGCCGCCAGGACAACGCCGAAGACCGCTACGACCCGCGCAGTCGCGCCTGGTTCAACAGTGCCAGCCGCGACCAGGACCAGATCACCACCGAACCCTATGTTTTTTTCTCCACCCATAACGTCGGCACCACCCTGGCCCGGCGCAGTGGCGATCAAGTGGTGATGGGGGCCGACCTGACCCTGGCCGAACTCAGCGCCACCCTGGCCAAGCATGTGGTCACCCCGGCTACCGAAATCGCCCTGTTCGATGCCCAAGGCAATGCGGTGGCCTATCCCGACGCCAGCCGCCTGATCATCGACGATCAGACCGCCCGCCTGAGCAAGGCCGCCGACCTGAGCCCCAGCCTGGGTGCATTGATCAACAGCCCGCCTGACGGCAAGCGCCTGGAGGTGGGCGGTCGCCAATGGATCGTGGCCCGCAGCCACATGGAGGAAGGCGGCCCCCATGGCCTGCAACTGGCAATGCTGGTACCGGAAGACGAATTGCTCGTCGATGCCTACCGCATGCGCTGGCAAGGTGCGTTGATCACCCTGACGACGCTGCTGCTGTGCGTGCCGCTGGGCTGGCTGACCTCACGGATACTGGTCAAGCCCTTGCGCGCCCTGGTGCGCGAGGCGGATGCCATACGAAGCTTCGATTTCAACGTTCCACTGTCCCGTCGCTCCCCGGTGCTGGAAGTCGACCAGTTGAGCCTGTCGATGGGGCGCATGAAAGACACCCTGGCCAGCTTCTTCCAGATCACCGACAGCCTGAGTGCGGAAACACGTTTTGCCCCGTTGCTCGAGCGGGTGCTGTTCGAAACCGTGAAAATCGGCCAGGCCGAAGCCGGCCTGATCTACCTGCGTGAGGGCGACGGCGATCGCATGGAACCCCAAGGGCTGGTGATCAGGGAAGCGGCGCAAACCCTGTCGTGCTTCGACCTGGGAGCTCACTCGCTCCAGGATCCGCAGAGCCCGGCCTGGATTCGTCAACTGTCGACCGCCGACAACGTGGTCAGCAACCTGGGCTTCGAGCAGGCCGGGGATTTGCAGAAAGTATTGCTTGCTCTGGAATGCCCCCGGGTGCATCTGATCGGCATCCGCTTGCACAACCGTCACAACGACACCGTGGGTCTGCTGGTGTTTCTGCTGGCTGACAGCGGCAACAAGGACGATCTGGAAAAACTGCGCCCCGATCGCATTGCGTTTTTGCAAGCGGTGTCCGGCGCCGCGGCGGTGAGTATCGAAAGTCAGCGCCTGCAAGCCCGCCAAAAACAGCTGCTGGACGCCTTCATCAAATTGCTGGCCGGCGCGATTGACGCCAAGAGCCCCTACACCGGCGGCCATTGTCAGCGGGTACCGGTGCTGACCCTGATGCTTGCCCAGGCGGCGGCGGCGAGCCAAGACCCGGCTTTGAGCGGCTATCAACCCAGCGACGATGAATGGGAAGCGCTGCACATCGCCGCCTGGCTGCACGACTGCGGCAAGGTCACCACTCCGGAATACGTGGTCGATAAAGCCACCAAACTCGAAACCCTCAACGACCGCATCCACGAGATCCGCACCCGCTTCGAGGTGCTCAAGCGCGATGCGTGGATCGGTTACTGGCAAGGGCTCGCCCAGGGTGGCGACGAGCAAGCGCTGGCGCGGCAGCGTGATGCCACCCTGGAACAACTGGACGATGATTTTGCCTTCGTGGCCCGCTGCAATCTGGGCGGCGAAGCCATGGCCGAGACCGATTTGCAGCGCCTGCGCAGCATCGGCCAGCGCACCTGGCTGCGAACCCTGGATGATCGACTGGGGGTTTCCTGGGAAGAGAACCAACGCCAGAACCGCACGCCGGCGCCGACACTGCCGGTGACCGAGTCACTGCTGGCGGACAAGCCCGAGCACCTGCTGGAACGCGCCGATGCCGAACTGATCCCGCCGGACAACCCCTGGGGTTTCAAACTGGACGTGCCGCGCTACAAGTACAACCGGGGCGAGCTCTACAACCTGAGCATCACCCGCGGCACCCTGACCGGCGAAGAGCGCTACATCATCAATCACCACATGGTGCAGACGATCCTGATGCTCGATCAGTTGCCCTTCCCCAGCCACCTGCGCAACGTTCCGGAAATCGCCGGTGGCCATCACGAAAAAATGGACGGCACCGGCTATCCCAAGCGCCTGAAACGTGAAGAGATGAGCCTGCCGGCACGGATGATGGCGATCGCCGATATTTTCGAAGCGCTGACCGCCGCCGACCGGCCCTACAAGAAAGCCAAGTCGTTGAGCGAGGCGCTGGGCATCATGGCGTTCATGTGCCGCGATGCCCACATCGATCCGGCATTGTTCGAGTTGTTCATCAAGGCGCACATTTACAGACAGTACGCCGAGCGCTTCCTCGACCCGGGGCAGATCGATGCGGTAGATCCTTCAGGCTTGCTGATCAAGGCAGGTCTGGCGAGTGGATCTTGAATCGGTCATCAGCAATCGGTCAGACGCAGGAAAATCGCCGCCAGTTGCTCGATACCGGCCTGATCCTCGGCAGTGAAACGCGCCAGTTTCGGGCTGTCGAGGTCCAGTACGCCGATCAGGCGACCGTCCTTGACCAGCGGCACCACCAGTTCGCTGTTCGAGGCGCTGTCACAGGCGATGTGCCCGGGAAACGCGTGCACGTCTTCAACCAATTGCGTCTGTAAGGTCGCCGCCGCCGTGCCACACACACCGCGACCGAAGGGAATGCGCACACAGGCGATCTGCCCCTGGAACGGACCCAGCACCAGTTCTTCGTTGCGATTGAGGTAGAAACCGGCCCAGTTCAGGTCGTCGAGCTGATTGAACAGGAATGCCGAAAACTGCGCGGCGTTGGCAATGAAATCCCGCTCGTGCGCCAGCAGCGACTCCAACTGCGCGTGCAGCATGCCGTAGCCTTCCAGGCCCTGGTCGCTCTGTTGTAAATCGATCATGCCTTGTGCTCCAAGAGTTTGAGCCCGACCCAATAGCGGGCAAATTGATAGGCGCAACGTCCGTTGCGATTGCCACGCCCCGTGGCCCAGCGCACGGCGAGGATGTCCAGCTCCTCGGTGCGTTGCCACTTGAGGCCGGCCTTGTCGGCCAGTTGGCCGATCCAGTGCTCGACGACGTTGAGAAAGTGTTCCTGGGTAAACGGATAGAACGACAGCCACAGACCGAAACGGTCCGACAGCGCGATCTTGTCTTCCACCGCCTCGCTGGGGTGCAATTCGCCGTCCACCCGTTTCCAGTTTTCGTTATCGCTTTCCTTTTCCGGCACCAGGTGGCGACGGTTGGAAGTGGCGTACAGCAGCACGTTGTCCGGGGCCTGTTCGAGGGAACCGTCGAGCACGCTCTTGAGCACGCGATAGTCGCCCTCACCCGATTCGAACGACAGGTCATCGCAAAACAGCACGAACCGCTGGGGCAGTTTGGCAATCTGTTCCACCACCCGTGGCAAGTCGGCCAGGTGGTCGCGCTCGATCTCGATCAGGCGCAGGCCGGCCTGGGCATGCTCGGCCAGCAAGGCGCGGACCAGCGACGATTTACCGGTGCCGCGCGAGCCCCACAGCAAGGCGTGGTTGGCGGGCAGGCCGTCGATGAATTGCTGGGTGTTGCGCCCCAATTGCTCCACTTGCCGGTCGACGCCGATCAGGTCGGACAGGCGCATGTCCAGGCTCACTTGCAGCGGCAGGAGGAAGCCGCTGCGCCCCTCGCGCTGCCAGCGCGCTGCCAGGCAGGTGTTCCAGTCGATGGCTTGCCGAGGGGTGGGCAGCAGCGGTTCGATACGGGCCAGAACGGCATCGGCGCGTTCAAGAAAAGCATTCAATCGGGAATCCACGTCTTCTCCTCGGACAAGTTCAGGGTAATGATGACGATACAACGAGGCAGCAAAGCGCCTGATGGCCAGGCAAATCCCCAAGAGCGGCCCTGATACAAAGGCTCGCGACAACATCGGCATCCATGCACGATCGACTATGCTTGAGCAGCGAAGGGAAACGGAAGTGGTTCAACACCCCATGGACATCAAATTCACCAACCGGCTGTCCTACAAGCAAGCCCGGCTTACCGTGCTGGTGGGTTTCATTCTGGGCACGCTGCTCAGCCTGCTGCAAATAGGCATCGATTATGCCAGTGAAGACGCCTCCATCAACCGTGAAATCCTGTCTTTGCTGGAAATCAGTCACAACCCGGCCTCGCGCATCGCTTACAACATCGACGCCGAACTCGCCCAGGAACTGACCCTGGGCCTGCTGCGCTCACCGGCGATCATCGGCGCGAAACTGACCGACAACAACGGCAACGTGTTGGCCAACGTCAAGCGCCCGGGCCTGCAAAGCGGTTATCGGGTGTTGAGCGATATGCTGTTCGGCGCCAACCGGCTGTTCGAGGATCGCCTGTATCTGGATCATCTGCCCAACGAATCCCTGGGCATGCTGCAACTGGACGTCGATACCTATTCCTTCGGTTACCGCTTCCTGCGTCGCGCCGAAGTCACCCTGCTCAACGGTTTCGCCCGCAGCCTGATCCTCACCGGCATCCTGCTGGCGCTGTTCTACGTGATGCTGACCAAGCCACTGGTGCGGGTGATCCGTGAACTCAGCGGCCGCGATTCGCGCAGCACTGAACCGACCTCGCTGGAATGTCCGCCCGGGCACGAGAATGATGAGATTGGCGTACTGGTGACCGTCGCCAACCAGCAATTCGAAAATGTCGCCACGGAAATCCAGCAGCGCCGCAACGCGGAAAACCGCCTGACCGATTACCTCAGCGAACTGGAAAACATTGTTTCGGCGCGCACCGCTGAACTCAAAGCCATCAACGCCCGGCTCAGCCAGTCCAATCAGGAACTGGAAGTCGCCCGCAGCACCGCCCTGGACATGGCCGAGGCGCGTTCGGTGTTCCTGGCCAACATGAGCCATGAAATCCGCACACCGCTCAATGGCCTGCTGGGCATGATCGCACTGTCGCTGGATGGCCCCTTGACCGCCGAGCAACAGCAACAGCTGTCGATCGCCCACGACTCGGGCAAGGTGCTGGTGGAATTGCTCAACGATATTCTCGACCTGTCGAAATTCGATGCCGGGCAACTGGAGCTCGAACACATTCCGTTCGATCTCGGTTCGCTGGTCGAGGACACCGCCAACCTGTTGTCGCAAAACGCGGCGCCCAGTGTCGAGTTGACCTGCCTGATCGATCCGCAGTTTCCGGCGCTGGTGCTCGGTGACCCGACCCGAGTGCGGCAGATCGTCAGCAACCTGCTGTCCAACGCGCTCAAGTTCACCCGTTTCGGCCGCGTCGATGTGCGCCTGTCGACCTTTGGTGAAGGGGTCAGGATCGAGGTCTGCGACACCGGCATCGGCATTCCCCAGGACGCTCAGGTCAAGATCTTCCAGCCCTTCACCCAGGCCGGCGCCGGCATCACCCGGCAATTCGGTGGCACCGGGCTGGGCCTGGCGCTGACTTACAACCTCTGCGAAGCCATGAAAGGCCGCCTGACCATCAGCTCGGAGGCAGGCTTCGGCAGCCAGTTCTGTGCAGAGTTGCCGCTGCCTCGGCATACCCGCGCCCTGGTTCCGCCCCCCCTGAAGGGCAAGGTCATCGCCATTACGTCCGCCAGCAGCGGCCTGGCAGAACTGCTGGCCGGCGTGTTGCCCGGCTGGGGGCTGGCGTATCAGCAGCGTTCGATCGATGACCCGTTGATCGGGCTGGACCCTGATGTACTGATCACCGATTGCCCTGAATGCCTGTTCAACCTGCGCCCCGCCATCACCGCGCCGATACTGCTGGTGACCGCCTATGGCAGCTTCCTGCCCAGTGAACAGGTCAACGCCCTCGCGCCCTTGCAACAGCAGGCACGGCCCCTGGCCCGCAATGCGCTGCACCAGAACCTGCGGCGTGTCCTGCAACCGGACCTGACCACGATCAGCGAAGCCCTGGTTGACCGCCACTTACCGCAACGCCGCGCTCGGGTGTTGCTGGTGGAGGACAATCCGGTCAATCAGTTGGTGGCCAAGGGCATGCTCGGCAAGCTTGGCTGCGAGGTGATCGTCGCCGCCCACGGTGTCGAGGCGCTGGATCAATTGGAGAGCAGCGCTTTCGATCTGGTGTTGATGGATTGCAACATGCCGGTGATGGACGGTTATGAGGCCAGTCGGCAGATCCGCCGCAGTGGACGCTGGCCGCAATTGCCCATCGTCGCCCTGACCGCCAATGCGATGTCCGAAGAGCGCGAACGTTGCCGCGCGGCGGGCATGAACGACTACCTGGCCAAACCCTTCCGTCGCGAGGAGCTGGCGGCCCTGCTGGATACTTGGATCCCGGTCACGACAGCGCCTTGATCTGTCCCAGCAGGTGATCCAGACCATCGCGCAGTTCATTGAGGCGATCCAGATCCACCCCACTGTCGCACAACAGGCGAGCCTTCAGCGGCGCGACCTGATCGCGCAACGCCAGTCCGCTCGGCGACAGGCTCAGGTGCACCTCACGCTCATCCCGGGCCGAACGCTGGCGCTGAACCAGTTGCAACTGCTCGAGGCGCTTGAGCAACGGCGTCAGCGTGCCGGAGTCCAGCGCCAGCCGCTCGCCCAGCGCCTTGACAGTGGGTTGGTCCGGCGCACTGGCCTGCCACTCCCATAACACCAGCATGGCCAGGTATTGCGGGTAGGTCAGGCCCAGTTGATCGAGCATCGGCTTGTAGGCGCGGATCACCGCTCGGGAAGCGGCGTACAGCTTGAAGCACAGCTGGTTGTCCAGGCTCAGGGAATCGACGGACAAGGTGTTCATTTGAGCAGGGCTTCGATCTCGCGGCTCAGGTCCTGCGGCTTGGTCGCCGGGGCGAAGCGCTTGACCAACTGGCCGTCCTTGCCGATCAGGAACTTGGTGAAGTTCCACTTGATGCCTTGGGAACCGAGCACGCCCGGTGCGCGCTTTTTCAACTGCACGAACAGCGGATGGGCACCGGCGCCGTTGACGTCGATCTTCTTGAACAGCGGGAAACTGACGCCGTAGTTCAACTCGCAGAACTCGCTGATGGCGCCTTCATTGCCTGGCTCCTGCTTGCCGAACTGGTTGCAGGGAAAGCCCAACACCACCAGGCCTTGGTCCTTATAGGTCTGCCACAGCTGTTCGAGGCCTTTGTATTGCGGGGTGAAACCGCATTTGCTGGCGGTATTGACCACCAGCACGGCCTTGCCGGCGAAATCCGCCAGGGTCTTTTGCTCACCCTTGATGGTGGTGCAGGGGATGCTCAGCAGGTTGTCGCTCATGGTGTGCGCTCTGTTGGATAGGAGATGATACAAAATAGAGTGCAATTGAATTGTGTGCAATTTAAATCATCGGAACCATCGCTTCGTAGGAGCAAGACTTGCCCGAAACGGTGTCCGGCAAGCCTTGCTCCAACGGTATAGCGTTACCCGCGGGGAACCCGGTCCAGACACACCGAGTTGATGCAGTAGCGCAGGCCAGTGGGCGGCGGGCCGTCGGGGAATACGTGCCCCAGGTGCGCATCGCATTTGCTGCAGACCACTTCGGTGCGAATCATGCCGTGGCTGACATCGCGGATTTCGGTCATGGCATTGTCGCCGATCGGCGCGTAGAAACTCGGCCAGCCGCAGCCGGAATCGAACTTGGTTTTCGAGTCGAACAACGGCTCGTTGCAGCAGATGCAATGGTAGATCCCATCGACCTTGCTGTCGTTGTATTTGCCGGAGAACGGGCGCTCGGTGCCCTTCAGGCGGCACACGTTGTACTGCTCGGGGTCGAGCATGGCTTTCCATTCTTCCAGGGTTTTTTCCAACTTTTCCATCATCACACCTCGGCGGCTGAAAAAGCCCGATCTGTACCTTTTCCACGGATCGGGCGGCACGTATGATTGCGCCTCGTCAAACGCCAGTCTGGCAGCCAGACCACGCGCATTCAAACGGATTTATGGGTGCTGCCTCTCAAGGCGTCAGGCCTGTGTGATTACGCAGGATTCCCAGTACGGTTGTTCACACGCCGCCTGGATCGTTCATTTTCGGGAACACATCGCCATGCAGGTCAGCAAATCGAACAAGCTCGCCAACGTCTGCTACGACATTCGCGGCCCAGTGCTCAAGCACGCCAAACGCCTGGAAGAGGAAGGCCATCGCATCCTCAAGCTGAACATCGGCAACCCGGCGCCCTTTGGTTTCGAAGCGCCGGACGAAATCCTCCAGGACGTGATCCGCAACCTGCCGACCGCCCAGGGCTACAGCGATTCCAAGGGCCTGTTCAGCGCACGCAAGGCCGTCATGCAGTACTACCAGCAAAAGCAGGTAGAGGGTGTCGGCATTGAAGACATCTACCTGGGCAACGGCGTGTCCGAACTGATCGTGATGTCGATGCAGGCCCTGCTCAACAACGGTGACGAAGTGCTGGTACCGGCGCCCGACTACCCGCTGTGGACCGCGGCGGTGAGCCTGTCCGGCGGCAACCCGGTGCACTACCTGTGCGACGAGCAGGCCAACTGGTGGCCAGACCTGGCCGACATCAAGGCCAAGATCACCCCCAACACCAAGGCGCTGGTGATCATCAACCCGAACAACCCCACCGGCGCGGTGTATTCCAAAGAAGTCCTGCTGGGCATGCTCGAACTGGCGCGACAGCACAACCTGGTGGTGTTCTCCGACGAGATCTACGACAAGATCCTCTACGACGATGCAGTGCACATCTGCACCGCCTCCCTGGCGCCGGACCTGCTGTGCCTGACCTTCAACGGCCTGTCCAAATCCTATCGCGTCGCCGGTTTCCGTTCCGGCTGGATTGCCATTTCCGGTCCGAAACACCACGCCCAGAGCTACATCGAAGGCATCGACATGCTGGCCAACATGCGCCTGTGCGCCAATGTGCCGAGCCAGCATGCGATCCAGACGGCGCTGGGTGGCTATCAGAGCATCAATGATCTGGTGCTGCCGCCAGGACGCCTGCTGGAACAGCGCAACCGCACCTGGGAATTGCTCAACGACATCCCGGGCGTCAGCTGCGTCAAGCCGATGGGTGCGCTGTACGCGTTCCCCCGCATCGATCCGAAGGTCTGCCCGATCCACAATGACGAAAAATTCGTCCTCGACCTGCTGCTGTCCGAGAAGCTGCTGGTGGTGCAAGGCACGGCCTTCAACTGGCCTTGGCCTGACCACTTCCGCGTCGTGACCCTGCCACGGGTCGATGACCTGGAGATGGCCATCGGACGCATCGGCAACTTCCTCAAGTCCTATCGCCAATAGGTGACCGGTCACCGTGCGGCGGCCAGCGCCTGTCGCACGGTGATTGATTCAGCAACACCTGCTTACACCCTACCCCTCGCTGTCGCACCCGATGCCGACCTGAAACACGCTGCCCGTTTCCATCCAGCGACGACGGGGGTCGACGCGCGCTTCGGACGACAAACACTTCCCCGATGAACATCGGAAATGTCCTGCAAACAGCTAAGCTTTTGCTGTAGGACACAGTTTGAAATAGTCACTCGGTTGAATACCCCGGTGCTGCACCTTATATACCCTCGCAGTACGCTACATCTTTAGCATAAGGAGATTTCTACAACCATGATGCGCATCCTGCTGTTTTTGGCCACTAACCTGGCGGTCGTGCTGATTGCCAGCATCACCCTGAGCCTTTTCGGCTTCAACGGGTTCATGGCGGCCAACGGGGTTGATCTGAACCTCAATCAGCTGCTGATTTTCTGTGCGGTCTTTGGTTTCGCCGGTTCCCTGTTCTCGCTGTTCATCTCCAAGTGGATGGCGAAGATGAGCACCAGCACCCAGATCATCACCCAGCCGCGCACTCGTCACGAGCAATGGCTGCTGCAAACCGTCGAGCAACTGTCCCGGGAAGCCGGGATCAAGATGCCCGAAGTCGGTATTTTCCCGGCCTACGAGGCAAACGCCTTCGCCACTGGCTGGAACAAGAACGACGCACTGGTCGCGGTCAGCCAGGGCTTGCTCGAGCGTTTCTCGCCGGATGAAGTGAAAGCCGTTCTGGCCCACGAGATCGGTCACGTGGCCAATGGCGACATGGTGACGCTGGCGCTGATCCAGGGCGTGGTGAACACCTTCGTGATGTTCTTCGCGAGGATCATCGGCAACTTCGTCGACAAGGTGATCTTCAAGAATGAAGAAGGCCAGGGCATCGCCTACTACGTGGCGACCATCTTCGCCGAACTGGTCCTGGGCATCCTGGCCAGCGCCATCGTCATGTGGTTCTCGCGCAAACGGGAATTCCGTGCGGACGAAGCCGGTGCGAACCTGGCCGGTACCGCCGCGATGATCGGTGCCCTGCAACGCCTGCGCGCGGAACAAGGCCTGCCGGTGCACATGCCCGACACCCTGAATGCCTTCGGCATCAACGGTGGCCTCAAACAGGGCTTTGCCCGGATGTTCATGAGCCACCCGCCGCTGGAAGAGCGCATCGACGCACTGGCGCGTCGTCGGGGCTGAGAGGCTACGAAGTAAACAGGAAGGCCCGCAGCGATGCGGGCCTTTTTTACTACTCGAATATGGCGGTGATTTTCAGGGCCTCTTCGCGAGCAAGCCCGCTCCCACATTGACCGGTGTACACCGCTCAATGTGGGAGCGGGCTTGCTCGCGAAGAGGCCGTAATGGTCGCTGCAAATTACCGGGTGGAAACCCGATATACCCGTTCCTCAAGCCGCGTAACCCCAGCCTCCAGAAACTTCCCGCTCTCGCTCAGCACGTCCTGGTCCTCCAGGATCTTCAAGGTCCACGAAGCCCCGAACAACCGCTGCACTTCATCATCGAGCACGGCAAAGGGCGGGCCAGACATTTCTGTCTGATCGTAATCCAGGGTGATGAGCAACCCCAGAGAACCCTTGGGCAGAACCCGGTGCAGATGGGTCGCGTATTGCTCGCGCATCGGTGGCGGCAATGCAATCAGCGCAGCACGATCATAAATCGCGGAGCAATCAGCGGCATCGCCTGGGGTCAACGCAAAAAAATCGCCACACCAGATCTCGATGGAACCCGCCCGATAAACCTTGAACGGTCCTTGCTCGCTGATGACGGGATCGAAGCCATGCTCACTGAAGAAGTCCTCGACGGCCCTCTCCGACAATTCGATACCCAGCACCTCATGCCCGCGGTGTGCCAGCCACAGCAGATCCAGACTTTTCCCACACAGCGGCACCAGCACCCGCGCACTCTCCTCCAGTTCCAGCTGCGGCCAGAACCGTTGCAGATAAGGGTTCACCTGCGGCAGGTGAAAGCCGATCTGATTCGACGCCCACTTCTTGTGCCAAAACTCCGGCTGCATAAATAACCCCGAAAATTCGATCAAAACACCCTAAAACTTATATTAGATTTAGATCAATGATCTGACTGAAGATGGTGCCATCTTAACCCTCTGGAGCTCATCCATGTTCCCCAGCCTGTACATATCCCATGGCTCCCCGATGCTCGCCCTCGAACCCGGGGCCAGCGGGCCGGCGCTGGCCCGTCTGGCAGCTCAAATGCCCAAACCCGAAGCCATCGTGATCGTCTCCGCGCACTGGGAAAGCCATGAACTGCTGGTGAGCGCCAATCCACGGCCGCAGACCTGGCATGACTTCGGCGGTTTTCCCAAGGCGTTGTTCGAGGTGCAATACCCCGCCCCGGGCGATCCGCAGTTGGCGGAGCAGGTGGTCGAGTTATTGAACGCCGCCGATCTGCCGGCACGAATCGATAGCCAACGCCCCTTCGACCATGGTGTCTGGGTGCCGTTGTCGTTGATGTATCCACAAGCCGATATTCCGATTGTCCAGGTTTCCCTGCCAACCCGCGGCGGCCCAGCCCTGCAAACCCGCGTCGGCCATGCCCTGGCCAGCCTGCGGGGTAAGGATGTACTGTTGATCGGCTCCGGCAGCATCACCCACAACCTCAGGGAACTGGACTGGCATGCAGGGCCCGAGCGCGTCGAAACCTGGGCGCAGGTGTTTCGTGACTGGATGATCGAGAAACTGGAAGCAGACGACGAGGCGGCGCTGCACGATTACCGTCAACAGGCACCGAATGCCGTGCGCAACCACCCCAGCGACGAGCATTTGCTGCCGCTATACTTTGCCCGCAGTGCCGGCGGAGCGTTCAGCGTGGCCCACAAAGGCTTCACCATGGGCGCGCTGGGGATGGACATCTACCGCTTCGGCTGAAAGGTCACCCTGAATTGCAGGCAAAAAAAATCCCCGAACCAGTCGGGGATTTTTAATGTTCGATCAATCAGCTCGAGAGCGGATCAATCTTCGCGGTAGCGACGCAGCTTCAACTGCTTGCCGGCAACGCGAGTGTCCTTCAGCTTGGTCAGCAACTTCTCAAGACCGTCTTCCGGCAGCTCGACGAGGCTGAAGCTGTCACGCACCTGGATGCGACCGATGGCTTCACGGGCCAGGCCACCTTCATTGAGGATGGCGCCCAGCAAGTTCTTGGCAGCGATGCCATCACGCGCGCCCAGCGCGGTACGGCAACGAGCACGACCTTCGGCCAATGGAATCGGAGCACGACGCTCGCGATCACCACGCTCAGGACGATCACCGGAACGCTCTGGACGATCGCCACGCGGTGCGTTATTCGGCACCAGTGGGCGCTCTTTCTCGATAGCGGCCAGGTTCAACGCTTGACCGTTGGTCGCCTTGCGCAGCAGGGCTGCGGCCAGGGCGCGCGGGCTGCAACCGATGTCGGCGGTCAGACGGTCGAGCAACTCACCGTGGGTCGATTCGGCATCGGCGACCAGCGGCGACAGGCTATTGGTCAGTTTCTTGATGCGTGCATCCAGAACGGCTTGAGCGTCCGGCAGGCGAACTTCAGCAACCTTCTGACCGGTTACGCGCTCGATCACTTGCAGCATGCGGCGCTCGCGAGGAGTCACCAGCAGCAGCGCACGACCTTCGCGACCGGCACGGCCGGTACGGCCGATACGGTGAACGTAGGATTCCGGATCGTACGGCATGTCGACGTTGAACACGTGAGTGATGCGCGGAACGTCCAGGCCACGCGCCGCAACGTCGGTCGCCACAACGATGTCCAGACGGCCATCCTTGAGGGAGTCGATCACGCGCTCACGCTGGTTCTGGGCAATGTCACCGTTCAGCGCAGCGGCTTTGTAGCCTTTGGCTTCCAGTGCGCTGGCCAGGTCCAGGGTGGCTTGCTTGGTACGCACGAACATGATCAGCGCGTCGAAATCTTCCACTTCCAGCAAGCTGAGAACGGCAGACGTCTTCTGGTCAGCATGAACCAACAGGTGAGCCTGTTCGATCGCGGTAACGGTCTGGGTCTTGCTCTGGATCTTCACGTGCTTCGGGTCACGCAGATGGCGTTCGGCGATGGCACGGATCGATTGCGGCAAGGTGGCCGAGAACAATACGGTCTGACGGGTTTCCGGCATGGCCTTGAAGATGACTTCCAGGTCGTCCATGAAGCCCAGCTTGAGCATTTCGTCGGCTTCGTCGAGAACCAGGTGGTTCACGGTCGCCAGTACTTTTTCGTCGCGACGCAGGTGGTCGCACAGACGGCCCGGAGTGGCGACAACGATCTGTGCGCCATTACGGATTGCTTTCAATTGTGGGCCCATCGGCGCGCCGCCGTAGACAGCCACAACAGTTACGCCCGGCATTTGCTTGGCGTAGGTTTCGAAAGCGGTTGCAACTTGCAGCGCCAACTCACGAGTTGGGGCCAGGATCAGAGCTTGCGGCTCGCGCTTGGACGGATCAATGCGGTGCAGGATAGGCAGGGCAAAGGCAGCGGTTTTACCGGTACCGGTTTGCGCCTGACCAATCATATCGTGACCGGCGAGGATGATCGGGATCGACTGCTGCTGAATGGCCGAAGGCTCTTCATAGCCGGTAGCGACTACTGCAGCGACAATATTGGGATGAAGTTCAAGAGCGGCGAAGCCGCCGATTTCCTGGGTCATGGGTCTGCCTCTAAGTGCATCCGCAAAGACCCATGCTCCAAAGCTGCGCATGCCGTGTTGAGACTCAAGAGTCGCCCTGGCAGCTTTGTCGGCGGGGATTTGCGAAAACGAATGAATGAAAAGAATCGTCAAGGAAGAGTTCGCGGGGCGAACGTGCAGCCGAAGCTGGCTTCGGGGAATTGCGCTACCTAAACGCGGCCCGGTTAAAGGCCGGCGCGCACTATACCGGAATTTGCCGAAAAAGGGAGCTTTTTTTATCGCAAAACTGCCGCGTACGGCGTTCTGTCACAGGCTTTGCGGATAATCCCCCAAGCGACTATTTTTCAAAGGCCCGGCCCAGTGGGCGATGGCGCTAAAACGGTTCACCCTGAACACCCGGACCGCCGGTCCGACGCCCCTTCCCGCCCGAGGAAACGCCCCCATGAAAGAGCCCGACACCCGCCATGTGAGTCGTGAAAAGCGCGGTCATGTCCTGTTGATCGGCCTGGATCGGGTCGCCAAGCGCAACGCCTTCGATATCGAACTGCTCAACGAACTGAGCCTGGCCTACGGCGAGTTCGAAGCCGACAGCGATGCACGAGTGGCAGTGATCTTCGCGCATGGTGAGCATTTCACTGCCGGGCTGGATCTGGCCAGCGCCAGTGCCGCCCTGAGCGAAGGCTGGCAGGCACCGCCCGGCGGCTGCGACCCGTGGGGGGTGTTCGCCGGGCCGCGGGTCAGCAAACCGGTGATCGTCGCCGCCCAGGGCTACTGCCTGACCATCGGCATCGAGTTGATGCTGGCGGCCGATATCAATCTGTGCGCCAGCAACACCCGGTTTGCGCAGATGGAAGTGCAGCGGGGCATTTTCCCTTTCGGCGGCGCCACGTTGCGCCTGCACCAGGTGGCCGGTTGGGGCAATGCCATGCGCTGGATGCTCACCGGTGACGAATTCGATGCCCATGATGCCCTGCGCCTGGGGCTGGTGCAGGAAGTCATGGCCAGCGAGGATTTGCTGCCCCGGGCCATCGAACTGGCCGAACGTATCGCCCGGCAGGCACCGCTGGGGGTGCAGGCGACGTTGATGTCGGCACGGCAGGCGCGATACGAAGGGGAAACGGCGGCGGCGCAAGGGCTGCCGGTGCTGGTGAAGAAGTTGTTGGGCAGCGAGGATGCTCAGGAGGGGGTGCGATCGCTGGTGGAGCGGCGGCCCGGTATCTTCAAAGGAGCGTGAGGAATGTGTTGACCGGCAGTCAGCCTTCGCGAGCAAGCCCGCTCCCACATGGGATCGCGTTCAACTGTGGGAGCGGGCTTGCTCGCGAAAAGGCCCTCACTGGCACCCAATCATGTCGCCGGACGAATCGCCTTGATCAATGCCTGCAACGAATACCCCAGCCGCGGCGCCAGCGCTTCGGCGCGGGCAATAAGCCCACCCATGTCCAGTTCCTGATCCAGCTCCGACGGCACGATCAGGATCACGTTGCCCTCCTTGACCGGCAATTCCCAGTAATGCCGGTGATAAAGCCCGCGCAACAACGCGGCGCCCAACGGCTTGCCGTCGTCGGTGGCCCATTGATTGATCACCAGCCAGCCGCCGGGATTCAGGCGTTTCTGGCAGTTTTCCAGGAAAGTCCAGGCCAGGTGCCCGACGCCGGGGCCGACATCGGTGTAAAGGTCGACGAAAATCAGGTCAGCCGGCTCTGCGGTGTCGAGCAGTTCCAGGGCATCGCCGACGCGAATATAAAGACGCGGATCATCGTCCAGCCCCAGGTATTCAATGGCCAGGCGCGGCACATCGGGGCGCAGTTCGATGGCTTCGACGTCTTCCAGCGGCAGGAACTTGAGGCAGGCCTGGGTCAGGGTGCCGGCGCCGAGTCCGAGGAACAGCGCGGTTTCCGGCTGTTCGTGGCACAGCGCGCCGATCAGCATCGCCCGGGTGTAATCGTATTCGAGCCAGCTGGGGTCGGCGGTGAACACGCAGCTTTGCTCAATGGCATCGCCGAACTCGAGAAAACGGTAATCGGCCACTTCCAGCACGCGGATCACGCCAAATTCGTCCTGCACCTCGGCGAGCAACAGCTCGACGCGCTCCTCAGTCATTTCGTCTCCAGATCATTACCGTGCCTGCCGCAGCATGAAGCGGCAAAGGCGCGATTGTCCGCGAAGCGACGGGAACAGGTCACGCACTAATTGCTGATAACATGGCCGTCCGAGCGTAAAACATTAGAGACCGTGATGAGACAACCCTGGAGTCCTGACAGCTGGCGCGCCTTGCCGATCCAGCAACAACCCCAATATCCTGATGCGGCGCATCTGCGACAGGTCGAGCAGACCCTGGCCAGTTACCCGCCGCTGGTATTTGCCGGTGAAGCCCGGGAATTGCGCCGTCAGTTCGCCGAAGTGACCCAGGGTCGCGCGTTTCTGTTGCAGGGCGGCGATTGCGCCGAAAGCTTCGCCGAGTTCTCCGCGGCGAAAATCCGCGACACCTTCAAAGTCTTGCTGCAAATGGCGATCGTCATGACGTTTGCCGCCGGCTGCCCGGTGGTCAAGGTCGGGCGCATGGCCGGGCAGTTCGCCAAGCCGCGTTCGGCCAATGACGAGACCATCGACGGGGTCACCCTGCCGGCCTACCGAGGCGACATCGTAAACGGCATCGGTTTCGACGAAAAAAGCCGCGTGCCGGACCCGGAGCGTCTGCTGCAGTCCTACCACCAGTCCACCGCCACCCTGAACCTGTTGCGCGCCTTCGCCCAGGGTGGCTTCGCCGACCTGCATCAGGTGCATAAGTGGAACCTCGACTTCATCGCCAACTCGGCCCTGGCCGAAAAATACAGCCACCTGGCCGACCGCATTGATGAAACCCTGGCGTTCATGCGGGCCTGCGGCATGGACAGCTCGCCGCAACTGCGCGAAACCAGTTTCTTCACCGCTCACGAAGCGCTCTTGCTCAACTATGAAGAAGCCTTCGTGCGCCGCGACAGCCTGACCAACGATTACTACGACTGCTCGGCCCATATGCTGTGGATCGGCGACCGCACCCGTCAGCTCGACGGCGCCCACGTCGAATTCCTGCGCGGGGTGAACAACCCGATCGGGGTCAAGGTCGGCCCGAGCATGAACACCGACGACCTGATTCGCCTGATCGACATTCTCAACCCGACCAACGATCCGGGCCGCCTGAACCTGATTGCGCGGATGGGCGCCAACAAGGTGGGCGATCACTTGCCGCAACTGATCCGCGCCGTGCAGCGCGAAGGCAAGCAGGTGCTGTGGAGCTCGGACCCGATGCATGGCAACACCATCAAGGCCAGCAGCGGCTACAAGACCCGGGATTTCGCGCAGATTCTTGGCGAGGTGAAGCAGTTCTTCCAGGTGCATCAGGCGGAAGGCAGTTATGCCGGCGGTATCCACATCGAGATGACCGGGCAGAACGTGACCGAGTGCATCGGCGGTGCGCGGCCGATTACCGAGGATGGATTGTCGGACCGCTATCACACCCATTGCGACCCGCGGATGAATGCCGACCAGTCGCTGGAGTTGGCGTTTCTGATTGCCGAGACGTTGAAGCAGGTTCGGCGGTGAGTCAGTAAAAACTCTGTGCCTGACAGGCCGCCTTCGCGAGCAAGCCCGCTCCCACATTGCAATGCACCCCCCTGTGGGAGCGGGCTTGCTCGCGAAGAGGCCAGTTCAGTCACCTCCCAACTGGGCCATCGCCACCCGCAACCGCACCCCACTCGCCCTTGTGCAATTCAGCTGCACCCGCTCCAGCCCCAACCAATGCGCCATGCGCCGCAGATTCACCGCCAACACCAGCATCCCCTCGTCATCCAGCCCTGCTTCTTCCTCATGCACCGCATGCACCGCCAACCGCCCCGCCGCCCGTTCCGCGCGCAAATCCACCCGCGCGGCGATCCGCTCGTTGTGCAGAAACGGCAAGACGTAATAGCCATACACCCGCTTGTGCTCGGGCGTGTAAATCTCCAGCCGATAGCGGAAATCGAACAGCCGCTCGGTGCGGCTGCGCTCCCAGATCAGCGAGTCGAAGGGTGAAAGCAGCGCGCTGGCCTCGACCTTGCGCGGCGGCCTGGCGTCGGGCAGGCAGTAGGCCGGCTGCCGCCAGCCCTGAACCTCACAGGCGAGTAACTGACCCGCCTCGACCAACTCCTGCAGGCGCGGCCGGCTGTCAGCGGGATTCAATCGGAAGTAGTCGCGCAAATCCTTCTCGGTGCCCACGCCCAGCGCCGTCGCCGCATGCAGCAACAGACCACGCTGTGCCTCGGCTTCACTGAGCAAGGGTTGTGCGAGGATCGTGGAGGGAATCACCCGTTCCGGCAGGTCGTACAGGCGCTCGAACCCACGGCGGCCGGCGACGGTCACTTCGCCGGCGGCGAACAACCATTCCAGTGCATGCTTTTCCGCGCTCCAGTCCCACCACGGGCCGGCCTTTTCCTGGCGCGTCGACAAACTGCCCGCGCCCAGCGCCCCCTGTTCCTGAACGCTGGCCAACACCCGGCGGATGGTGTCCTGTTGCTCACGACCGAAACGCGCCAGTTGTTGATAAATGTCTTCGCCACGGCTCGCACGCTGCATGCGCCAACGCATCAGCGGGTACATCGACAGCGGCAGCAACGAGGCCTCATGACCCCAATATTCGAATAAGGTACGACGCCGGCCCGGACTCCAGGCAGCCTGGTCGAGCAAGTCGGAAGAATAGGGACCCAGACGGGAAAACAGCGGCAGATAGTGCGAACGCACCAGCGCATTGACGGAATCGATTTGCAGAACGCCCAGCCTCTGGATCAAACGGTTGAGTTGCACCGCCTTGATCGTCGCCGGCGGCTGGCGCCCGTTGAACCCTTGGGCAGCCAGCGCCAGACGCCGAGCCTGTTTGAGGGATAAGGACTGTGTCGCGGGCATGAGCATCTCCTTGTCTGCTCGCAACCTACCTCACCACAAGTTGGTTTGTGTAGTTGGAAGTGGCTCATTTATGCATCGGATCGTTCCAGAACGGCTTGACCGACTCGAACTCCACGTCGGCGCGGCTCATGCCGATGTCCTTCAACGCTTCATCGCTAAGGCTGGCCAGCAGCTCGCGTTCACGATGCAGTTCGTACCAGCGGCTGAACTTGTGCAGCAGATCGGAAATCAGGTGCACCGAATGTTTTTCCGCGCCTTGAAACTCATGTTGACCTTTCATCTTGTTGCCCTCCGTTTAGATGGTTCCAGTCTCGCCCCAGGGCTAAGATCAATCCAACAAATGTTCCTGATGGCAACCATCTCGGAGATTGATGCATGTCTACCTACCAGACGATCGATACCGAAGTGCTGCGTACCTTTGTCGCGATTGCCGACCAGGGCGGCTTTACCCGCGCCGGTGAGTTGGTGCATCGCACTCAGTCGGCCGTGAGCATGCAGATGAAGCGGCTGGAGGAAGATGTGCTGCAGCGCCAGTTGTTCCAGCGCGACGGCCGCCAGGTGCGGCTCACGGCGGAAGGTCAGGTGCTGCTGGGTTATGCGCGGCGCATCCTCAAACTGCACAGTGAAGTGTTCAATACACTGCGCGAACCGGACATGGTCGGCACGGTGCGCATCGGCACCCCGGACGATTATGTAATGCGCTTCCTGCCGGGGATTCTGCGGCGTTTTGCCCAGTCCTATCCGCTGATCCAGATCGAGGTGCACTGCGAGTCATCGAAACAATTGCTGATGCGCCAGGACCTCGATCTGTCGATCGTCACCCGCGAGCCGGGCAGCGAAATCGGTCAGTTGCTGCGCAAGGAGCGTTTTGTCTGGGCCGAGGCGCAGTGCTACAGCGCCCACGAACAAACGCCCCTGCCGCTGGCGATGTTCAACAGCGACTGCTTCTGCCGCCTGTGGGCGTGCAACGCGCTGGATGCGATGGGCCGTGATTACCGTGTGGCCTACAACAGCGACAGTCTGTCGGCGATCATGGCGGTGGTCAGCGCCGGTCTGGCGGTGACCGCGCAACTGGAAAGCCTGATCACCCCGGACATGCGCATTCTCGGGGAAGCCGAAGACCTGCCATTGTTGCCCGAGGCGAGCATCATGCTGGTGCGCAACCTGCACAATCCATCGCCGATCACCGAGTGCCTGGCCGAGCACATCGTCGATGGCTTCAAACTTTAAAGGCGAGCATCACCGCACACAGCACCAGAAAGCCACAGAACAACGCGCGCAGCAGGCGTTCAGGCATGGCGTGGGCGATCTTCACACCCCAACTGATGCTCAGCAGGCCACCGATTGCCAGGGGCACGCCGATCATCCAGTGCACCTGATGGTGCACGGCGTAGGTGACCAGCGTCACGCCGGTACTTGGCAGCGCCAAGGCCAGGGACAAGCCCTGGGCAACGACTTGCGTAGTGCCGAACAGACTGGTCAGCACCGGCGTCGCCACCACGGCTCCGCCCACGCCGAACAGGCCGCCCATGGTGCCGGAGGCGGCACCAAGAACGCCCAGCCACGGCCATGAATAGTTCATCTGCGCCGATGGCGGTTTGCGCGCAGAGAACATGCGCGTCAGGTTGTAGACCGACAGTGCGACCAGAAAGGCGACGAACCCCAGGCGCATGACTTGCGCGTCGATGCCCACCGCCCAGATCGAACCGATCCAGGCAAAGCAAAAGCCCATAAAGGCCAACGGGACGGCATGGCGCAATTCGATGCGGTTGCGCTGGTGGTATCGCCACAGCGCCAGCATGACGTTCGGCACCACCATCACCAGCGCGGTGCCCTGAGCAATCTGTTGGTCCAGACCGAACAACACGCCCAACAGGGGAATGGCGATCAGGCCACCACCAATGCCGAAAATCCCGCCGAGCGTGCCAAGGGCAGCGCCGAAAACCAGGTACATCAAAAACTCAATCACAGGATTTTTCCTCACAGATCAGGCGATTCATCCTACGCAGTTGGAGCTGGCGGGGAAACGCACAGCAACGCACAATGGCTATGCCAAACACGCACAAGCAGAGCGCTTCCATGAACCCCAATCAACTGACCGATCAACTCGGTCTATTTCTAGACGTACTCGAGACCGGCAGTTTTTCCGCTGCCTCGCGCCGCCATCTCCTGACCCCCTCAGCCGTAGCACGGCGAATCGACAGCCTGGAAAACGCCGTCGGCAGCCAGTTGTTCATCCGCAGCACCCATGCAGTGCGCGCAACGCCGGCGGGACTGGCGTTTGCCGAACGGGCACGGCGGATCGTCGAAGAGCTGCGCCTGGCACGGGCCGAGGCGGTGTCCCTGAGCAGCGCGCCCGAAGGCTTGATTCGGGTCGATGCGCCGGCAGCATTCGGGCGACGGCACCTGGCACCGGTGATCGCCGATTTTCTGGTGCTCTATCCCGGCCTCGATGTGCAGTTGCACCTGATCGACAGTTTCGTCGACATGCAAGGCTTGAACCTGGGCAAGGTCGATCTGGTGCTGCGCGCCGGGCAACTGGCCGATACCCGACTGGTGGCAACACCGCTGGCGAGCATGATGCGCATCGCCTGCGCCAGCCCCGAGTATTTGCAACGCCGCGGAGTACCGAACGATCCGGCGCAACTCATTGAACACGACGGCCTCGATTGGGATGGCCTGGCCCCGCCCTTCGCCTGGCGTTTCGAGCGTGAAGGCCAGATGCAATTGCATCGTCCATCCCGCGTGCGCATGAGCGCCAACAATGCCGAAGCCTTGGTCTGCGGCGCACTGGCCGGTCTGGGCATCGCGCACTTGCCGACCTGGCTGACCAGCGAATACCTGCTGCGCGGTGAGCTGTTGCCGCTGTTTTGCGAAGACGGCCTGCCCAAGCCGGAAAGTGCCGGCATTTATGCCCTGCGCCTGGAACAACAACCCAATTCACGCAGTCGTTTACTGCTCGAATACCTGAAAACCCGTTTCAGCCCGATTCCACCCTGGGACCTGGTGCTGCAATCTCATCTGGTTCGCCACTAGTCTAGAATTGTCTGGTGCATTAAAGATTTGCCCGCTAGATTCATGACGATCACTGATCAAGGTTTCAAAATGGCTACCGAGCGCGACACCCAGGACACCTGCGACGACCTGCTGCTGGACAACCAGGCCTGCTTCGCCCTGCATTCCACTTCGCTGATGATGACGAAGGTCTACAAGCCTTTGCTGCAGGAGTTGGGCCTGACTTATCCACAGTACCTGGCAATGATGGTGCTGTGGGAACAGGACGGTTTGACCGTAGGGGAAATCAGCGCTCGACTGCTGACCGATCCCGGCTCACTCACGCCGCTGCTCAAGCGCCTGGAGGCCGAGGGCTTGCTCAGCCGCACCCGCAGCCGCGAAGACGAGCGGGTGGTGATCGTCGAACTCACCGAACAGGGCCGAAGCCTGCGGGACAAGGCACGCACTATCCCCCAGTGCATCCTCGGCGCCAGTGGCATGACCCTGGAGCGGCTGAACAAACTGCAGGCTGAACTGCAAGCGCTGCGTCGGCACCTGCAAGACAGCCTTTGATCTAGAGAACACCTCACATCCAATGTGGGAGCGGGCTTGCTCGCGAAAACGGTGTGTCATTCAGCATGGCTGGTGACTGAACCACCGCTTTCGCGAGCAAGCCCGCTCCCACATTTTGCTTTGCGGCGTTCTGAAAATCGGTGCACAGCCGCTCTATCTCAATGCTTTCAGCCAAACTCGGTTAACCGGGCATGAGTTAATCTCAAACTTTTTTGAAAATTTATCTTGCGCACTAAACATTAGCGCGATACATTCATCTCGCACTTACTTAGCGCGCAAACATTTAGCGCAGATCAATCAAACCCGAACGAGGCTTTCACCATGCAAACTCTCTACACCGCAATCGCAACTTCCACCGGTGGCCGTGACGGTCGTGCGATTTCCAGTGACAACATTCTCGACGTCAAACTCGCCACCCCGAAAGAACTCGGCGGCGCTGGCGGTGCGGCGACCAACCCTGAGCAACTGTTCGCAGCCGGCTACTCCGCCTGCTTCATCGGCGCTCTGAAATTCGTCGCCAGCCAGACCAAGCGCACCATCCCGAACGATGCTTCGATCACCGCCCATGTCGGCATCGGCCAGATCCCTGGCGGCTTCGGTCTGGACATCGACCTGCACATCAGCCTGCCAGGCCTTGAACAAGCCGACGCCCAATCGCTGGTCGACGCCGCCCACCAGGTATGCCCGTACTCCAACGCCACCCGTGGCAACGTCGACGTACGTCTGCACGTAACCGTGTAACCGCCGCTGCCCATCCAGGCTCGAACAGGAAAATGAACATGAACACTTTCAGCAAAATCTTGACCGGTACCCTTCTCGCTCTGTCTGTCCACAGCGCATTTGCAGGCGACGTTGAACACAACACTCAGGCATTCCTTGATGTGTTGAACGCCGGCACCGGCAAGCCGATTGAGCAGCTGACACCCAAAGATGCCCGCGCCGTGCTGTCGGGTGCGCAATCGGGGGTCAAGCTGACGCTGCCTAAAGCGGATGTCAGCGAGAAGACCATCCAGGTCGACGGCCAGCCGCTGACGCTGACCATCGTCCGGCCAGCCGGGGTCAAGGGCGAGCTGCCAGTGTTCATGTACTTCCACGGCGGCGGCTGGGTGCTGGGGGATTTCCCGACCCACGAACGACTGGTGCGTGATCTGGTGGCGGGTTCAGGTGCGGCGGCGGTGTTCGTCAACTACACCCCTTCACCGGAAGCGCACTACCCGGTTGCCATCAACCAGGCGTACGCCGCGACGAAGTGGGTGGCCGAACACGGCAAAGAGATCAATGTCGACAGCAAGCGCCTGGCCGTGGCCGGCAACAGCGTCGGCGGCAACATGGCGGCCGTGGTCGCACTGATGGCCAAAGACAAGGGCACCCCGGCGATCAAGTTCCAGGTCCTGCTGTGGCCGGTGACCGATGCCAACTTCGATACCGGTTCCTACAACCAGTTTGCCGAGGGACACTTCCTGACCCGCAACATGATGAAGTGGTTCTGGGACAACTACACCACCGACGCCAAGCAACGCAACGAGATCTATGCCTCGCCGTTGCGGGCAACCCCTGCGCAACTCAAGGGTCTGCCGCCGGCGCTGGTGCAGACGGCAGGCGCCGACGTATTGCGCGATGAAGGTGAAGCCTACGCCCGCAAACTGGACGAGGCCGGCGTACCGGTGACTGCAGTTCGCTACAACGGCATGATCCACGACTACGGTTTGCTCAACGTGGTAAGTCAGGTGCCTGAAGTTCGCTCTGCAATGTTGCAGGCGTCCGAAGAGCTGAAACAGCACCTGAAGAAATAACACCACCCAACTGTAGGAGCACGGCTTGCCTGCGACAGTGGCATCGAGCACACCATCGCCGGCAAGGCATGTTCCTACAGAACAGGCACAAAAAAGCCCGACTCAATGGTCGGGCTTTTTCATTCCTCAAGCAGTGCTTATTTGGCACGGCCTTTGTAGGAACCGCCTTCGCGGGTATCGATCTCGATCATGTCGCCGATTTCGATGAAGTCAGCAACCGACAGCTCGGTACCGTTCTTCAGTTTGGCAGGCTTCATGACCTTGCCGGAAGTGTCGCCGCGAGCGGAACCTTCGGTGTAGTCAACCTGACGCACGATGGTGGTCGGCAGCTCTACGGAAACCAGGCGGCCTTCGAAGAACACGGCTTCGCAGACGTCGGTCATGCCTTCTTCGATGAACGGCAGAACGCTTTCGATGTCTTCGGCGTTCAGCTCGTACATGGTGTAGTCAGTGGTGTCCATGAACGTGTAGGAGTCGCCGCTGATGAAGGACAGGGTCGCTTCTTTGCGGTCGAGGATCACGTCGTCCAACTTGTCGTCGGCGCTGTATACGGTTTCGGTCTTGTAACCGGTCAGCAGGTTCTTCAGCTTGGTCTTCATGATCGCGCTGTTACGGCCCGACTTGGTGAATTCAGCTTTCTGAACCAGCCAAGGATCGTTGTCGATACGGATCACGGTACCGGGTTTGAGTTCTTTACCAGTTTTCATTGCGAATATCCGAATTTGGATGGGATTTACAAAAATCTAGGCCGCGTATCATATCCAATTTACATAAAACCTTACCAGCGCCGCGGCGAGATCGGCCTGGGAGGCCTGCTCCAGACACCATGCTTGGGCGTGTTTTTGCAGCTGCGGCCAGTGTTTGCGGGTCGATTGCCAGTGGTCGGTCATATCTTCGCCGGCGTTCCACGCCCGCCAAAGCCCCCCGAGCGCCTCCCGCGCAGGCGCTGAGAGACCTTCCAGATACAACTCGAGGAAGGCCTCGAGCTTGTCCAGGTGGACGTCTTCTTCCTGTTGATAAATGTGCCAGAGCATCGGCCTGGCCGCCCACTGGGCACGCACAAACGAATCCTCGCCGCGCACGGCATTGAAATCGCAACTCCACAGCAACAGGTCATATTGATCCTGTCGGACGAACGGCAGCACTTGCACGGTCAGAGCATCGCGAATATGCACGGCCCCCGCCGCCAGTCCGTCCACCCCGAGCCATTGCTCGACATCGCCGAGAATCCGCCCTTCCGGGACCAACAGATGCGTGGCCGTCGAGTCGCTGGCCAAGGCGTCCAGCCAACTGGCCAGCCCGGCATTTTCATAGGCAAACAGTGAAATGAGCTGGGCACCCGACGCGCGATCGACCCCCAGGCCTTGCAGGAATGTCCGTTGCGCCGCGGGATCCTGCTGAAATGCCTGACGCCGTTGCAGCAAACCCTGCTCGCGCAACAAGCCACCCGTGCCTGTGCGAAAACCCGGAAAGAAGAAAAACTTCTGCACATGTTTGTACTTGACGGAAGGCAAGCCGTGGCAGCCGACCACCCATTCCTCGGCGCTCAGGTAATCGAGGTTCATCCACAGCGGCGGCTTCGCGCGCTCGGCCATGGCGTCCATGTAGGCGCTCGGCAATTGGCAGGCAAAGGCTGCGATCACCACATCCGCGGCTTCAACCGGTTGCCATTGCGTGGCCCAGTGGCGCACCTCCACGCCCTGTTGCACTTGCTGCGCAGCATGGGTGTCGATCTGCGGGCACAGGCGCTCGAAAGCGCGCAGGTCATCGACCCACAGCCGCACCGCCGCGCCATGCTCGGCCACCAGTTGCCGGGCCAGGCGCCAGGTCACGCCAATGTCGCCAAAGTTGTCGACCACGGTGCAGAAAATGTCCCAGCGGGTGTTCAGTTCAGGCATTGCAGGCTCCCGTTGGCAAAGGCTGCGATTGTCCGCATAAATTACCCCGCGCAGAAGAGCCGACGACGATTAATCTTCATGCGACAATCGCTTTCGCCCGCGACCCACCGCCAGGAGGCAGCCATGCCCTATCGCCCCAACCCGCGCCGTCCATTGCCGATCCAGCTCAATGCCTTGCACCTGACCGCCAGCATCGCCCTGGGTCTGTGGCTGGGGTTCATTGCCATCGCGCTGACCTGCTGGCTCGCCGCCAGGCTGTTTTTCAGCGAGCAACTGGCGCCCGTCGCACAGGCGGTGGAGCAACTGGCGAAGCCGCCGGTGGTGGCGCAACCCGTACCGGATATCCCGCCGCAGAGCCCGATCTTCGAGCAGTACGAAGAGAACCTGCGCAAGAACGAGCAGGCTCAACGACTCGATCAGGCGCGCAGCAGCAACCGTAATCTATCGAATGCCAAATGCCAGTTCTGGCTGCAACAGGACCAGACTGCACCCAGCGAAAAAAGCCGCGCCAACGTCCTGCAATTCTGCGATTGATCATGAACAAGCAAACCGTCCACCAACTGATTCTCGACAAGCTGCGCATCGACCTCGACATCGCCGAGCGCGCGGCGCAAACCGCTTACGAAACCGCGACCCACGAAGAAAACATCGCCGAAAACAAGTACGACACCCTGGGGCTGGAGGCCTCCTATCTCGCGGCCGGGCAGGCCAGACGGGTCGAGGAGATTCGTCAGTCCCTGGCGCTTTGCCAGAATCTGGCATTGCGGCCGTATGACGATAAACGGGGTATTGAAGTGGGCGCCCTGCTGGGCCTGGAAGATGAAAAGGGTCGCGAGCAATGGCTGTTTCTGGCTCCCGATGCGGCGGGCCTGAAAGTGGATCTGGTGGGGCAGATCATTACCGTCATCACCCCGCGCTCACCGCTGGGCAAAAGCCTGTTGGGCAAGTTCGAGGGCGACGAGGTGGAGATTCTGGTGGCGGGCGCTCGGCAACAGTTCGCTGTCACCGAGGTGGTCTAGAAGGATCAGTGAACCGGCAGCTCGACGCCGTCGAACAGCTCTTCCAGTTCCTGCTTGTTGTGGCACTGGATGGCCTTGGCCATGACTTCCCGGGTCAGGTGCGGGGCGAACTTTTCGATGAAGTCGCACATGAAGCCACGCAGGAAGGTCCCACGACGAAAACCGATCTTGGTGATGCTGGACTCGAACAGGTCGCTGGCATCGAGCATCACCAGGTCGCTGTCGAGTTTGGCGTCGACCGCCATTTTCGCCACGATGCCCACGCCCAGGCCCAGGCGAACGTAAGTCTTGATCACGTCGGCGTCGGCGGCGGTGAACACCACTTTGGGTGTCAGGCCACGATGGCTGAAGGCTTCGTCGAGTTTGGAGCGGCCGGTGAAACCGAACACGTAGGTGACGATCGGGTACTCGGCCAGGGCCTCGAGGGTCAGCTTCGACAGTTTGGTCAGCGGATGGCCCTGGGGCACGACCACACAGCGGTTCCAGCGGTAGCACGGCATCATCACCAGGTCGCCGAACAATTCCAGCGCTTCAGTGGCAATGGCGAAATCCACGGTGCCGTCGGCAGCCATCTCGGCGATCTGCATCGGCGAGCCCTGATGCATGTGCAAAGCAACGTCGGGGTACTGCTTGATGAAATTGCTGATCACCGGCGGCAACGCGTAACGCGCCTGGGTGTGGGTGGTGGCGATCGACAGGGTGCCTTTCTTTTCGTTGGAGAATTCCTGGGCGATCTGCTTGATGCTTTCGACCTTGCGCAGGATCTCGCCGGCGGTGGTGATGATGCGCTCGCCGGCCGGGGTGACGCGGGTCAGGTGCTTGCCGCTGCGGGCGAACACCTCGACGCCCAGTTCGTCTTCCAGCAGGCGGATCTGTTTACTGATGCCCGGTTGCGAGGTGTAGAGGCTTTGGGCTGTAGCGGAGACGTTGAGGTCGTGGTGCGCCACTTCCCAGATGTAGCGCAATTGTTGAAGCTTCATATGAATCCCTCAAAGCAGATAGACGCCACGGGCATCAGCGACGGTATATAACTATATTAATGGCTTGAAGAATAAATCTAGAACTTTTTTATCAGATTGCCACTATTCGCGCTCTAGCGATCCCCCTGGCGACGACGTTGCACCAGCGGCACCAGATAAACCGGCACCTTCGACAGTTGCAACACACGCGCTGCGGTCCGGCCCAACGGCGTTTCCGCACCAGCACCATGGCTGTGACTACCTACGATCAGCAAATCCACGGAGAGTTTCTGCGCCTGGTCGAGAATCACCTGCGACGGGTCGCCCTGCAGCACCCGCACCGCCTGAATTCGCGCCAGGTCATGCTCGCCCTCCTCACCCAATTCCTCCCGAAAGCTGTCCAGCACCCGTTGCTCGATATTGGCGATCACCGTACTCAGGCCCTGACTGTGGAATTCGTTCAGCGCCTGCTCATCCAGATAACTCTGCAACACCGATTCGGCAAACAACCCCATGGGTTCGACCGCGTGCACCACGTACAAATTGGCATTGAAGGTGCGGGCCAGTTCCAGGGCGTGTTGCATCACCACGGGGGCGTACAGGCCGAGGTCAGTGGCATACAGCATCGAGCGAATCATATGACCTCCTTGAATGCCAACATGGCGGAGATTGATTCAGCTTAGCAGTGCGTTGGGGAGTGCGACGTCCGGCGCAACCCGTTGATCGGCGGGCTTAAACCTTTTGCTCGTTGCTTATGCCATGGGGAACATGCCCGGTGGCGACCACTTCCCGGGCCAACTCGCAATGGCCGGCCTGGTCGTCGAAAAACACATCGGCGGCGAAGGCTTCGAGGAACGCCGACTTGGTCAGGCCACCGAGAAACAGCGACTCGTCCAGGCGGATGTCCCACTCGCGCAAGGTGCGGATCACTCGCTCGTGGGCCGGTGCCGAACGGGCGGTCACCAGGGCGGTGCGAATCGGGCACGCGTCATCGGGGAATTCGCGCTGCAACAGGTTGAGTGCCGCGAGGAAGCCCTTGAACGGGCCGCCGCGCAAGGGCTCACGGGCCGCTTCGCGCTCGCTTGCCTGGAATGCCTCCAGGCCGCCGGCCTGATACACGCGTTCGGACTCGTCGGAAAACAGCACCGCATCGCCGTCGAACGCGATGCGCAGTTCATCGCTGGCGGCGCGGCTGGCGCCCCCGGACAGAATGGTTGCTGCGGCAAAACCGGCATCCAGCGCACTGCGCACGTCTTCAGCGTGAGTCGACAGGAACAGGTCGCAGCCAAAGGCCTTGAGATAGGGGTAAGGGCTGCGCCCGCCGACGAACGCCGCCCGGGAAATCGCCAGCCCATAATGATGAATCGAATTGAACACCCGCAGACCGGTGTCGGCGCTGTTGCGCGACACCAGGATCACCTCGACCCGGGCGCGACCCAGGTGGGTGTTGAGGTTGAGCAGTTTTTGCACCAGGGGAAAAGCATCGCCGGGTTCGAGGATTTCGTCTTCGTGTTCGATCTGATATTGCCGATAGGCCTCCACGCCACTCGACAGGTAGACCTTGTGGCTCGCGCTCAAGTCGAACAGCGCCCGCGACGAAATCGCCAGCACCAATTTGTCGTCGATGGTCTTTGCCATGCCCTTCCCCCTCAGGTAGATCGACTCAGCGATTGCGTCGATCGATAAAAGCCAGACTGCGATACAAGGCGTCGATCCGCGGCAGTTCGCAACCGGCGGCCTTCGCCGCTGCCAGCGGTCGGGCGTAGATGGCCTCCAGTTCCAGCGGCCGCTTGTGCAGATGATCGTGGTACATGCTCGGCCAGTAGTCGGGCATTCTCTCGGTCATCATGAACAACTGTTCGGCGTAACCCGCCGGCACCTCGTGACCACAGGCGATGGCGCCCTGGACCACTTCGGCCATCAGGGCCTTGATCAGCTCGCGGCTGTCGGTATCGGCCATCAACGGCGTAGTGCTCGCCCCCAACAGGACCGACAGACCGTTGTAAGGGACATTCCAGACCAGTTTTTGCCAGCGTGCCTGATGCAGGTTGGCCATGGCCTGGGAGTCGATACCGGCGCTACGGAACAGGCCAACGCCTTCTTCGACAATCGCCGTGCGCATGTTTTCATCAAGTGCCGGCCCGCTGTGGTAGCCGACGTGCACCGCGCCCAAGGCCTGGTGAGTGATGACCCCTGGCGCCTCGCGATGGACGCAGATGTAGCAGAGTCCGCCGAGTACATGCAGTGAATCAGGCAGCAACTGGCGCAAGCTGTCCTCGACGTCCAGGCCGTTCTGCAACAGCAGCACCTTGGCATCGGGCGCCGCGGCCTGAAGGATGACCGGTGCCAGGTCGGCGTTACTGGAGGTTTTCGCCCCGACCAGCAGCCAGTCGCAGGGCGGCATGTCTTCGGCCGCCGAATAGGCCTGTACCGGGTGCAACGACAGTGCACCATGGGGTGCGCTGCGAACCTGCAGCCCACGTTCGGCCACCGCGGAAAATTCACTGCGCAGCAGAAAATGCACGTCGAAACCGGCACGCGCCAGCATCGCTCCGTAGAAACCGCCGATTGCACCGGTCCCGATAATGCCGATTGTCGGCTTGGCAACTGCGCCCATCATGGCAACTCCTCTGCTGTTCGACTCAGCGCCTGACGGATCGCCCGATTGAGCTCGGGCGCGGTCAGGCGCGAATGCAATGCCCCAAAGAACTCACCGTCGCGCACCACAAACAGCGCCGGCAAATGAAAGACCTGATAACGCTCGACCACCCCGCCGTTGTTCCCGGCGTCGATCCAGCACAGCCGATCGACCGCCAGATTCATCGTCGGCAGCTGCTCACGGGCGAAACGGCAACTGGAGCAGCCGACGCTGGTGAAGATCACCAGCGACACGCCGCTCATGGTCAGCAGCCGTTGGTCGGCGTCGAAATCGGTCAGCTGCGATTCGACCACTATACTGGGGGAAACAATGTCAGATGGCCGACACATGGAGTCCGTGTTCATGGGACGATTCATTCCTCATCCTGACGATGTACCCGTGGAATTGACCCTGCTCAAACCGGAGTGTATTTCCCGGCAACAGCTGCACACTATCAGCCTCGGGGGCATGGCTTGCAATTATCACCGCGCCTGGCGTCATGGCACGGCACTGGAAGTGCGCATGCCGTCGCTCAATCCCGACATGCGCTTTCTGGGCTACGTTGCCTGGTGCCTGCGGCGCAAACATGGCTACCTGGTGGGCATCGCCTTCGTCGATGAGCAAACGCTGTTCAGTGCCCGCATGGGCGAACAGGTGTGCCAGATCGAGCGTTATTGCCGCCAGCACGATGTGCATGATGACCTTCAGGAAATCCAGGCAATGGCGCTGGAATGGGTCCGGCAACATGCCGACGAGTTTTCCCACGAATCGGTACGCAAGGCATTTGCCCAGCCCGTGCTGGAGTAGCAATGGGCGTCCGGCAGCCTCCCGGGGTGCAAAACTCATGGCCAATGCCCCTTAAACCGCTGTCTGCCCATTGTCGAGCCACGGTGTAACGCGCTAAGGTTCGGCTCCCCGACGCGCTTAATTTGCTGTGCTCCGCCGCGCGGGTTCGCTGGCGGCCGGCACCCGTGACCTGACGAGTAAACGATGGCTGATTTACCGATCAACGACCTAAACGTCGCTTCCAACGAGACGCTGATCACCCCCGATCAGCTCAAGCGTGACATCCCGCTGAGCGATGCCGCCCTGCGCACCGTCACCAAGGGTCGCGAAGTCATTCGCAACATTCTTGATGGCACCGACCACCGTCTGTTCGTGGTCATCGGGCCTTGCTCGATCCACGACATCAAGGCCGCCCACGAATACGCCGAACGCCTGAAGGTGCTCGCCGCAGAAGTGTCCGATACCTTGTATCTGGTGATGCGCGTGTATTTCGAGAAGCCACGCACCACGGTCGGCTGGAAAGGCCTGATCAACGATCCGTACCTGGACGACTCGTTCAAGATCCAGGATGGCCTGCACATCGGTCGTCAGTTGCTGCTGGACCTGGCCGAAATGGGCCTGCCCACCGCCACTGAAGCCCTCGACCCGATCTCCCCGCAGTATCTGCAGGACCTGATCAGCTGGTCGGCCATCGGCGCGCGCACCACCGAATCCCAGACCCACCGGGAAATGGCTTCGGGCCTGTCCTCGGCCGTGGGTTTCAAGAACGGCACCGACGGCGGCCTGACCGTGGCCATCAACGCCCTGCAATCGGTTTCCAGCCCGCACCGCTTCCTGGGGATCAACCAGGAAGGTGGCGTATCGATCGTGACCACCAAGGGCAACGCCTACGGCCACGTGGTACTGCGCGGCGGCAACGGCAAGCCGAACTACGATTCGGTCAGCGTCGCGCTGTGCGAGCAGGCCCTGAACAAAGCGAAGATCAAACCGAACATCATGGTCGATTGCAGCCACGCCAACTCCAACAAGGACCCGGCCCTGCAGCCGCTGGTGATGGAAAACGTCGCCAACCAGATCCTGGAAGGCAACCAGTCGATCATCGGCCTGATGGTCGAAAGCCACCTGAACTGGGGCTGCCAGGCGATCCCGAAAGACCTCGCCGACCTGCAATACGGCGTGTCGATCACCGATGCCTGCATCGACTGGACCGCCACCGAGACCACCTTGCGCAGCATGCATGCCAAGCTCAAGGACGTTCTGCCCAAGCGCGAGCGCACCTGATCGTCGCCTGACGCAAAAAACGCAGGCAAAAAAACGCCGGGTTGATCCCGGCGTTTTTTTATGTGTCCGTTTTACTGAAGGTCACTGGCTCAGCTTGGCCGCATGCCGCTGGTGACGCTCCATGTAGCGCTCGACATAGGAGCACGATGGAATGACCGTGTAGCCCATTTCCTCGGCGTATTGCAGCGCCTGCTCGGTCAGTGCGGCAGCAATGCCTCGACCGCGCAATGCGTTAGGCACGAACGTGCGGTAGATATCCAGGGTCTGTTTCCCCAGATCCATATAAGTCAGGTAGGCACGATGACCGTCCACATTGGTCTCGAACTGATGACCAGCCTGGTCATGGTGGATGGACAACGCCTCGCTCATCACTACTCCTCGCGGGTCTTGAATTCCGACCCCTACCTTACCGATGTTTTTCCGGCGAAGGAACATCTACGCCACCCCGTGCCTGAATGGACACCGAGAAGAACTGCACCGATCTCGCGCAACCGAGCACGTACAAATAGTAGGCATCATTGGCAGAAATGCTCAAGATGCGCTCGTCATCATGCCGGTTGGCCAGTGCAGCTCCGGGTTACGCAGGAATGGCTCGACCAGAGGTCCCCCTGAGGTCGATCGCCCGAACATTGCCGGATGTTGGGATTTAAGACGAGCGCCCGTGTTTAAAGTCACCAGAACATGGAGAAAGATATGAGAGGCGACGCGCAAAATCCGAACAAAAGTGTAGACGAAACCATCTAGACACACTTTAGCCAACACCTGAAAAACAGCTGTTTGCGTGGGGAACTTTTCCGTGCCAACTCGCTCATCTCGGGCCTCGCAGCTGGATATTTTTTAATCACCTCAGTTAAAAGTTGCTCGAAAAAGAATCAACGCCTACAATTTTTTTTGCTTCTTGCTTTACGTCAGTTTACTTACGACAAGTAATGGGTAGTATGTACGCCGGCTATTTCCTCAATCGGAGGAGAAAGCCACTTAATAGAAAGTCCTTGAAGGGGAACACGATGAACAACGTTCTGAAATTCTCTGCTCTGGCTCTGGCCGCAGTTCTGGCTACCGGTTGCAGCAGCGCATCGAAAGAAACCGAAGCACGTCTGACTGCTACTGAAGACGCAGCTGCTCGCTCCCAGGCTCGTGCAGACGAAGCATACCGTAAAGCTGATGAAGCTCTGGCTGCTGCTCAAAAAGCACAACAGACTGCTGACGAAGCTAACGAGCGCGCTCTGCGTATGCTGGACAAAGCTAGCCGCAAGTAATAATCCCTCGGGATTGTTATCAAGCCGACCCATTCTTGGGTCGGCTTTTTTATTGCCCTGTGTTTTTTTTCAACGGGTTACTGCATTGGGTCGATCGGCGCACTCGACACCATCGGAGCGGTGGAATTGGGTACCGCGATTTCCACTGGCAGGCCGTCTTCTGCAGCGACCACGTCACGCACCACATCCCAGTTCATGCGCAGGTTGTTGGTGATGTCTTCACGCTTGAGCATCGCGTTGATCACCGCCGTGTGCTTGTCGACCACCGATGGGTTGCCGTTGTCGTCCAGTGGCGTGTGCGCCTCCAGGTAGACCTTGCCGCCACTCACGCCGAACTTGTAAGGGTCGTTGATGATACGCACCGAAGTGCCGACCGGCACCATGCTGGCCATTTCCAGCACGTTGTTGTTGAACATGCGGAAGCAACCGTGGCTGGTGCGCATGCCGATGCCGAACTTCTTGTTCGAACCGTGAATCAGGTAGCCCGGTGTGCCCAGGGTGAACTTGAACGGCCCCAGCGGGTTATCCGGACCTGCCGGCACTACGTTGGGCAATGGATCGCCATCAGCGGCGTGCTCGGCCTTGATCGAGGCGGGCGGTGTCCAGGTCGGGTTCGGCACTTTACCGGTGATGGTGGTGTGGGCAATTGGCGAGCCCCAGCCTTCGCGACCGATACCCAGCGGGAAGGTGTACACCACGTTCTTGCCTTTGGGGTAGTAGTAGAGGCGGTACTCGGCCAGGTTGATGACGATGCCTTCACGCGGGCCCGGCGGCAGGATGAAACGCGTCGGCAGCACGATCTCGGTACCGGCGCCGGGCAACCAGGCATCGACGCCCGGGTTGGCCGCGACCATTTCGGAGTAGCCCAGATCGTAGGTGGTGCCAAGGTCAGCGAAGGTATCTTCGTACTTGGCCTTGATCACTTGCACCTGGCCGACGATGTCTTCACCAGGCGGTGGCAGGGGCAGCTCCAATGCTGCAACGGGACCTGCTACACAGAGGGCGGCAAGTGTCAGGCAGCGGGTGACGGCAGGAAAGCGCGGCAACATCCGGAAAGTCCTTCGCATGATCAACAGAGTATAAGAACGCGATTGTACACCGCCGCCCGTTATTTCGGGGAGCGCGCCGATAGCTTGCTATCGAGGCGTCAGAGCTCGAACCGCAGCTCCGGCCAGATCGGCGAAGTACCCCGCTTTTGCGATTCCAGAATGGCTCGGCACAGCGAACACAGGCGATGGTCCTGGAACACTCGCCGGTCCACGCTCGACCAGCGCGGCTGCGCCGGCAACAGGCTGCCACACAAAGTCCGGTCCGCAGAACCACCCAGCTCCAGCTGGCGGGTCACCAGATGAACCCGCACTTCCTGGCAGGCGAACAGATCCAGCTGTTCGTCAGGCTCGATCAGTTGGTAGGAAAAGAGTGACCAGGCGGGACGCGGCATCGGGGGCTCCAAATCGGGGGCGCCACATTAGCCGAAAGCACGCGTCTGGAAAAGTGTCATAACAGCGGTTTCAAGGTTGGCCAGACATTTTCCAGCAACTTGTTCTGGGCCCCGGCCGCCGGGTGTATGCCATCGGCCTGCATCAGGTCGGGATGACCACCCACGCCGTCGAGGAAAAACGGCACCAGCGGGATGTTTTTCTCGCTGGCCACATGGCTGAACACCTCGGCGAACGCCTTGGTGTAACGCACACCATAATTGGGTGGCAGTTGCATGCCGAGCAACAGCACCTTGGCGCCACTGGCACGGGAACTGTCGATCATTGAAGAAAGATTCTGTTGCAATTGCGTCGGCAGCAAGCCGCGCAGCCCGTCGTTGCCACCCAGCTCAAGGATGACCAGCTCCGGCTTATGCTCTGCAAGCAGCGCCGGCAGCCGCGCCTGGCCTCCGGCACTGGTGTCGCCACTGATGGAAGCGTTGACCACTTTATCGTCAAAACCTTCGCGCTTGAGCCGTTGCTCGAGCAACGACACCCACCCCAGCCGGGTATCCAGTCCGAAACCGGCGCTGATACTATCGCCAACGATCAGGACGGTACCCGCCGCTGCGTTCTGGGCCATGCACATCAAGGCCAGGCCAGCACTCAAAAACCACACACGCATCGGATTCTCCATGGGCGCAAGCATTCTCACCGCGAAGAACCTTAGCAAAGTGGTTCCCAGCACGGAAGGTGAACTGACCATCCTGCACGAACTCAGCCTGGAACTGAACAAGGGCGACAGCCTGGCCATCGTCGGCGCCTCGGGTTCCGGCAAATCCACCCTCCTGGGCCTGCTCGCCGGCCTCGACCTGCCGAGCAGCGGTGAAGTCATCCTTGCCGGCCAGAGCCTGAGCAAGCTTGACGAGGACCAGCGAGCGCGCATCCGCGCCGAGCATGTGGGTTTCGTCTTTCAATCGTTTCAGCTGCTCGACAGCCTCAATGCCCTGGAAAACGTCATGCTGCCCCTGGAGCTCGACGGTCGCAAGGACGCCCGTGAACGCGCCACCGAGCTGTTGCAACGGGTTGGCCTCGGCCAACGCCTGACCCACTCGCCGCGCCAGCTCTCCGGTGGTGAACAGCAGCGTGTGGCCATTGCCCGGGCGTTCGCCGCCGAACCCGATGTGCTGTTCGCCGATGAACCGACCGGCAACCTCGACAGCCACACCGGCGAGCGCATCAGCGATCTGCTGTTCGAACTGAACAAGGAGCGCGGCACGACCCTGGTGCTGGTGACCCACGATGAACGCCTGGCGCATCGCTGCCGGCGCCTGATCCGTCTTGAAGCCGGCCTGTTGGTCGCCCCTCTGGAGCCTTGATGGCACGCCTGCCGCTGTTGCGCCTGTTCAGTCTCGCCATCCGCCAATTGCTGCGCGACGCCCGCGCCGGTGAATTGCGCGTGTTGTTCTTCGCCGTGCTGGTGGCTGTGGCGGCGAGTACCGCCATCGGTTACTTCGGCGCCCGCCTGAATGGCGCCATGATGCTGCGCGCCACCGAGTTCCTGGGCGCCGACCTGCTGCTCGAAGGCAGTTCGCCGGCCCGCCCCGAGCAGATAAAAAGTGGCACCGAACTGGGCCTCGAACACGCGCAGATAGTGGAGTTTTCCAGTGTCATCGCCACCGACAATGGCATCCAGTTGTCCAGCATCAAGGCCGCCGACAGCGCCTACCCATTGCGCGGCGAACTGAAAAGCGCGCCCGCCCCCTTCGCACCGGAGACGGCCGGTGGCGGACCCAAGCCCGGCGAAGCCTGGGTCGAAGCCCGCCTGCTGACCGCCCTCGACCTGAAGATTGGCGACAGTATCGACGTCGGCATGAAGACGCTGACCCTGGCGCGGGTGCTGACTTACGAACCCGACCGCGCCGGCAACTTCTACAGCCTGACGCCACGGGTCCTCATCAATCTCGACGACCTTGCCGCCACGGGTGTCGTGCAACCCGGCAGCCGGGTCAGTTACCGCGAGCTCTGGCGCGGCAATGCATCGGCCCTGGAAACCTATCGCCAGTTGATCAAGCCAGGCCTTGAGGCCAACCAACGCATCCAGGATGCCCGCGACGGCAACCGCCAGATTGGCGGCGCCTTGGGCAAGGCTGAGCGCTATCTGAACATGGCGAGCCTGGTGGCGGTGTTGCTGGCCGGTGTGGCCGTGGCCCTGTCGGCGACGCGTTTTGCCACGCGCCGCTTCGATGCCAGCGCGCTGTTGCGCTGCCTTGGCTTGTCGCGCCGGGAAACCATGGTGCTGTTCACCCTGCAATTGGCGGTGCTAGGCCTGCTGGCCAGTATCAGCGGGGCTGTAGTCGGCTGGCTGGCGCAACTGGGGTTGTTCGCCTTGCTGCATGATTTGCTGCCCAGCGACGTGCCGCCAGGTGGCCTGTTCCCGGCCATCGCCGGCATCGGCACCGGGTTGGTGGCCTTGGCCGGTTTTGCCCTTCCCCCCCTGGCGGCATTGGGTCGGGTGCCGCCTCTGCGGGTCTTGCGTCGGGACATGTTGCCGATTCCCTCCAGCACCTGGATGGTCTACGGCGCAGCGCTGGCCGCCCTTGGGCTGATCATGTGGCGCTTGAGCCTGGACCTGGTACTGACGTTCGCATTGCTCGGCGGTGGCGTGGTCGCGGCGCTGGTACTGGGTGGCTTGCTTCTGTTGTTACTGAAAAGCCTGCGCCGCATGCTGGCCCGTGCTCCCCTGCCGTGGCGCCTGGGCTTGGGTCAACTGCTGCGGCATCCACTGGCGGCCGCCGGACAATCCCTGGCATTCGGTCTGATCCTTTTGTCCATGGCGCTGATCGCGCTGTTGCGCGGCGAGTTGCTGGACACCTGGCAAAACCAGTTGCCGAAAAACGCCCCGAACTATTTCGCCCTGAACATCCTGCCAGCGGACAAACAGGCCTTTACCGATCGCCTGATCTCGCTCTCGGCGCAATCGGCGCCGCTATACCCGGTGGTGCCGGGCCGACTGATCAGCATCAATGGCGAACCGGTGCAGCAGATCGTCAGCAAGGATTCGGCCGGTGACCGGGCGATCCAGCGTGACTTGAGCCTGACATGGGCAGCGGACCTGCCGGCAGGCAATAAAATCACTGCCGGCCAATGGTGGTCCGCGCAGCCGTCCGATGAGATTCCCGGCGTGTCGGTGGAAGGCAAGGTTGCAGAGAGCCTGAAACTCAAACTCGGCGATCACCTGGTGTTTACCGTCGGCGGGGCCAATCGCGAAGCCAGGGTCACCAGCCTGCGCGAGATCAACTGGGACAATTTTCAACCCAACTTCTTCATGATCTTCCAGCCCGGCACCCTGAAGGATCTTCCGGCGACTTACCTGACCAGCTTCTATCTGGCGGCGGGTCATGATCAACAGATCGTCGAACTGTCTCGCAGCTTCCCCGCGGTGACCATCCTGCAAGTCGAAGCCTTGCTGGCACAACTGCGCAGCATCCTCGCCCAGGTCACCCTGGCGGTGGAGTATGTGCTGTTGTTTGTCCTGGCGGCGGGAATGGCGGTGCTGTTTTCCGGTTTGCAGGCGACACTCGATGAGCGCATTCGCCAGGGCGCGCTGTTGCGGGCGCTGGGCGCGGAGCGGCAATTGCTGGTCAAGGCGCGGCGGATCGAGTTTGGATTGCTGGGCGCAGTCAGCGGTTTGCTGGCGGCGCTGGGCTCGGAAGTTGTGAGCCTGGTGCTCTACCGTTACGCGTTCGATCTGCCCTGGCATCCGCATCCATGGCTGTTGGTGCTGCCACTGATCGGTGCTGTGCTGATTGGGGGGGCAGGTGTATTCGGCACTCGTCGAGCGCTGAACGCGAGCCCTCTGACCGTTCTGCGAGAAGGCTGAACGCTCATCATCCGCGCCAATCCCATGGAGGTGAGGCGCGGATGGCCGCGGTCCAAAAAAACTACTTTTTTTCGTACAGTATTTCGTTGATCCACCACAACACCTCCCCGTTCGGGGTCTGGACGAGGGCCTCGTCGCCCACTTCCTTTTTCAACAGCGCGCGAGCCATGGGCGAATCGATGGAGATATAGTCATTGCGACCGTAGATTTCGTCGTAACCCACGATTCTGAACTTCTTGATTTCGCCGGATTCGTTCTCAATCTCGACCCAGGCCCCAAAAAAGACTTTGCCTTCCTGCTCGGGCGAATAGACGACGACTCGTACATCCTCAAGACGTTTGCGCAGGTAGCGAACCCGCCGGTCGATTTCCCGCAGCAGCTTCTTGTTGTACTGATAGTCGGCATTTTCACTGCGATCACCCAAGGATGCCGCCCAGGTCACTTTGCGCGTGGTGTCCGGGCGTTTCTCTCGCCATAGATAGTCGAGCTCTTGCTTCAGAGCGTCATGACCTTCCTTTGTGATGATGTTCGTACTCAAGACAGAATGCTCACTGACAATGACCCCGGCTGACGATACATCAATTGCTCCGGATCGAAGCAACGTTCGAGATGGCGTTTGCACTGAAGACGCCTTTCGCAGCCCGCTGACGATCGCTGCCCGCCAATGCAAACGCGCCGTTTATACGCAGGAAACGTTGGCGTGGCAACGCAGCCTCCTGACGTGATCCAACCAAACGACTTGACACTTGAGACACTCGGTCTAATATCAAGATCCAACCAGAGCCTGCCTGATAAAAATTTTTTGTTTATTTTAAGACGATCAGTCTAATAGAGGAAACAGCGATGTTCAGTGCCATCCTGATTGAAAAAGACGACACCGGTAACCGCACGCACATCACCCGCCTCGACGAATCACAGCTCCCACCCGGCGACGTCACCGTGCGCGTGGCCTGCAGCACCCTCAACTATAAAGATGCCCTGGCCATAACGGGCAAAGGACCGGTGGTGCGCAAGTTTCCAATGGTGCCGGGGATCGACTTTGCAGGCACCGTGGAGCACAGCAGCCATCCTGACTTCAACGTCGGCGACGCCGTGTTGCTCAATGGATGGGGTGTGGGTGAAGCCCATTGGGGCGGTCTGTCGCAGATGGCTCGCGTGGATGGCAACTGGCTGATTCCCTTGCCCAAAGGCTTCACCGCGCAGCAAGCCATGGCCATCGGCACCGCCGGTTATACCGCGATGCTCTCGGTGTTGGCCCTGGAGCGCAATGGCGTCACGCCGGACAAGGGTGAAATACTGGTCACAGGTGCCAATGGCGGGGTTGGCAGTTTTTCCATCGCCCTGCTCGCCGGCCTGGGCTACACCGTGGTGGCCTCTACCGGGCGCATCGAAGAAACGGACTACCTGAAAAAACTCGGCGCATCAGAAATCATTGATCGCGCCCAATTCAGTGAGCCCGGCCGCCCGCTGGCCAAGGAGCGCTGGGCAGGTGCCATCGACTCGGTGGGCAGTCACACCCTGGCCAATGTCTGCGCAAGCACTCAATACGGGGGGACGGTCGCCGCCTGCGGCCTTGCTCAGGGCATGGATTTTCCTGCCAGTGTTGCCCCTTTCATTTTGCGCGGTGTGACACTGGTGGGAATCGACAGCGTGATGCGCCCTCGCACCGACCGACTGAACGCCTGGGATCGCCTGGCCCGGGACCTCGATCTGTCCATCCTCAATGACATCACCCGGGAAATCGAGTTGAGCGAAGTCGTGCAAACTGCGCAACGGCTGTTGGCCGGAGAGGTGCGTGGGCGGGTGGTGGTTAACGTAAATAGTTGATCCGCGACGCAGGTGTCAGGGCACAGAGCAGCTCTTGTGCCCTGTTCCTCAGCGCCGGGTAATCAGCCCTTGGCGAGCGACACGGGTCAGCTGCCTGATGACCTCAGGCGCGTCTTCGGCGCTGGGGGACTGAATCACTGCCAGATCAAAACTGTCGCTGGCAAATCGGGCCAGGGATTCGCCGTCTTCGACAAACTGAATCAGGAAGGCTGCCGGACCACCCGTGCGACGTGGCCAGCCGTCCAGATAACGCAGGAGCGTCGGCTGATGGTTGCCGCCAAGCAGGATTTTTGGATTGCGCTGGGTCAGATGTGCCGTGATCGGCGCGGGACGTACAACGGGGCTTAGTGCATTCATCGTGTCGTGTCTCTGCCTCAAAAGTCTGCATGGCAGGTGAGAGGCAACACCGAACCAGCGCTTTAGCGGTATTTCGAAGCCCGACTCTGGCTTCTGTCGGCGACTGAATGAGTCACCTGGCGCCCCGCAAGTAGCTGTTTAAATCGGCGCATGAGCAGCATCCTAGAGAAGCTGACCGGACAGTGTCAAGAATGACGCACAACAAAAAACACTCGCACAATCAGACCGCTTCAAACCCCAGCGGCCTTGATCATGGCTGCGTCTCAAATGAAAAATGCCCGTATCTTGCGATACGGGCATTTTCTGTCACCGATCAGCAGACCCCACAGGATCAGTGACGCTTGTGACCTTTGGCCAGGTTGTTGCCTACGCCGCCGCCCAATGCACCGCCCAGGCCAGCACCGATGGTGGAACCGGTCTTGCCACCCAGGCTGTTACCGATCACCGAACCACCAGCGGCGCCCACGCCACCACCGATTGCAGCGCTGGTACGGTGGCCCTTCTTGGCGGCGACGGCACTGCCTGCTGCACCGGCCACACCTGCACCGATCGCTGCACCGGTGCTGCCGCCCATGCTCTGGCCCACAACGTTACCCAGCGCGCCACCCAAACCGCCACCCACGGCAGCAGTGCCGTCGCCAGCCATTGCACCTTGAGCGACCAGAAGACCCAGAACCAAAGCAGGCAGTGTGAAACGCATGACAAAAACCTCAAAAAATAAGATGAAGATCAGAAGGGCCGAGATTGAAAGCTTTAGAGGAAACAAAGTCCAGACATGCGCGCACACAACCTCGTCATTGGCGACGGTTGGACAGCATTTATGGAAAAGGTTTTATGACAGGCAAAAAAAAGCCCGCTGGGGAACGGGCAGGGTGTTGCTTCTAACGGATGAGTTGAGCCTACGTAGCTGCTCGTGAAAACTTTGTGAAAAAAATCCCGCTTAAACATTCGTTCATACATTGCACCTGCACCGACTGAACAGGCACAAAAAACCCCGTTCACTGACGGGGTTCAGGGATGCAACTGTGTTTATTTCCTGACCGGAGCCGCCACTTTGGGGAGAAACTTTCCTTTCAGCACGCGCCCCGCCTTGCTCTTGATCTTGTGAACTTCAGTCTGGTCTTCACCGAAACCGGCCACGTACGCAGTCTGCCCACACTGCACGAAATTGTTGATCGGAAACTCTGCACCGTCGTCTTCGATGTACGGATCAGCCATCTCTTCACCCCTTCATCAAAAGCGGGATCGACACCGGCAAGCCCATTTGCCCGAACTATATCGACCACCAAGGACTTTCAGACTAGCCGGTCACGACTGGACTTGTAATTCAGATTCCCGTACCGCCGACGAATGGCCCTTCACCCATCATCGCAACTTTACGGCCGTTCCTGTCACAAAGACCACAACCATTCCACCCTTGCCCGCCGGCATGCTGATCTCGAAATCTAGCCCCACCACTGCATCGGCCTGCAACGCCCTCGCCCGCTCCTTTATTTCATCCGTGGCCTGGACCCGCGCCTCCTTCAAGGCTCGTTCAAGCGTCTGCGACCGACCACCGAAGAAATCCCGCATGCCGGCGAACAGGTCGCGGATGACGTTGACGCCCTGTACCGATTCGGCGCTGACGATGTCCAGGTAAGCAGTGATCTGCCGCCCTTCGACAGCTTGGGTCGTGGTGATGATCATTGGTTTTCCTTATTGCCGAGAAAGTGAGCCGGCGCTTCGAACGCCGCCGTGCATTGCCCTGTCAAAAATAAACCACCAGAAAACACAAAACCCCTGGCTTCTTCCGAAACCAGGGGTTCTGTTTACATCGAATGTGGCGGTGAAGGAGAGATTCGAACTCTCGATACAGTTTCCTGTATACACACTTTCCAGGCGTGCTCCTTAAGCCACTCGGACACTTCACCGTATCTCTTCAAACATGTTCTGTCTGTCGAGGCGCGCTAATGTAGTCGAAAGCTTTTCTATTGGCAAACATTTTTTCAGAATTTTCATGCGCTTAAGGCAATTAGTCGTTTCCTGTGGGTCAGGCGATGGCAAACCGGCCAATCTCTGGTTCAACGTCCACATCTATACAGAGGCCAAGGCACCGTCGGCGTGGCCGGCCACGCTTTGCGGGTGGGGAAAGGGTGACTGTCGGGTCAGTCATGGCGCTTTACCTGGCCGATGGCGGTGGGTAACGTCTGCCCATCTTTATTGAAAGGAATAGCGTCATGAGTGAGTTGATTGCCTACCACCTCGAAGACGGTATCGCGACCCTGACCCTGTGCAATGGCAAGGTCAACGCCATCTCTCCAGATGTGATTGCCGCCTTCAACGCCGCACTGGACCAGGCCGTGGCCGACCGTGCGGTGGTGATCATCACCGGTCAACCAGGGATTCTCTCCGGTGGTTACGACCTGAAGGTGATGACCTCCGGCCCCAAGGAGGCCGTTGCCCTTGTCACCTCCGGCTCGACGCTGGCCCGTCGCCTGCTGTCGCATCCTTTCCCGGTGATTGTCGCTTGCCCGGGCCATGCGGTGGCCAAGGGCGCGTTCCTGCTGCTTTCGGCGGACTATCGCATCGGTGTCGACGGCGCGTTCAGCATTGGCCTGAACGAGGTGCAGATCGGCATGACCATGCACCACGCCGGTATCGAACTGGCCCGCGATCGCCTGGCCAAGTCGGCGTTTCACCGTTCGGTGATCAACGGTGAGATGTTCAACCCCAAGAGTGCCGTGGAGGCCGGCTTCCTCGACCAGGTGGTGTCGGCCCAAGAGCTGCAAGGCGCGGCACTGGCGGCGGCGCGTCAGTTGAAGAAGATCAACATGACCGCCCACAAGAACACCAAGTTGAAAGTCCGCAAAGCGCTGCTGGACACCCTGGACCACGCAATCATTCTGGATCAGGAGCACATGGGCTGAGCCCCGGATCCGGAACATGAAAAGCCCGACCGTCGTGTCGGGCTTTTTCATACGCACCCTGTGGAAAACTCCGCAACCGCTCTAGAACGCGTCTGACCCCTCAGTCGGAAACATATGCTTAAACATCGGCTATCTCCCGCCTGTTTAGTGACAATTGCTGAAAACAGTGCACATCCGTACACTGCGCCACCTTTTGTCCCGGTGGGGCCTGCAAATGCTGTTTGCTTTACGTATGTCATTGATGGGCCTGCACTTTATTGTGGCGGGTGTGCTGGGCGTGCTGCTCGGCCTGTGCCGCCCGTTCAATCCGGATAACAGTCGCCTGTGCGCCCGTCTGTATGCCTGGCCGGCAATGTGCATTCTGCGGTTGCGGGTCAAAGCCGACGTCGGACCATTGATGGATAAACCTGACAGTTGCGTGATCATTGCCAACCACCAATCCAACTACGATTTGTTTGTATTCGGTAACGTGGTCCCACGCCGTACCGTGTGCATCGGCAAGAAAAGCCTTAAATGGGTACCGTTGTTCGGTCAGTTGTTCTGGCTGGCCGGCAATGTGTTGATCGATCGCGGCAATGCGCAGAAGGCGCGCCAATCGATGCTGACCACCACCGATACCCTTCAGAACCAGGACACTTCGATCTGGGTCTTCCCCGAGGGCACGCGCAACCTGGGTGAAGAATTGTTGCCGTTCAAAAAAGGCGCGTTCCAGATGGCCATCGCGGCCGGGGTGCCGATCGTGCCGGTGTGCGTCAGCAGTTACGTCAAGCACATGCGATTGAACCGCTGGCGCAGTGGGAAAATTCTCATCCGTTCGCTGCCTGCCATACCGACTGCCGGCATGAGTCTGGATGACATGCCTTTGCTGATCGCCCAGTGCCAGCAGCAGATGCGCGAATGCATCGAGTCGATGGACCGGCAACTGCAAGCCGCCTGACCATGAAACCCGCCCCGTGCGGGTTTTCTTTTGCCCACGTCTTTTTCCGGCGAACTATGCAAATTCTGCCGACTCTCAAACAGCAGACGAGGCTAAGCTACACACTGCCTGCCCCCTCTTTGTTAACGAACACCTGCCAATAAGAAGCGAACCACCATCATGGGTAGAGTTGTTGCTGCTGCGGTTTACAGCGCTGGTAAGAAGATCACCAATATCACACTCGACGAAGGCGCGGCCTGGGCTGCAAAGCCCGGGCACTTTGTCTGGATCGGTCTGGAAGAACCTAACGCCGAGGAACTCTACAACCTGCAGCGCCAGTTCAATCTGCACGAGCTGGCCATTGAAGACGCGCTGGAAAAACACAGCCGCCCCAAACTTGAAACCTTCGGCGATGCGCTGTTCATCGTCACCTATTCCCCCATTCGGGAAGACGGCAAGCTCAAGTTCATCGAAACCCATATTTTTGCCGGCAACGGCTACATCATTACTGCGCGCAACGGTCATTCGGCGTCCTACGCCTATGTCCGACAGCGCTGTGAGCAACGTCCGCTACTGCTGGAGCACGGGGAAGATTTCGTCCTCTATGCCATCCTCGATTTCGTGATCGAAAACTACCAGCCCATGGGCGAAGCGATCCATGCCGAGATTGATGAGCTCGAACGCAATGTCATGTGCAGCTCGCTGAACGAGCGCGATATCCAGAACCTTCACGCCCTGCGTCGCGACGTGTTGCGTCTGCGCCGTTACGCCGCGCCAATGGTAGAAATTGGCGAAGAACTGCAGAAGCTGAGCTTTCCGTTCATCGACAAGAACATGCGCCCGTACTTCCGTGACGTACAGATTCATGTCACACGGCAACTGGAAGATTTGACGACCCTGGCGGACATTGCCAGCCAGACCATCGAAGTCGGGGTGTTGCTGGAAGCCTCGCGCCAGAGTGTGGTGCAGCGCAAGTTTGCCGCATGGGCGGCGATCCTGGCGTTTCCGACGGCGGTGGCGGGGATTTACGGGATGAATTTCCAGAACATGCCAGAGCTGAGCTGGCATTACGGGTATTTCGCCGTGCTGGGGTTCATTACGGTGGGGTGTGTGGGGTTGTGGGCAAGCTTCAAGCGATCGGGCTGGTTGTAACCGAAGATCAACACCTTCGCGGGCAAGCCTCGCTCCTACAGGTGACTGTGTTTCCCGTAGGAGCTTGCCCGCGAAGCGTCTGATTTTAAACCGCCTGAACGTCCGGCTTGTGCGCCACAAACCGCATCATCCACTCCGCCACCGTAGTGCCGTGGTGCTCACTGTCCAGGCTGGCAATCCCTTTCGAATAAATCTGCTCACCCAACACCTGCTGACGAATATCCAGCAATGCCCGGGAGTAGTCATGAATGAACTCCGGATGCCCCTGGAAGCACAGCACCTGATCGTTGATGTGGTACGCGGCGAACGGGCAGAAATCGCTGGAGGCGATGACCGTGGCGTTTTCCGGCAGTGATGTCACCTGGTCCTGGTGGCTGATCAACAGCGTCAGTTCTTCGCGCACCGGGCTCATCCACGGTGCCTTGGCGGCCAGCTTGTAATTGTGGGTGCCGACACCCCAGCCCTGGGGCGCGCGTTCGCTCTTGCCGCCGAGCAACAACGCCAGCAACTGATGGCCGAAGCACACGCCCAGCAGTTTGTCGCCGCGCTCGTAGCGCTTGAGCAAATACGCCTTGAGGGTCTGGATCCACGGGTCGGTCCCGAAGGAATCGGCCTTGCTGCCGGTGACCAGGTAGGCGTCGAAGGTCAGGTCGTCGCTGGGATAGTCGCCCTGGACGACGTTGTAGATGGTGAATTCAGCGGCAATGGGTTGCTGCGAAAACAGGCGCTTGAACATCTGCCCGTAGCCCTGATATTGGTCGACCAATTCCGGACGCAGGTTGTCGGTTTCCAGAATGCAGATGCGTAACGACATAAAAAATACCTGACACGTGAAGGGAATAATGCACACCCCAGAGCCTGCCTCGAACACTGCGACAAGGCAAGCCCCACGGTGTGTCAGCGGTCCCTAAAACGTCTCGCCGGAGGCGGCTTTTTCCAGCAGCAGGGCTGGCGGCGCGAAGCGCTCACCATACTGCCCGGCCAGGTACTGGGCGCGGGCGACGAAATCCTTGACCCCGTATTGATTGATGAATTGCAGGGCGCCGCCGGTCCAGGCGGCGAAACCGATGCCGAAGATCGAGCCGACGTTGGCATCGGCGGTCGACGTCAGCACCCCCTCCTCTACGCAGCGCACGGTTTCGATGGCTTGCACAAACAGCAAGCGATCGCGCACGTCCTTCGCTGAAATCTGCCCGTCGGCCCGTTCAAAGCGGGTTTTCAGTTCCGGCCACAGGTGCTTCTGGCCACCCGCCGGATACTCGTAGAAACCGCCTCCCGCCGCCTTGCCCGGGCGCTTGTATTCGTTGAGCAGCAGGTCGATCACCGCAAATGCCGGGTGCTCGACCAGCGGCTTGCCTTCGGCCTGAAGGTCCTTGGCGGTCTGCTGACGGATATGGCTCATCAGGCTCAGAGACACTTCGTCCGAGATTGCCAAGGGCCCGATGGGCATGCCCGCCTTGCGCGCCTCGGTCTCGATCATCGCCGCGCTGACGCCTTCACCCAGCATCGCAATACCTTCGTTGGTGAACGTGCCGAACACCCGCGAGGTAAAGAACCCTCGACTGTCGTTGACCACAATCGGCGTCTTCTTGATTTGCAGGACGAAATCGAAGCCGCGAGCCAGGGTCTCGTCGCTGGTGTGGGTGCCCTTGATGATTTCCACCAGCGGCATTTTGTCCACGGGGCTGAAGAAATGCAGGCCGATGAACTTGCTCGGATCCGGCACCGCGGTGGCCAGGCCGCTGATCGGCAGGGTCGAGGTGTTGGAAGCGATCACCGCATCCGCGCCGACAACCTGTTGCGCAGCCAGGGAAACCCTGGCCTTGAGCTCCCGATCCTCGAACACCGCTTCGATGATCAGATCGCAACCGGCCAGGTCGGCATCGCTGTCGGTGCTGTGGATGCGCGCCAGCACGGTTTCGCGCTGCTCGGCGCTCATTTGCCCGCGCGCCACTTTCTTGTCCAGCAGGGCTGCGGAGTGCAACTTGCCCTTCTCGGCAGCAGCAAGGGTGATGTCCTTGAGTACGACTTGGATACCGGCCGATGCGCTGACAAACGCGATCCCGGCGCCCATCATCCCGGCACCCAGTACGCCCACTTTTTGAGTGACGTAAGGCACCATCCCCTGTGGTCGCGAACCACCGGCATTGATTTCGTTGAGCTGGAACCAAAAGGTGCCGATCAGGTTTTTCGACACCTGGCCGGTGGTCAATTCGGTGAAGTAGCGGGTTTCGATCAGGTGCGCCGTGTCGAAATCCACCTGAGCGCCTTCCACGGCGGCACAGAGGATTTTCTCCGGCGCCGGCATGCAGCCCTGGGTTTTGCTGCGCAGGATCGACGGGGCAATGGCCAGCATCTGCGCGACTTTCGGGTTCGACGGCGTGCCGCCCGGGATCTGATAGCCCTTCACGTCCCAACGCTGAACCGCCGTGGGATTGGCATTGATCCAGGCGCGGGCCTTGGCCAGCAGTTCATCGCGATCCGCGGCCAGCTCATCGATCAACCCCGCTTGCAGCGCCTGTTGCGGACGGATTTTTTTGCCCTCGAGCACGTACGGCAAAGCCTTTTCCAGCCCGAGCATGCGCACCATCCGTACCACCCCGCCGCCCCCCGGCAGCAGGCCAAGGGTCACTTCCGGCAGGCCTAGCTGCACAGACGAATCATCCAGCGCCACGCGATGATGGCAGGCCAGGCAGATTTCCCAACCGCCCCCCAGGGCCGCGCCATTGATTGCCGCGACCACCGGTTTGCCGAGGGTTTCCAGGGTGCGCAGCTGCCCCTTGAGGCCCAGCACCATGTCGTAAAAGGCTTTGGCTTGAGGTTTGCCGACCTTGATCAATTCGTTGAGGTCACCGCCGGCGAAGAAGGTTTTCTTGCCCGAGGTAATGACAACGCCGGCAATGCTGTCCTTTTCCGCCACCAGGCGCTCAACGCACTCGGCCATGGCGTCGCGGTACAGCGCATTCATGGTGTTGGCGCTCTGGCCCGGCATGTCGATGGTCAGGACGACGATCCGGTCCTGGCCCTTTTCGTAACGAATGGCTTGGCTCATAAACAGGTTCCTTGAAATCCGGGGTCAGAGGCGTTCGATGATGGTGGCGATGCCCATGCCGCCGCCGACACACAGGGTGGCCAGGCCATAACGCAGGTGCCGGGCCTCCAGTTCGTCGAGCAAGGTGCCGAGAATCGCGCAGCCGGTGGCGCCCAGGGGGTGACCCATGGCGATGGAACCGCCGTTGACGTTGACCTTGTCCGGGTCGACGGCCATGTCCTTGATGAACTTCAGCACCACCGAAGCAAACGCCTCGTTGACCTCGAACAAGTCGATGTCTTGCACCCGCAGCCCGGCCTTGGCCAGCGCCTTGCGGGTGGCCGGCGCGGGGCCGGTGAGCATGATGGTCGGGTCGGTGCTGGTCACTGCCGTGGCGACGATCCGCGCCCGCGGCCGCAAGCCCAGCGCCAGTCCCTTGGCTTCGGAGCCGATCAGCATCAACGCCGCGCCATCGACGATGCCGGAACTGTTGCCCGGCGTGTGCACATGGTTGATGCGCTCGACCTGGCTGTAGACCCGCAGCGCGGTGGCGTCGAAGCCCATTTGGCCCATCAGCTCGAAACTGGGCTTGAGCTTGCCCAGGCCTTCCAGGGTGGAATCGGCGCGGATGAATTCATCGTGATCGAGCAGGATGATGCCGTTCTGGTCCTGCACCGGCACCAGTGACCGGGCGAACGAGCCGTCGGCCCGGGCCCGCGCGGCTTTGTGTTGCGAGTGCAGCGCGTAGGCATCGACGTCCTGCCGGCTGAAGCCTTCGAGGGTGGCGATCAGGTCGGCGCCCACGCCCTGTGGGGTGAAATGGCTGTGCAGATTGGTTTGCGGGTCCAGCGCCCAGGCCCCGCCATCGCTGCCCATGGGCACCCGCGACATGGATTCCACGCCGCCGACCACCACCAGGTCTTCGAAGCCGGAGCGCACTTTCATCGCCCCCAGGTTCACCGCTTCCAGGCCCGATGCGCAGAAACGATTGATCTGTATCCCGGCGACGCTGACGTCCCAGTCCGCCACTTGGGCGGCGGTCTTGGCAATATCGGCGCCTTGATCGCCAATGGGCGTGACGCAGCCGAGCACAACGTCATCGACCTGACGGGTGTCCAGATCACTGCGCTGCTGCAGCGCCCTGAGCAACCCGGCCACCAGGTTCACCGGTTTGACACTGTGCAAGGCGCCATCGGCCTTGCCCTTGCCACGGGGCGTGCGTAACGCATCGAAAATCAACGCTTGGGTCATGACATCCTCGATCTTGTTATTGGATATTGGAACTGCGCAAGGTGGCGATCCTTTGTCCGTTCAAGCAGCCTCCACCTTATTCCCAGCCACCCTGGATTCAATGACCGCAACGCTCACCTGTATTGACGCACACGCTCAGACGGACGGTCATCTTCAGCTCGATCCGCAGGTTCGATACACGAGAGTGTCTAGCAAAAGGCCGCCAATGAAGCTGGCAATAGGCCTCATGCCTTTTTAATAGCGTTGAACGAGCTCTCCATACTAAAAGGATCTAAACCACGAGTGACGCGGGCTCTAAGGTGAACATGTACGAAGTTGTCGTCGGGTTTTGCCGAGGCGCTCGTCCTACAGGAAGTGCACCGTTTGCCGTCATGGAGATATGCAGGCAGGCATCAGGAAATAACAAAAAGAAGGCGGTCAGCCATGTTCAAACAATCGAAAGTTCGTCAAGCAGGACTCATTCTCTTCGCCACGACACTGTTGTTGATTCTGCCGAACCTGACCAAGGTCATCGGCTAGCCGGTTTGTGGTAATCACGGTGCCAGACTTTTAAATCGCCACTACAAAAATGTGACTGGCTCGCTACCCGAGCCAGCGTGGCTATGCCAACCTTTGCGGCATTTCCACGACACGGACGGCGATCCCTTGAAAACGCTCATTACGTTAGGGGCCCTGCTGCTCAGCACGCCTCTGTATGCCGCACAGCTCAACCTTGAGCTGGGCGAGAACAGTCGTACCTGGCAGACCGAGCAATTGCTCGAGCACCCTCAAGCCCAGACCATCACCATCCCCAATGATGTTTCCTATAAACGCGACATGAGCTACCGCGCAGTGCCGCTGGCGGTGTTGCTGACCGGTGTGAAGCCTGAAGATCACCTGCAAGCGGTGGCGCTCGATGGTTTCGCTGCGGAATTGTCGGCGGCGCCGTTGCTCAACACACAGGGCGCGCGGGCCTGGCTGGCGATTGAAGACCCGGCGAAACCCTGGCCGCCGCTGTCCGAAGGCAAACACAGCGCCGGGCCGTTTTACCTGGTCTGGACCGATCCCCAGGCCGGCAAGATCAGCCCGGAACAATGGCCGTTCGAAGTCGCCAGCATCAAGCGCATGGCACCGGTGGCAGAGCGCTTCCCTGCCCTGCTGCCAGATCCGGCGTTGAAGGCTGACGCCCCGGTGAACCGGGGTTTCGCGCTGTTCCAGAAAAACTGCCTGGCCTGCCACCGCCTGAACGGTGCCGGGGATTCGCAGTTCGGGCCGGACCTCAATATTCCCTACAACCCCACCGAGTACTTCGGTGCGGACTTCCTCAAACGCTATATCCGTGATCCGCAGAGCTTGCGCCGCTGGCCCCAGGCGAAGATGCCCGGGTTCTCTGCCGAGGTATTGCCGGATGAGGAGTTGGCGATGCTGGTGAGTTATCTGAAACACATGGCTGGCCGAAAAACCCAGCCCTGACACCACCCATCCTGTAGGAGCGATGCTTGCTCGCGATCACGGTGGGTCAGCTACAAAAGTATTGACCGAACTACCGCTATCTCGAGCAAGCATCGCTCCTACAGGGGGGCATCAGCTTATTGCTGCTGCACGGAAATCACCGGCGCCGGCGTCGGGGTCACCAGCACCTTGGCGTGCATCTGCTCGCAACCTCCGCCACGGCGCATGCCGCGCACCGGGCAGGCGTCCAGGTAGTCCAGGCCCACCGCCAGTTTGAGGTGGCGCTCCGGCCGGGCCAGTTCGTTGGTCACGTCGAAGCTGTACCAGGCGTCATCGAGCCAGGCTTCGGCCCAGGCGTGACTGGCCAGGTGCTCGCTGTTTTCGCTGTACAGGTAACCCGACACATAACGCGCCGGAATCCCCAGGCTGCGGGCGCAGGCGAGGAAGGCATGGGTGTGGTCCTGGCACACGCCTGAGCCACCGGCAAAGGCCTTCGCCGCGCTGGTGTCCACCTCCGTGGCCCCCGGCGTGTAGGTCATGTGCTGGTTCAGGCCATGCATCAGGTCGATCAGCGCGGTTCGGTCGCGGCGCTTCTTGCACTCCTTCTCGGCGAACGCGCGCAACGCCGCATCGGCCTCGGTCAGCCGAGTGAAGCGCAAAAACGGCAGCGCCGACTGGCTCTCGTGCTCGGCTTCGCGCAATTCGTCGATATCGACCTGGCCCCGGGCGCCGATGATGATCGCCTCATGGGGCTCGTCCATGGTCAGCACGTGCAGGATGTTGCCGAACGGATCGAGTTGCGCACGCACCGGGCGCGGCAGGTCCAGCTGCCAGCTCAGGACGTGCTGACGCTCGCTGTCGTGGGGTGTCAGTCGCAAATACTGGATGCTCGCCCGCACCTGATCTTCGTAGTGATAGGTGGTCTCGTGGCTAATGGAAAGTCTCATGCAGCCTCCAGGTAGGAACTGTGAATCGCGTTGCCCAACTGGCGTACCAGCGGGATGAACTCGGTGAGCCAGGCGTGCAGGCCTTCGTCGAGGATTTCGGTGATGCCGGTGTAGCGCAGGCGTGCGTCCATCTCCGCCGCCAGGCGTTGCGCCGGTCGGCCGTTGGCTCCCGGCAACTGGGCAAGGATCTGGTCGATTTCCTCAGTGCAGGCGCGCAGCGAACGCGGCACGTCCGCGCGCAGCAACAGCAGCTCGGCCACATGCCGGGCGCCCGGGGCGTCGCGGTAGATTTCGGTGTAGGCCTCGAACGACGACAGCGCCCGCAGCAAGGCGCTCCACTGGTAATAGGCGTGGGCCGTGCCGTCGCTGACCGCTTCGGCCTGATCACCCGCCATTTCGTAACGGGCATCGAGCAGACGCAAGGTGTTGTCGGCCCGTTCGATGAAGGTGCCCAGGCGAATGAAACGGAAGGCGTCGTTACGCATGATGGTGCCGTAGGACGCGCCGCGAAACAGGTGGGAACGTTCCTTGATCCACTCGCAGAATCGGCTCATGCCATAGCGGCTGAGGCCCTGCTCGGCAATCCCGCGAATTTCCAGCCAGGTGGCGTTGATGTTTTCCCACATGTCGGCGGTGATTCGCCCGCGCACCGCGTGGGCACTGGCCCGCGCCGCGCCCAGGCAGCTGTAGATGCTCGCCGGGTTCGCCGCGTCCAGGGCGAAAAAATGCAGCAGGCGCTCGGCGTGCAGTTCGCCGTGGCGTTCCAGGTAATCGTCCAGGGTGCCGGTGATCAACAGCGGCATGGCCAGTTCGTGCAGACCGTTGCCACGACCATCCTGTGGCATCAGTGACAGCGAATAACTGATGTCGAGCATCCGTGCGAGGTTTTCCGCCCGCTCCAGGTAACGCGACATCCAATACAGATCCGAGGCAGTTCTACTTAACATGACAGGCTTCCTTCAATCCTCGACCACCCAGGTGTCCTTGGTTCCGCCGCCCTGGGAGGAGTTCACCACCAGGGAGCCTTCGCGCAGGGCGACACGGGTCAGGCCACCGGGCACGACCCGGGTTTCGCGGCCAGACAATACAAATGGACGCAGATCGATATGCCGCGGCGCGATGCCGTTTTCGACAAAGGTCGGACAGGTCGACAGCGACAGCGTCGGTTGCGCGATGTAGGCATGGGGCTTGGCAATGATCCGCGCGCGGAAGGCTTCGATTTCCGCCGCGGTCGCCGCCGGCCCCACCAGCATTCCGTAACCGCCGGATCCCTGGGTTTCCTTGACCACCAGTTCTGGCAGATTGGCCAGCACGTGGGAAAGTTCAGACGGATTGCGGCATTGCCAGGTCGGCACGTTCTTCAGGATCGGTTCTTCATCCAGATAAAAGCGGATCATGTCGGTGACGAACGGGTAGACCGACTTGTCGTCCGCCACGCCGGTGCCGATCGCGTTCGCCAATACCACGTTGCCGGAACGATAAGACGACAGCAGTCCCGGCACCCCGAGCATCGAATCCGGGTTGAACGCCAGCGGATCGAGGAACGCGTCGTCGAGACGGCGGTAGATCACATCGACGGCTTTCGGCCCGTCGGTGGTGCGCATGAACACCTTGTCGTCGCGTACGAACAGATCCGCGCCCTCCACCAGTTCCACGCCCATCTCCCGCGCCAGGAAGGCGTGTTCGAAAAACGCACTGTTGAAGCGCCCCGGCGTCAGCACCACCACGCTCGGGTTGTCGATGGGGCTTGAGCTTTTCAGGGTGTCGAGCAGCAGGTTCGGGTAGTGGTCGATGGGAGCGATGCGCTGGGCCGAGAACAATTCGGGGAACAGCCGCATCATCATCTTGCGGTCTTCGAGCATGTAGCTCACGCCGCTGGGCGTGCGCAGGTTGTCTTCGAGCACGTAGTAGGTGCCGTCGCCATCACGCACCAGGTCGACGCCGGAGATGTGTGAATAGATGTCGCGGTGCAGATCCAGCCCTTGCATCGCCAACTGATACTGCTCGTTGGCCAGCACCTGCTCGGCCGGAATGATGCCGGCCTTGATGATCCGCTGCTCGTGATAAAGGTCGGCGAGGAACATGTTCAACGCCTTGACCCGCTGGATACAACCGCGCTCGACAATCCGCCATTCGCTGGCAGGGATGCTGCGCGGAATGGTGTCGAAAGGAATCAGGCGCTCTGTGCCCTGCTCGTCACCGTAGAGCGTGAACGTAATCCCGGCACGATGAAACAACAGATCGGCCTCGCGTCGCCGTTGCGCCAACAGCTCGTCAGGCGTCTCGGCCAGCCAACGGGCAAACTCCCGATAATGCGGGCGGACCTGGCCGCCGGCATCGTACATCTCATCATAAAAGGTGCGGATCATGCCGTACTCCTTGTCACCCGGACATCCAGACCTTCGCAAGGCCCGTGCCATCGGCATAAACGCTTTGATATCAATCGGTTGGATATTCAGTGCGCAGACACCGCACCATTCCTGTGCGGCAAATGCCCCAACCTGATCGCCCCCGCTTCATTGCAAGGCAATGTCGTTGCCTATCACCAGCATAGTCAGAGTTGATTTCACTGCCCGGTTAACGCTGGGGATAATGCGCGCATCCGCTGAAAATACTTCGCCAGCGTTGAAGCAGCGAAGGTGACGGCACCCACTTATCCACAGCAGTTCGGCTGCCCTGGCGGCCCGGTCATCGATGTCCAGACCGGTTTACCTCCTTTCCGGTCTTCCCTTTTAGCCACCCGCTCAGGTGGCTTTTTTTTGGCTTTTTGAAACGTTATGAAATCAAAAGGTCCCAAGCGCAAAAACGAAAACGGCCAACCCGAAGGTCAGCCGCCACTGTCGTTTGCTGCAATTCATAATGTTATGCGAGTCGACCTCGTACCTCCTGTTTCACGCCCCATCCCTCTATGATGCCGCCCAATGGCTCGACCACCGCTTCGAAACCTTGCTCGAAGTCGCCGATGTCGTCGTAGGTGGCGTACATGACTTTGCTCAACTCCAGTGCCCAGGCACCGTCATCGCGCACACTGACTTGCGCATTGAGCGATTCACCGCGGTGAAAATGACCTGCCGCCCTGCGTGCCCGCTCCTCGTCCGGGAAAATGGCGTAGAACTCGATGGGGTGGAACCTTGAAAAATCGAAACCGCCTTCTTTCATGCGGCGCAGCACGCTGCTGCTGATGTCTTCTTGATAGGCTGTGCTCATGAAACGTCCTCCTCAAATACGATGGATAGACTTTCCGTACTCCCTGCGCGCGCAGCCGTGGTTGCGGGCGGTTCGGCACCGATGTGCCGGCGGGAAACAAGCATGGAGCTGACAAGACCAGACCTTAGCGATCCATTCGCTGATCTCGATTGCAGAGTAGCCTCAGGATAGAGGCGCTGCCAAGGCCTGGTTGAGAATGAGACAGGAGATGTTCAGATTGGCGTGATGCCGAGGATTTGAATGCTGTTCTGGGTTTTGAGGTCTTTGACGCTCGCGTCCGCGGTACGCCCTTCGAAATCATTGAGATCCAGCTGCGCGGCAACAGGAAGAAGCCGTTCCTTGATGAGTCGGGCAGCCTGCTCGTTATCCGGGCATTCGTCGCTCTCAAAGACTTCGTCGACTGTTTCGCCGTGATCGTCCACGAAAGTGATCATCCACTTTTGCATCAGTGCCTCCTCGTACAAACCCGCAAGTGGGCTTACACCTATCTGGACTGGTGCCGTTTCTGATCGTTCCAATGAATTGGCACGGGTGGGATGAACACCACAAAACCCGGACCAGCACCGGGACCTGTAGGAGCCGAGCTTGCTCGCGATGGCGGCGTGCCAGCCGACAGCAATATCGATTGATACACCGCCATCGCGAGCAAGCTCGGCTCCTACAGGTGAACTCAACGATCAGTCGTTACTGGGCTTGTTCACAGCCTGCAAGACGTACTGCGGCAAGGCGAACGCCCCGATATGGATCTCGGGGTTGTAGTAGCGCGTGACGATACCGCTGCCGGCGAAACGCTGTTGCAGGGTTTCACGGCTGAGCTGGCGGCAGGCCGGGTTGGTCGCGCCCCAGGCGAAGGTCATCGAGCCGCCGATGTAGGTCGGCACGGCGGCCTGGTAGAAGTGCCAGTCCGGGAACAGGCTGCGCAGGCGACCGGCGGTGGTTTTGACTTCTTCGATCTGCATGAACGGCGTGCCGTTCTGGGTCACCAGGATGCCGCCTTCGTTCAGGCAGCGATGGCAGGCCTGGTAGAAGTTTTCCGAAAACAGCACTTCGCCCGGACCGATGGGGTCGGTGGAGTCGGAAATGATCACATCGAATTTTTCCGTGGTGTTGGCGACGAACCGCATGCCGTCGTCGATCACCAGGTTCAGGCGCGGGTCGTCATAGGCGCCGTTGGAGTGGTTCGGCAGGAACTGCTTGCACATGTCGACCACGGTGCCGTCGATCTCGACCATGGTGATGTGCTCGACGCTGGCATGCTTGGTCACTTCACGCAGCATGCCGCCGTCGCCGCCGCCGATGATCAGCACGCGCCTGGCGTTGCCATGGGCCAGGATCGGCACGTGGGTGAGCATCTCGTGGTAAATGAATTCGTCGGCTTCGGTGGTCTGGATCACGCCGTCCAGCGCCATGACCCGGCCCATGCGCGGGTTTTCGAAAATCACCAGGTGCTGGTGCTCGGTGCGCACTTCGTGCAGCAGTTTGTCCATCCGAAAACGCTGGCCGTAGCCTTCGTAAAGGGTTTCCAGGTAGTCGCTGGTGGGGGTGATGCTCATGGGAAGTGCTCCGATGAATGCGCTGGCAACGGACGGTTACCCGCCCATGAAGGCCAATCGAACGCCTCGATTGCCCGGGAAAGGCGCGCATTCTACGTCGCGGACGATGACAGGTCGAACCTCAGATGATCGGCTGGCGACATTCCCTGTGGGAGCGGGCTTGCTCGCGAACGCGGTGTGTCGGCGCACTGTGTGTTCAATGACACACCGCGTTCGCAAGCAAGCCCGCTCCCACCGGGTCAGTGGTGACTGGATCAGATCCGCACATTGCCCCGCGGCCCGGCAATTGCCCAGATGATCAGGCCCAGGACCGGCAACAGGACGATCAACAGCACCCAGAGGATTTTCATCCCGGTCTCGGCGCCACTTTTGAGCACATTGATGATTGCCCAGATGTCCAGGGCAAGAATGATCAGGCCAACCAGGCTGTTGAACGTTGAACCCATGGTAATGCTCCCTAAGAGTGATATGCCCCCTTAGGATAGCCGGGCATGCTCAGGGTTCCGTTTTATTGACAGCCTTGTCAGACGTGAATGGCCACTTTCAAGGCTTCCAGGGCAGGCGCGGCGGCGATACCGACCTGCGCGCACAGTTCCAGCACCCGTGGCACGTCGTTGCCGTAGACCAGCACCACCTGCAGTTCGTCGTCGAGCAACTGACTGAAATTCATCAACATGTAGCCGCCGTTTTCCTTGTTCAGGCTGCTCATTTGCACCTGGATGCGGTTGAGCGCAGTCAGGGCTTCGGTTTTAGCCAGTTGCTTGGGCTTGAGGTTGAACTCCACGCCCGGGCCGAACGAGGCGACGATCCGGGTGAACAGGTCCTGGTAGGTGTCTGCCTGGAACAGCACGGTCTCCGGCAGGCTGCCGACCACGACCCATTCACCCAGCGGGATCGGGAAAGTGTCGTCGTAGTTGACGTCCGGGTTGGCGGCCAGGAAAGCCTCTGGATCGGCGTAAGCCTGGGCCGCTTCATCAGCGACCTTGAGGATCTCGTCATCGCTCATGCACCCGGAGCTGATTTTGCTGATGATTTCGACCAGTGCGGCTTTCATGGGGCGGATCCTGTAGCTGGGGACTTTTGAGGGCGCGAAGGATAACGCATTCCATGGCAGCTGCGGACCTGCCCTGTTGCCAGGCGGCCAACAAATCCCGTCACCACACAGGATCACGGTGTCAGCCCAACAGTTTTTCCAGCTGGGCAACGGTATCGGTAGCACCCATGGTCTTGGCCGCATCCAGCGCCGTAATGCCATTGGCATCCTTGGCTTTCGGATCGGCACCTTTGCTGATCAGGTAGTCGACGATGGCCACGCGGTTGAACATCGCGGCCATCATCAGCGCGGTGCGGCCGTCGAACGACGAACCTTCGACTTGCGCGCCGCCCTCCACCAACGCCGTGACCACCGCCAGGTCGCCCTTGAACGCAGCGCCGGCAATCGGGCTCTGGCCGTTGTCGTTGCGGATTTCCGGGTCGGCCTTGTGTTCGAGCAACACCTTTACCGTTTCGACATGGCCGTGGTACGCAGCCAACATCAGCAACGTGTCACCCTTGTGATTGCGCAGGTTCGGCGGCAGGCCTTTGGTCAGCAGCGCAGCCATCATGGCCGCATCGCCCTCCCGTGCCTTGTTGAATACCTGTTCGGCAAATTCGGCGGCTTCTTCGGGGGTCATCTGGCGGCTTTGGTCTGACATTGGACACTCCTGATTCTGTCATTCGAAAAGCCGACAGTTTCCCGAGCAGCCCCTGCACTGTCACTTCTTTTTTCTGATCGCTCGCCATAGCGACTTTCAATAGCGGTATCGCCCGCCCTGAATATTGGCAAGCAACGACCCGGTGACCTGCACGTAGGTGTCAGTACCCGGCAACCAGGCATAGATCGGATCATCACCGGTTTTTGCCGGGTCGAAGGCTTCGTCCTTGAGCCGATTCTTCTGGTACTTGAAGGTCCCGGTGGTCTCCATTTTCACCTTCACCCGCAAAAACAACGGTACCGCATAGGCTGGCAACTGTTGCCGCAAGAACGCCAGTAATTCGCTGAAGTCCAGGGTCGCCAGGGATTCGGCCGGGGTGATCGCGGCCATACCGGCCCGGCCGTTGGTGTTGTGGATTTGCACGCCGTACGCCACGGCTTCAGATACCTGCGGGTGTCTGAGCAGCATGTTTTCGACCTCGGTGGTCGAGACGTTTTCGCCCTTCCAGCGATAGGTGTCCCCTAGGCGATCGACAAACTGCGCGTGACCGAAACCGATATTGCGCAGCAAGTCGCCGGTGTTGAAGTAAAGGTCGCCTTTGACGAACACATCTCGAAGCACGACCTTCTCGGTTTTCTGCGGATCGGTGTAGCCATCCAGCGGCGCCTTGTCGTCGATCTTCGCCAGCAACAATCCCTGCTCGCCCTTGCCGACCTTGCGCATGAAACCATTGGCCGCGCGGATCGGTGCGCCGCTGTCGTGGTCGTACGCCGCCAATTCCCAGGACATCAGGGAAAAGCCGACGGTGTTGTCGAAATTCAGAATGTTGGTGAAGCCGATATTGCCGTCACTGGCGGCATACAGCTCGCAAATGTGCCGGACGCCGAAGCGGGTCTTGAACGCTCGCCACGCCCCGGGGCGCAGGCCGTTGCCGATCATCCTGGTCACGGCGTGCTGGCGGTCGTCGGCGGCGGGCGGTTGATCGACCAGGTAACGGCACAGTTCACCGACATACCCCAGTGTGGTTGCACGGTAGGTGCGTACGTCGCTCCAGAACCGGCTCGCGCTGAATTTACGGCGCATGGCGAACCCCGCCGCGCCGCTGACGGCCGAGCCCCAGCACACGCAGAGGCCGGTGGCGTGGTACAGCGGCAAGGGGCAATAGACGATGTCGGTCGGGCGCATGTCCAGCGCGATCATCCCGAAGCTGGCGCAACTGCGCATCCACCGGCCGTGCTTGAACACCCCGGCCTTGGGCAGTCCGGTGGTGCCGGAGGTATAGATGTAGAAGCAAGGGTCGTCGAAGAAAATCTGCTGGCTGCTGGCCGGGTTGTCGCTGTCGGCATCGATGCTGGCGGTCATCAGATTGATGAAGCCTTCGGGCGCCAGGCCTGGATGATCGTAGGTGTCCTGATCGGCAACGAACCAGCGCCGCGACATCGCGATGCTCACCCGTTCACAAACCGCCAGAAATGCCTGTATCAGCTCTTCGCCGACCACGATGGCCGTTGGTGTCACCAGGTTCAGGCTGTGGACCAGTGCATCACCGGTCTGCGAGGTATTGAGCAGGGCGCTGACCGCACCGACCTTGGCCACCGCCAATATCGTCACCAACAGTTCCGGGCGGTTCTCGATGAACACCGCGATCACATCCCCCTTGCCGATGCCCTGGCTGATCAGGTGATGAGCGATGCGGTTGGCCCACTGGTTGACCTGTGCATAACTGAGCGACACCGCGTCGTGCAGCAGTGCCGGGCCGTTGGGATTGCGCAGGGTGGCCTGTTCGAAACTCCACGCCAGCCCGCACGCCTGGGTCGGATCCGTGACGTTGGCGACCTTCATGCCCTTGATCACCCGTGGCAGGGTTATGGCAATGGAAGGCAGCTTGCGGAGCATCATGCCCCAGGTAATCGTGTCGCTCATGGTGGCTCCCGTTCGATCTTTTTATTGTCGGGCGGCGCTGATGGAAGCCCGAAAATACGTCAACGGTTCTTGAGCTGTACACGCGGTTTTTGAAATGTTTTGTATCCGCAATCTGACGATCGAAGCGAGGGAGTATCGACCTGCCAATTGGTTCAATCCGATCGGCGATAAACCCGCAAAATGCAGGATGCACGATGGCCCTTCTTGCAAATTGCACGAAAGAAAAAATCAACTAAATTATTAAGTTGTTGTTTTTAAAGGAAATTAATTCTTTCCCGGTGCTGGCACAATCACTGCAACCCTCTGTGCATGCTTGCCACTTAAGCCATCACGGAGCCGAACGACATGAGCCTGATCCAGGAAAAATTTGCATCCCTGTTCTCCAACTTTGAAGTCGCGACTCAGCCTCGCCCTGACGGCGGCATTCTCCTGACCCTGCGCGGCGGTGAGGACAAAGTCTTCAAGCGCTCGATCTCCTATCAGCAACTGCACAATGGCGACCAACTGTCCTGGGTGATCAGCGCCATCCGCCGCGACCTCGCCGAACAGGCCAGCGAGTTGCCGCAGATTTCCATGCTGCAGAGTCAGCAGCGGTTTGCATTGCCGACTTATCATTCGCTGTAACGCTTAAAAAAACAGGCCGTGACACCTTGATGTCGCGGCCTGTTTTTTTTGCGCCGAACCCTTCCCTGCAGTTATCAGAAGCTGGAGGGATCGATCCGCGCAAAGCTGTCCACGGTGACATGCCCCGCCAATTCCCCGCCCTCACGGGCCAGCCCGCAGGTGACCATGCCCGCCGCACGTGCCGCGTCCAACTCTTCGACGATGTCCGACAGGAACAAAACCTGAGAAGCCTCGATCTTCAGCGCCTGAGCGATGTTGACGTAGGACTGCGCTTCGCGCTTGGGCCCGGACGTGGTGTCGAAATAGCCGCTGAACACCGGCGTCAAATCCCCCGCCTCGGAACAGCCGAAGATCAGTTTCTGCGCCTGGATCGAACCCGACGAATAAACGAACAGTTGAAAACCTTCCTGGTGCCAGCGCTTGAGCGCTTCAACGGCATCCGGGTACACGTGGCCCTTGAGCTGCCCGGCCTGATACCCCTGCTCCCAGACCATTCCCTGCAATGCCTTGAGTGGCGTGGCCTTGCGGTCTTCGGCGATCCAGCCCAGCAGGATCTCGATCACCCGCTCGACGTCCGCGTCCGGCTCGTGGCTGTCGCGACGCACGGCGGCCAATTGCTCAGCCACGTCCCCGCGCTCGGCCTGCTGGCGAACAAAGTCCGGCAGATGTTTGGCGGCGTAGGGAAACAGCACGTCGAACACAAAACTCACCGCGCTGGTGGTGCCTTCGATGTCGGTGAGGATTGCTTTGATCGACATAGACTCAGTCCTCAAGACGCGGGAATTGGCTGGCGATGTCCTCGCCGGTGAAATTCGCCACCCAGCCTTCCGGGTTGTTGAACAGGCGGATCGCCACGAAATGCGGGTGCTCACCCATGTCGAACCAGTGTTTGGTACCGGCCGGGACCGAGATCAAGTCGTTCTTCTCGCACAGCACGGCGTAGACGTAATCGTCGATGTGCAGGGTGAACAGGCCACGACCGGCGACGAAAAAGCGCACTTCGTCTTCGCCATGGCGGTGCTCTTCGAGGAACTTGGCGCGCAATTCGGCTTTCTGCGGGTGATCGCTGTTGAGGCTGATCACGTCGACGGTGACGTACCCGCGTTCGGTCATCAGCTTGTCGATCTGTTCTTGGTAAGCGGCGATCACTTCTTCCTGGCTGGCGCCGGGCTGGATCTTCGCGGCGGCCTGCCAGCGATCAAAGCGCACGCCCTGCTCGGCCAGGGTCGACTGGATGTCTTCGAGATGGGTCAGCACCTTGTTCGGAATGTCAGGGCTTGAGACGTGGTAGACGGACAGGCTGCTCATCAGGGCAACTCCTTAACGGTTAAAGAGCGAGCGGGTTTTCAACTCGCACTCGAACAAAAATTCAAAGGCCTCGATCTGCCGCAGCGCATCGCTCATGCGCGCGCCCCAGGTATAGAGGCCGTGGCCGCGGATCAGGTAGCCGACGCAATCGGGGTGGTCTTCGAGCCAAGGCTGCACCTTGGCCGCCAGGCGTGCAATGTCCTGGTCGTTGTCGAAAATCGGCACCCGCACCTTGGATTCGTGGGTCGACACACCGCTGAAGGCTTTCTGCAACTCGTAGTCTTCGAACTCGATGAAGTCCCCCGGGGTCAGGCGCGACAGCACCGTGGCGTTCACCGAATGGGTGTGCAGCACCGCGCCGATCTCTGGACGCCAGCTGTACAGCTGGGTGTGCAGCAGGGTTTCGGCGGACGGTTTCTTGCCCGGATCCAGGCTGTTGCCCGACAGATCCGTGGCGAGCACATCGTCCAGGCCCAACTGGCCCTTGTGCTTGCCCGAGACGGTCAGCAAGGCCTCGGTGGGCGACAGTCGCGTCGAATAGTTGCTGCTGGTGGCCGGCGACCAGCCGCGACCATACAGAAAACGCCCGGCGTCGATGATTTCCTGGGCGAGGTGTTCACGGGTAAGGCTCATGGCCTGTCCTCTTGCATGCGTGTGGCTATGATAACGGCAGCCGCGACGGCTGCGAGACTGGCAATACTAAAGGTCCATGCCGGGCCGAGGGCATTCCAGCTGTAGCCGGAATACAGCGCGCCCAGCGCACCACCGGTGCCGGCCAGCGCGGCGTACAGCGCCTGGCCCTGGCCTTGCTGGCGCGGACCGAAACTACGTTGCACGAAGGCTATGGCAGCGGCGTGAAAGCTGCCGAAGGTCGCCGCATGCAGGACCTGGGCGAACAACAGCACCCAGAGAAACTCCGCCAGCGAGCCGAGCAACACCCAACGCAGCGCCGCCAGCAGAAAACTGGCCAGCAACACCCGGCGCAATGAAACCCGCGCGAGGATCCGGCTCATGGCCATGAACATCAGCACCTCGGCCACCACACCGACGGCCCAGAGCATGCCGATCACCCCGCGGCTGTAGCCCAGGCGTTCGAGGTGCAGGGTCAGAAAGGTGTAGTACGGACCGTGGCTCATCTGCATCAGCGCCACACATCCGTAGAACGCCAGGACACCGGGGCCGCGCAATTGAGCCAGGAAACCCTCCCCCGCCAACCGTGCGCCCTGCACCGGTTGGGCATTGGGCACCCACAGGCTGCTCAGGACAATGCCGGCCATGATCAGCACCAGCGCCGCCGGGTAGATGTCCAGGCTCAGCCATTCGAACAAGCGCCCAAGGGCGACCACCGTGATGATGAAACCGATCGAGCCCCACAGGCGAATCTGGCTGTAGCGCGAGGTCTGGCCCTGCAGATGCGCCAGGGTGATGACCTCGAACTGCGGCAACACCGCGTGCCAGAAGAACGCATGCAAGGCCATGACCATCGCCAGCCAGGCGTAGGTCTTGCTGACGAAGATCAATGAGAAGGTCAGCAGCGTGCACACGGCGCCGAAGCGAACGATGGCCAGGCGCCGCCCGGTATAGTCACCGAGCCAGCCCCAGATGTTCGGCGCCACGCAGCGCATCAGCATCGGGATCGCCACCAGTTCGCCGATGCGTGCGGGGGCAAAGCCCAAGTGATCGAAATACAGCGCCAGGAACGGCGCCGTCGAACCGAGCAAGGCGAAATAGAACAGATAGAAACTGGAGAGCCGCCAGTACGGCAGCGCCGCAGCCATCAGACTGCGGCGGCCTTGAAGTCAGCCATTAAAGCTGACCCAGCACCGGCGTGCTTACGCGCACATCGGCGTTCTGCCCACGGTGACGCAACAGGTGGTCCATCAGCACGATGGCCATCATCGCTTCGGCGATCGGCGTGGCGCGGATGCCCACGCACGGGTCGTGACGCCCCTTGGTGATGACGTCGACCGGGTTGCCGTGGATGTCGATGGAGCGGCCCGGGGTGGTAATGCTGGACGTCGGCTTCAACGCCAGGTGCGCGACGATCGGCTGGCCGGACGAGATACCACCGAGAATGCCGCCGGCGTTGTTGCTGAGGAAACCTTGCGGGGTCAGCTCATCGCGGTGTTCGGTGCCGCGCTGGGCGACGCTGGCGAAACCGGCGCCGATTTCCACGCCCTTGACCGCGTTGATGCTCATCAGCGCATGGGCCAGTTCGGCGTCGAGGCGGTCGAAGATCGGCTCGCCCAGGCCCGGCATCACGCCTTCGGCAACCACGGTGATCTTGGCGCCGACCGAATCCTGGTCGCGGCGCAACTGGTCCATGTAGGCTTCCAGCTCTGGCACTTTGTCCGGATCGGGGCTGAAAAAGGCGTTTTCCTCCACCGAGTCCCAGGTCTTGAACGGGATTTCGATCGGGCCAAGCTGGCTCATGTAGCCGCGAATGACGATGCCCTGGCTGGCCAGGTATTTCTTGGCGATCGCGCCGGCCGCCACACGCATGGCGGTTTCCCGGGCCGAGCTACGACCGCCGCCGCGGTAATCGCGCTCGCCGTATTTGTGGTGATAGGTGTAGTCGGCGTGGGCCGGTCGGAACAGGTCCTTGATGGCCGAGTAGTCCTTGGACTTCTGGTCGGTGTTGCGGATCAGCAGGCCGATGGCGCAACCGGTGGTGCGACCTTCGAACACGCCGGAGAGGATTTCGACTTCGTCGGCCTCCTGGCGCTGCGTGGTGTGGCGGCTGGTGCCGGGCTTGCGCCGGTCCAGGTCGCGCTGCAGATCCTCCAGGGAAATCTCCAGCCCCGGCGGGCAGCCATCGACAATGGCGACCAACGCCGGACCATGGCTTTCGCCAGCGGTGGTGACAGTGAACAGCTTGCCGTAGGTATTGCCGGACATGCAGGACGCTCCGTGAATTCGAACCCAAATACGTAATGGGCGCCAGTATACGCAGGCTACCCAAGTAGTTCATCCTCGAACCTTATGGGTGCCTGCGAGTCCAACCGGCACCTTGTTGATGATGGCGTGATGATGCTGCGAGTTTTGCTCTTGACCCTTACCCTGATATCCGGCTTCGCCCAGGCCACTGTCCTGCAAAGGCCGATCACCCTGGATACCGGCACCGGCGAACTGTTCGGTTCGCTGCTGCTGCCCAAATCCGATACGCCGGTTCCCGTTGTCCTGATCATTTCCGGTTCCGGCCCCACGGATCGTGACGGCAATAACCCCGACGGCGGGCGCAATGACAGCCTCAAGCGTCTGGCCTGGGTATTGGCCAAGCACAATATCGCCAGCGTGCGCTACGACAAGCGCGGCGTGGCGGCGAGCCTGGCGGCCACCCCGGACGAGCGCGACCTGACGGTCGAGAAGTATGTCGATGACGCCCAAGCCTGGGGACGCAAACTCAAGGCTGATCCGCGCTTCGGCAAACTGATCCTGCTGGGTCACAGCGAAGGCGCGCTCATCGCCAGCCTCGCGGCGCCGGGGGTCGATGCGGCGGCGGTGATTTCCATGTCCGGCAGCGCAAGGCCCATCGCGCAGGTCCTGCGTCAGCAACTGAGCAATCGGCTGCCACCGCCGCTGATGCTGCGCAGCAACGAGCTGCTCGACAGCCTCCAGGCCGGGAAAACCGACGACAACGTGCCGCCGCCGCTGCAGGTGATTTTCCGCCCGAGCGTGCAGCCGTACCTGGTTTCGCTGTTCCGCCAGGACCCGGCGGCGGCCTTCGCACACTTGAAGATGCCGGCGCTGATCATCCAGGGCAGCAACGATATCCAGGTCGGGCTGAACGACGCCCGCCTGCTCAAGGCCGCCAAACCCGATGCCGAACTGGCCGAGATCGAAGGCATGAATCATGTCCTGCGTATCGTGCCCAACGACGTCAAACGGCAATTGGCTTCCTACAAAGACCCGAATTTGCCGCTGGCAGCAGAACTGGGCGCGCGCATCCTCGGGTTTATTGACGGACTTCGCGCAAGTTAAGCGCTGTTTGCACTCCAGTCTTGAAGAAAACGGCCGATAAGCCTATGTCGCCAGCGCACGGGCTGGCGACGAGCTGAGCTTGGACAGGATCTCGCCGTCATGACTGATACCCCGACTTCACCCGATACCACTGCTGAAAAGGACGCACCGCCAGCGGTGGAGCTGCCCTGGGCGGACGTCCACGTCGAGCACCACAAGATGCTCCGCCTGGCGCCCTTGCAGACCGATCGCAACACGGGCGGGCGGCCCCTGCGCTTCGTCGAATTCGGCTACGCCGAACGCAACGACAAAAAACACAGCCTCATGCGCATGAGCATTACCTTGCCCGGCCAGCGGGTGCGCAAGGAGCAGAACCATCTGGACGTGTGGGTCGACCACAGCGAAAAACGCGTGCACTTCGGCCCCGACAGCGGCCTGCAGATCGAACCGCTGAACCGCGGCATCGGCCGCTTCATGGCGGCGCAAGGCATCAACTGGGTGAAGAAACGCTGGCCCGGCTACACCGTCGACGGCACCGATCTGAACAACAAGGACGCCCTGAGCGAAGACACGCGCCTGCGCCGCGATCATTTCCTGCGGGTGCACGGTTTCGACGTGGCGTACGCCGATGCCCAGCATTTGAAGGGCAGCGTCAAGGAAGTACAGGTCAGCGACCTGCTGGGTGACTGGAACACCGAAAAAGTGCAGGTGGTGGAAATTCTCGAGGCGGCGCAGATGCTGCAGCAGGCCGAGCAGAACCTGGCCGAGCAGGAAGTCAAACTTAAGAAACACGAAGAGAAAGTCAGCAAGTACAAACGCGAAGACGCCGGGCTGCGGTTCACCATTACCTGTCTGGTGGCGTTTGCGGTGTTTCAGGCGGGGCTGTTGATCTGGATTGCGACGCATCGATGAAGCTTTGAGACCGAGGTGCGACCTTCGCGGGCAAGCCTCGCTCCTACAGGGTTGTGTCGTATGCACATACGATACCTATAGGGGCGAGACTTGCCCGCGAAGGCGTCCCGAAGTCAGACCCGGGACGCAAACAACGCCTGGTGATCGCGGCACTGCTCGGCCGTCAGCATGAACACGCCATGCCCGCCGCGCTCGAACTCCAGCCAGGCGAAATCGACTTCCGGGTACAGCGCTTCGACATGCACCTGGCTGTTGCCCACCTCGACAATCAGCAAGCCCTTCTCGGTCAGGTGATCCGCCGCTTCGGCAAGCATGCGGCGCACCAGGTTCAAACCGTCGTCGCCACAGGCCAGGCCCAATTCCGGCTCATGCTGGTATTCGTCCGGCATGTCGGCGAAATCTTCGGCGTCAACGTAGGGCGGGTTCGACACGATCAGGTCGAAACGCTGCCCTGGCAAGCCGTCGAACCCATCGCCCTGCACCGTGTAGACCCGCTCGTCGACACCATGGCGCTCGATGTTCTGGTTGGCCACTTCCAGCGCCTCGAACGACAGATCCGCCAGCACCACTTCGGCATCCTGGAACTCATAGGCGCAGGCGATACCGATGCAACCCGAGCCAGTGCACAGGTCAAGAATCCGCGCTGGCTCGGCCCCCAGCCATGGCGCGAAGCGGTTCTCGATCAGCTCGCCAATCGGCGAGCGCGGGATAAGCACGCGCTCGTCGACGATGAACGACATGCCGCAGAACCAGGCTTCGTTCAACAGATAAGCCGTCGGCACGCGCTCTTCGATGCGGCGCTTGAGCAATAGCTGCAGGTGCACCACTTCGTCTTCTTCCAGATTACAGTCCAGGTAGCTGTCAGCGATTTCCCACGGCAAGTGCAAAGCGCCCAACACCAATTGCCGGGCTTCGTCCCAGGCGTTGTCGGTGCCATGGCCGAAAAACAGATCCTCCCCATGGAAGCGGCTGACGGCCCAACGGATGTGGTCACGCAGGGTGCGAAGGCGGGAAGTGATCACGACGGCAAACTCCAGAAAATACGACGGGCGATTCTATCAGCCAAATGTCGCCACGACGACGCGGGAAAAACACCGGTGCAGATGTAGGACTATTCTCTTTTTGCAGCTGGGCATTGAACAAAACGGGCCACTTGACAACGCTGCACGCCAGTAACGACGGCGCCTACGATGGTAGCGATTCACAGAAGCGCTCAGCCAGAGGACAATGTCGCAAAAGCCCCACTCCAAGGAGCCCCAGAATGTCCGTTCCACAAACGATGTTTCAACTCAGCGGCCGCGGCTATGCAGCAGCCAAACTGAGTCATGCGACCCTGATCATCATCGATGCCCAGAAAGAATACCTCAGCGGCCCCCTGGCCCTGAGTGGCATGGATGCGGCGGTTGCGAACATCAAGCAATTGGTGACGGCTGCCCGCGCGGCCGGCCGCCCCATTGTGCATGTCAGCCATCTCGGCACCGTCGGCGGCCTGTTCGACCCTCGCGGCGAGCGCGGGCAGTTCATCCCGGGGCTGGAGCCGCTGGCCGGCGAAATCAAGATCGAAAAAATCCTGCCGAGTGCCTTCCACGGTACCGATCTGAAAAAACGCCTCGAAGAACTGGGGTCGGTGGACCTGGTGGTGTGCGGCTTCATGAGCCATTCCAGTGTCAGCACCACGGTGCGCGCGGCGAAAAACCTGGGTTTCCGCTGCACCCTGGTCGAGGATGCCTGCGCCACCCGTGATCTGCCTTACAAGGGCGGTGTGCTGAGCGCCGCGCATGTGCATCAGACCGAAATGGCGATCATGGCCGACAACTTTGCCGCCGTGGCCCAGACCAACGACCTGGTCTGATCGTCGCTCAATGAGCGGCCTGTATCGCCGCTCATCCGCAAAAGCCTCTCATTAGCCGTAATTGTCTTAGCCTCAGGAACATCCCGGTCAACTCCCGGTCGAAGGGCCGATACCCATTGAGGAAGGTCGGAATGAAGTTATCCGATGGTTTTGACGCTCGTCGCTTGCGGCCCAAGGGGCAACGCAACTGGCGTTTTCGAATCGGCGCGGCGTTCGCCGCGTTGCTGGCAACCGCTGGCGTGCTGCTGGCCATGGCCGGTGTCGCCAGCCTGCTGGGCCACGCACCAGCCCTGGGCGAACTGAACACCAACCGTGCCGGTGCAGCAGTGATCCTGGGCATCGGCCTGGTGGTGCTGTACCTCGGCGTATGGCTGTGGCGCCGCTGCCGTCGCCGCTCGCGCCAGTCGCGAGAGCTGAACATGTCCCCGCACCTGATGAAAAAACACGACTGAGCCGAACGCTGCGCGTTTTGTCGCGCGCCCATTCGCTGCAAGTTGGGTAAACTGGCCGCCCTTCGCGGAGGCTGACATGCAAGACGACGATTTTTCCCTGTTCAAAAGCGCGATCCAAGGCGTCAAGCCGATCAAGCATGATCGCGCCGAAACCGGCAAACCCAAGGCTGACCGCGCACAGATCGCCAAGCTGCGCCAGGCCGCCACCGTGCGCACCGATGCCACCACCGTCGACGGGTTGTCCGATCAGTTCGTGATCGACGTCGGCCCGGAAGACGAGCTGATGTGGGCCCGTGACGGCGTGCAGGAAAGCCAGATGCGCAAGCTCAAGGTCGGCCAGATCCCGTTCGAGGGCAGCCTGGACCTGCACGGCATGACCGTGGAAAAGGCCCGGGAGACCCTGTGGGCCTTCCTGGCAGAAGCGACCAAATTCGAAATCCGCTGCGTGCGCGTCACCCACGGCAAGGCGGTGCGTCTGGACGGCAAGCGGCCGATGATCAAAAGCCACGTCAACACCTGGCTGCGCCAGCACCCGCAAGTGCTCGGCTTCACCTCCTGCCAGGCGAAACATGGCGGTGCCGGCGCGGTGTATGTGATGCTCAAACGCACCATGATGGAAGGTCGCGACGAGTAAAGCCGATGCTTCACGCTTGCAGCGCCGTGTCCGCCACCGTACCCTTGTTCTTTGCGTAAAATCCCACAGGTAGTTTCATGTCCCTGGAACAGAATTACACCGCGATCCTCGGCCAATTGGGCGAGGACGTCTCCCGCGAAGGCCTGCTCGACACGCCAAAACGTGCCGCCAAAGCCATGCAGTACCTCTGCCGCGGTTATGAGCAGACGCTCGAAGAAGTCACCAACGGTGCCTTGTTCAGCTCCGACAACAGCGAAATGGTGCTGGTCAAGGACATCGAGCTCTACTCGTTGTGCGAACACCACCTGCTGCCATTCATCGGCAAGGCCCACGTGGCCTACATCCCGAGCGGCAAGGTCTTGGGCCTGTCGAAAGTGGCGCGGATCGTCGATATGTACGCCCGCCGCCTGCAGATCCAGGAAAACCTCAGCCGCCAGATCGCCGACGCGGTCCAGCAGGTCACCGGCGCCCTGGGCGTCGCGGTGGTGATCGAGGCCAAGCACATGTGCATGATGATGCGCGGTGTGGAAAAGCAGAATTCGTCGATGATCACCTCGGTGATGCTCGGTGAGTTCCGCGAGAACGCGGCGACCCGCAGCGAATTTCTCAGCCTGATCAAGTAATTTGCGACACAAGGAAAACCGGCATTCATCGCCGGTTTTTTTTCGCCCGTGAAAAATCAGGTAAGCTGCGCGCCTTTCTCAATTGCCCCGTGAGGCTTACTACGTGTTCGTCAAAGCGCTTCGTGTCGGCCTCGGCCAACTGATCATCTTCATCGACTTCCTCACTCGCCCTGGCAAGAAGCAGCGCCCCGCCGCCGCCCAGGCCCAGGTCGAAGCCGCCGCCAAAGGCCTGACCCTGTATCAGTTCCACGCCTGCCCGTTCTGCGTGAAGACCCGCCGCACCCTGCGCCGCCTGAATGTGCCGGTTGCGCTGCGTGATGCGAAGAACAACGAACAGGATCGCCAGACCCTGCTGGAGCAAGGTGGCAAGGTCAAAGTGCCGTGCCTGCGTATCGAAGAAGATGGCAAGACCACCTGGATGTACGAGTCCAAGGTGATCATTGATTACCTGGATAAGCGGTTTGCGGCGGCCTGAGGGATTTGCTGCGCACTGATTGGCGCCTTCGCGAGCAAGCCCGCTCCCACAGGGTATTGATTGTGTGAACAGAATGTGGGAGCGGGCTTGCTCGCGAAGAGGTCAGCACAAACACCGCAAATTCAGACGAAAATAAACCGGCTCATTGGCCGGTTTATTCATTTCTACCGCTACCTCAAGCCGCTTGTGCCGCCTGCGCCTGCCGCACCACCGTCGCCAATCGCCCAAGCCCCTCATCCAGCCGCGCCGGGTCGATGTGACTGAAGTTCAGCCGCAGGTGGCCGTGATGTTTATCCGGCTCAGGGAAGAACGGCTCGCCCGGCATGAACGCCACATCGTTGGCCAATGCGGCATTGAGCAAGGTCCGAGTGTCCAGCGGCTGCTTCAACGTCAGCCAGAAAAACAACCCGCCCTGGGGTATGTTCCAGTCCGCCAGATCGGCAAAATGGGTTTCCAGCGCCGCCTGGAACGCATCGCGGCGCTGACGGTAGAAGCCGCGCAATTCACTCAAGTGCTGCTGATAGTGCTCACTGCCGATCCATTGCAACGCCTGCCACTGGCCGACGCGATTGGTGTGCAGGTCCGCCGATTGCTTGAGCTTGAGCAGGTGCGGAAACAGGTCAGGACTGGCAATCAGGTAGCCCACGCGCAGGCCTGGCAGCAGGGTTTTCGACACGGTGCCGGTGTAGATCCAACTGGACTTTTTCAGGCGACCGGCAATCGGTTTGGCGCTGCCACCGTCGAAGGTCAGTTCTCGATAAGGCTCGTCTTCGATCAAGGTCACGCCAAATTCATCGAGCAACGCAGCGACCGCCGCGCGCTTGGCCTCGCTGTAGCGCACGGCCGAGGGGTTCTGAAAGGTCGGGATCAGGTAGATGAACGCCGGACGGTGGTGTTCCAGGCGCGCCCGCAGCTGCGCCAGGTCGGGGCCATCGGCCTGCAGCGGCACGGTGAGGCAATCGGCGCCGAACAGCTGGAAAATCTGCAGCGCTGCCAGGTAGGTCGGCGCTTCGAGGAGGATCTGGGTGCCTTGGTCGATGTAGAGCTTGGCCGCCAGATCAAGCGTTTGCTGGGACCCGCTGACCACCAGCACCTGACTCGCCTCGCAAGCCAACCCCAACGCTCGTGCCTCGGCGGCCAGGGCCTCACGCAATGCCGGCTCGCCTTCGCTCATGCCGTACTGGCCCATCGCGACTGGCATATCCGCCCACTCCACCTTGGGCAGCATGGCCTCGGCCGGCAGCCCCCCGGCAAACGACATCACTTGCGGGCGCTGGGCGGCGGCGAGGATTTCTCGGATCAGAGAACTTTTGAGGCGCGACACACGTTCGGAAAAAGCCATGGGATCACCGCTAGCGAGGCCTGAGGAAAATAAGTCAAACTGGTTGACCGAAATTACGACAACCCGAACGGATACGTCAACATGCTTGACCTTAAAAACCCGATGTCCCAGCAAGCGGCCATGGAAGCGTTTTTCTTCGGCTACCAGGCCTTCACCGCCAAGGCCGACGAAATGCTCGAGCGCAAAGGCTTGAGCCGGGTGCATCAGCGCATCGTGTTTTTCATCGCCCGCTATCCGAACCTCAGCGTCAAGGAGCTGCTGGAATTGCTCGGCGTCAGCAAGCAAGCGCTGAACATGCCGCTGCGGCAATTGGTGGAAATGCACCTGGTGGACAGTGTTGCCTCGCAGACGGACAAGCGTAAGCGGCTGTTGGAATTGACCTCGGACGGGGCGCGCTTCGAGCAGGCGCTGCGCCGCGAGCAGGTGAAATTGCTGGAGCGGGTGTTTGCCGAGGCCGGGGAAGCGGCGGTGGATGGGTGGTTGGCGGTGAATCTGGCGTTGGGGAAAAGCCAGTTGTCGTCAGACTAGGTTTCAATCTGTTGGATGTGTGCAAGGTGTAACGCCGCTTTCGCGGGCAAGCCCGCTCCCACACTCAACCGCGTTCTCCCATGGGATTGCGGTCGAATGTGGGAGCGGGCTTGCTCGCGAAGGGGCCCGACCTGACGACATATATCCCTATTGCCAAAACTTTCGTCTACAAACTCAAAAACATTATTTGCTTTCTTTGTATACAAAAGCATAATCCACTTCGTGCGAGTTTCTGACCAACAAGTCAACAAATCGCAAGCACCTCAAAGGGCCGCTGCCACCTCTCTCGGGTCCGGCCCTGGAAATAAAAATAAAACTCTTGAGGAGTACTCGCTGTGGAAAGCCGCAAATCCGAAGCATCGACGCTGGATCTCTCGCCGCCTTTACGCAATGGCTGGCTGGAGCGCATCTTCAAACTCAGCTTGCATGGCACCACGGTGAAGACCGAGTTGATTGCCGGTCTGACAACCTTCATCACGATGGCCTACATCATCTTCGTCAACCCCAACATCATGGCTGACGCCGGGATCGATCACGGCGCGGCATTCGTCGCCACCTGCATCGCCGCCGCCCTTGGTTGCCTGTTGATGGGCCTGTACGCCAACTGGCCGGTGGGCCTGGCGCCGGGCATGGGCCTGAACGCGTTCTTTACCTATACCGTGGTCGGCACCATGGGCTACAACTGGGAAACCGCCCTGGGTGCGGTGTTCGTCTCCGGCGTGCTGTTCATGTTCCTGACCTTTTCGCGCATCCGTGAATGGCTGCTCAACAGCATTCCGGTCAGCCTGCGTTTCGCCATGGGCGCCGGCGTCGGTTTGTTCCTTGGGCTGATCGGCTTGAAAACCGCAGGTATCGTCGTCGATAGCCCGGCGACCTTGATCAAGCTCGGCTCCCTGCGCGAACCTGGCCCACTGCTTGCCGCCCTGTGCTTCCTGATGATCGCCATCCTCAGCTATCACCGAGTGTTCGGCGCGATCCTCATCAGCATCATCACCGTGACCCTGGCCGGTTGGGGCCTGGGCCTGGTGCATTACGAAGGGATCATGTCGGCGCCGCCGAGCCTGGCTCCGACCTGGATGGCCATGAACGTCGCCGGCGTGTTCAACGTCAGCATGATCAGCGTGGTGCTGGCGTTCCTCTTCGTGCACATGTTCGACACCGCCGGCACCCTGATGGGCGTGGCCCAGCGTGCCAACCTGGTAGGCGCCGACGGGCGCATCGAAAACCTCTCCCGCGCCATGAAAGCCGACAGTGCTTCCAGCGTGTTCGGGGCCGTGGTCGGTGTACCGCCGGTGACCAGCTATGTGGAAAGTGCCGCTGGCGTAGCAGCGGGTGGTCGGACTGGTCTTACCGCCGTGACCGTAGGTGTGCTATTTATTGCTGCCATGTTCTTCGCGCCGCTGGCCGGGATGATCCCTGCCTACGCCACCGCCGGTGCGCTGATTTACGTAGCGATGCTGATGATGGGCGGCATGGCCCACATCGAGTGGGACGAAGCCACCGACAGCATTCCGGCGATCGTCACCGCGATCATGATGCCGCTGACCTTCTCGGTCGCCGACGGTATCGCGCTGGGCTTCATCACCTATGTGGCGCTGAAGGCCGGCACCGGCAAGTACAAGGAAATATCCGTGAGCCTGTGGGTGCTCTGCGCGATTTTCATCGCCAAGTTCATCTTCTTGTAAGCGGTACAGGATTGAAAACAGCCTCACCCCGTCGGGTGGGGCTTTTGTGCAAATGGAGGAAAGTGATGAGTCTGGAAACCTGGCTGTTGTTCAGCGGCGCTGCGCTGGTGGTGATCCTGATCCCGGGGCCGCTGTCTTTGCTGATGATCAGCAACAGTCTGAACTACGGTTTGCGCCGCTCCTACCCGGCGTTTCTCGGCGGCGTGATGGCCTCGATCTGCCTGTTGAGTGCGTCGGCACTGGGCCTGGGCGCACTGCTGCTGGCGTCGCAACAGCTGTTCAGCGCATTGAAAATCGTCGGCGGGCTGTACCTGTTCTACCTCGCCTGGCAGAGCTGGCAGCAATCGCGCCAGCCGTCCCACGGGGCTGAAGTCCAGCTGGCTGCGCCGGTGCCACGCTTTCGCGCCTTGTTCGGTCGCGCCTTCATGCTCGGCGCCAGCAACCCGAAAGACATTCTGTTCTTCGCCGCTTTCCTGCCGCAGTTCCTCAGTGCCGAACAACCGTTCCTGGCGCAGTTACTGGTGATGATTGCCACCTGGACCGTGCTGGACCTGCTGTGCAAAGTGGCCTACGGCCTGGGTGCCCACGGCGCCGCACGGTACCTGCGCACCGGCAAGGGCCAGAGCTGGTTCAACCGGATCAGTGCCGGGTTGTTTGGTGGTGCGGGTGCGGCGTCTCTGTTGAGCCGATAACAGCAACATCAGAAGATCGAAGCCTTGGGCAGCGCCTGCAGGGAAAACGATTCCAAAGGTAGGCCTGCCGCAGGCTGCGATCTTTTTTACATCCCGGGAAACATCTCCCCCTACATAGTTATTGCGCTTGCCCCATCACGCTTGCCTACAGTTCGGGCCACCGTTTTGTCCCCCCGAACAAGGAAGCTCCCATGGCCGATCATTTCACTGCCACCGACGACAACGTAAAAATCTCTGATTTCGACCCACCCTCCCTGGCCACGCTCGACAAGGAGCTTGCCGATTTCATTCGCAGCAACGGCGCCAGCGCCCCCGTAGGCCAGCCCCCTCGATCGGCAAAAAAACGCGAACGCGTGCTTCGGGCCATGGACCACCATTACGGCCCCCTCACCTTCGGCCATTTCACCGTCAGCCGCATCGAACTGCAGCTGATGAATGCCACCGTTCACGGCGCGCCGCTGGACATTGGCAACACCAACTTTCGCCACACCCCCCAAGCCTTCATTGACGGTTTGCGGCTCGACCCTGCCGATGTCGAACAGCGAATCCGAGCCAGCGGCGATGTGGGCGACTACACCGTAGCGACGCTGTTGTTCGAGGTTGCCACACACCGCTCGGTGACCGCCCCGCCGCTGTTCAGCCAAGCGCAAGGCACGCATACGCACAAGCTCGACCGACTGCTGCAAGCGGCGCAGAAACTGGATATTCGCGATACCCGCCTGCCCGAGAACGTCCCCGGCTGGGTCAACAAACAGAAAAGCAACGTGGTCAACAGCATGGGCGTGGGGCTGCAGGCGTTCGGCATCTACAGCGGCCTGACAGGCATTTCGGACGCGATCAAGCACGGCGATCGCACCGAAGCGGCAGTCAGTGCCGGTGCGGTGGTGACGGAGGTCGGGTCGCTAATCATCGAGCGCGGCCTGGTGAAAACCGCCCAGGAACTGATTGAAAACAGCGCCCGAATCTATCAGGGCTTCTCCCGGACGCATTTCGGACTCTACCTGTCCAGGTCCGCAGGACTGATCGCCGGCGTACTGACCCTGCCCTTCGACATCTACTTCGCGATCAAGGCCTTGAACGACGCGTCCCAGACCACGGGCAAACAGGCGCTGGACCACTACGTCGCCGCCGGCCTGAACCTGACCAGCGCCGCCCTGACCCTGATTCTCGGCACCGCCGCACTGGCCGGCTTCGCTCACGCAGGGCCGGTGGGAATCGCTGCGGCCGCCATCCTGATCACCGGCTCGCAGATCTACAGCGCCGTGCGCCGGGTGGACGACATCGACGACTACATCGAACTGAGCATCGATGAACGCCTGGTCACGGGCTTCCTGGCGTTCATCAACCAGGACCCGCCACAGCGCATCCATGACCGCTACACCCTCGCCGTCGCCGTCGACCAGCACTCGAAGATGCTCGCCAACCAAGCACGCAAGTGGCTGGACGGGCAGATGAAGGACAGCATCGAAGCCATCGTCAACGGCAAGTTCGGGGTCAGCCTCCAAGCTTCACAAGTGTTCTGGTTCGAGCGCGATGCCCAGGGCCGCGAATCCACACCGTCCAAAGAAATCAAACTGCCTTCGGTGCAGGATGGGGACGACAGCATCGATGCCCGCCACGGCGTACCTTCGGATCTGTCCGGGGTGGTGAAAGGCACGGAGGGTGAGGAGAAAGCAACGCTATGGCTATTGGGCGGCGGCAACGACAAAGTCATCGGCATCGAAAACAAACCCAATCTTTTCAGTTATGGCCCAGGCAGCAAGCACCTGACGGGCGGTGCAAAGGACGACCAGTTTCTGTTCGAGGGCGCCATACAGGCACTCAAGGAGCCTGCGCCCGGGCAGGTGCAGAATCATCTTCTGGGCCAGGAGGGCAACGACACCCTGGTGTTTCAGGGCCGCCTCGACAGCCGCACCTCGACCACTCACAAGGGGTTCGAGATCGATCTGGAAAACTGCAGCATCGGTCTGCTCAGCCATGACGACACGGCGCCCTCCTCGGCCCACACCACCCTGCAAAGCGTCGAAAACGTCGAGACCCTGGCCGGCGCGAGCAGCCTCGTGAAAGGGTCGGCCAGTGCCAACCGCATCGTTTCCCGCGGCCACGACCGCATCGACGCTGGCGCCGGCGACGACACGATCTATTTGATGGGTGGCTACGGCCACGCGGCGGGCGGTGCCGGCAATGATCAATATTTCGTCGCCCACAAAAGTGGCACCGTCACCATCACCGAAGACCCGCAGCAAGACAGCGTGATCATCATGGACTGGCCGTTCGAGCGTATTCAGACATGGTCGATCGAAGGCAACGCTCTGGTGATCGCTTCACTCTGTGGCGAAGACGGAGATTGGCCGGAGCAACGGTTGATCATCAAGGACGTCTACAGGACCGTGGCAGACAAACGCCTGTTCCAGGAACAGAAACTGCGCTTTCTGACCCAGGACGGTTTTCAGCTGACCCCTGACTTTCCCGCCGAATTGACCGGCGCCGATAACCCCGACATCGAAGTCTTGATACTGGCCAAGGGCACTCGCCCGGCACCGCTGATCATCAATGCTCCCGAGCATGAAATAGGTTCGACCAAGCCTTCGCATTACTTCATCGATCGCCATATTCGGCAGACCTGTTTCAACATTACAAAAAAAGATGACAAAGCGCTCAATACCCTTCACATCGACTGCGACAGCAACGAAATCATTAAAGCCCAAGCCACTTACACAGTGGAAGTTGAACAGCGCCATGGCAATCACTATTTAACGTACAGCCACTTCGGTCTAAAACTATACTTCAACAACGCCGTCATTGAATTCGCCAACCTAGTCACAAGCTTATCCAACACTTACACCAATATTCGGGACACATCATTGTTCACCAAGGGACTGGCGTTGAATCAGGCGTTCAATCTTACCCTGCGCGACGGGGTGTCCTATCGGATCAAACTGCCTTCGCCGAACTATTTCGATGACCTGAGAACCCCGGGCGTCAAACAATTCGATGGCCTGTTGATGCTGGAAAAACGTGCGGGCCATTATCTGTTACTCAGCCCTGAAGACAGCCAGCCCATTGTGCTGCAACCCCATGCGCAGCGTGTCGAATTCCCCGCCCGCCTGCAGAACACCGTGACATCGCTGGAAGGCAAGGGCTCGACCTACCATGTGTATTTCCATGCAGACACGACCCTGCGAATCTCCACGCCGGGCGCCGCCGCCCGGACTTCCAATGCATCGACCTGGAGCTTTCACTCCAGGTATCTGGACCCGGCCAATATCCAGTTGCTGGGGAACACCTTGCTGATCGGGCGCACGATCGTTCACCTGCCTGAATACGAGAACGAAGACATACCCGTCGAGCAGATTCATGTCACTACTGCATCCGGTGCCACTTATGTCGTTGACTTGTTATTTGGGCAAATCTATCCACACACGGCGCGTGACACTTATCAGTACACTGCTTAATTAAGAATCCAGCCGCGATACATAGTTACCGCTCGCCCCACTTGAAACCAATAAATATTAAAGCGCGCCCTGAAAAAGATTTCCGGGCGCACTTGATCATCTATTTGCAGTCGCACCTGACGCTGGAGCAACCCTATGAAGCCGCCAAAAAAAGTACCCAGGCCCAATACGCCGGATACCGATCTACCGAACAGACACCCCGATGACGGAACAGTACCCCGTCGCGAGTCGCCCGACAGTGGCCAGCCGGGACGCCATCCCGATACGCCCACCGCCGGTGGTCCATCAGGAAGCCATCGCCCCGTGGGTGACGCGGACAACCTTCCCCGTGAACCTCAGGTTGAAGTGGCAGATCTGCCGCCAGTCGAACAACCTGGAACGAGCGTCACTGGCGCTACATCCGACATCAGCTTTCTATCGGCCTTCCTGGTCAGGGATTTGCCCGCCCCCCTCGCCGATGGCCTGCGCTACGGCAAACGGCAGACGATCTATGCGGAAATTGAAAACGAAGGCATCACCCTGGTCCGACGCGGCGACGACGGCCAGTATCGCGCCACTTCACTCAATGAACTGAACGCTTCGGGCCCGGTCCTGGAACGAGTCGGCGCCACGGATTTCTGGCGCAGGAAAGGTGCGGATGAACAACCTGGGCCGAGCCACCGCCCACGCCCGGATGACGACGCGGGTCAACCATCCGGTGAAGCCGCCCTGGCCAATGACCTGCTCGCGGACAACCTCTTCCCTCTGGATTTGTCGCCCGCGCTGTGGCGCAACTGGGGCACTTCGACCAAACCGCTGACCGGGGAGTCCGTGGAAATCAAAGGGCTGCATTACCGGGTGGTGCCCAATGGCTCGCCGCAGACCTATCGCATTGCCTATCTGGAGCACCCGCGGTTCTCGCCTTCGCGCTATGAAGCTTTCGAACAGATGCTGCTTATCGAACCAGCGCTGCAACCACGCTGGACGGTCAAAAGGAACGACCAGTGGGTTGTGTTGGAACACCGGCTTCCATTCGAAAAGCCCCTGAGAGCCTACGTCGCCGACACCTTCAGGGATTTGACGCAAACCTCATTGACCACGGTGGCTAGAAACATCTTCAACCGGGCCAATCATTCCGAGGTGATCGACAGCCGCGGTCTTGCCGTCTTGAAGCAGACTTTTCGCCACTGGGCCGACGCACGCAGTGCCCGCACCACTCAACAGGAACTCGCCGACCCGTTGCTCATGCTGCCGATCGTCCCCCGGGCAATCAACAATACGTGGATGGCGGTGACGCCTGCCGAGCCTTCTGGCGCGTTGCGGCGACTGGATTTTGACCCCCAGCGTTTCCAGGGACTGTGGAATCACTATGCTGGCGACCCTTCCAATTTCAACCTCAAACAGCTGGTGGGCACGGTGTTGGTGCGCAACGGCTACGACGTTTTTCCATTGGCGAACGAGCACCAGGGGCCGACGCTGGTGTTTACCCGCGCCAACCATGACTACGTGTTTTTCCTGAAGCTCGGTCGTGTCAACGGCGAGAACATCCGGCAGATCGTCCATCCCGGTGCCGAACTGGCCGACCCGCACCTGGCGGCACGTATCGGCGAGGCGGCACAAACCCGACTGCGCGCCGCCTACGACCAGGACAAGGTCGTCTGGCTGCTGGGCGGAACCCAGAAGACGGCGTCGGGAATCGAGTCCGTTTTCATCATCAGGGAAGGTTGAACCTGGCCCGCTTCTCGCCGGCTCCGTCGGCGAGAACTGCCTGAGCGCCCCGGCGCTCGGGTCTTCCCACGACATCGAAGGAGCACGATTTTCCATGAGACCCAAGCCACCCAGCCGTCCCAAAGCCCCCGGGTTGCCCAACGAAAACGCCCCCGGCAGACGCGACACGGGCCCGGACTCGGTACCCGGGCGCCCCATCACCCCGCACGGCCATCAGCCCGACCCGCCACCCCGGCAGCCATTGCCCGGTCACACGCAAACAACCGATGCCCAGGCGCCGGTGGTGGAAATCTTCAACCTTCCCGCCGAGATGCACATCAGCCGAGTCATCACCGACCATCCCATCAGCAACTACTACCTGCCTCCCGCGATGGTGGATCGGCTGCCCGCCCCCGACCCGCAGACCGGCGTGCGTTCCATCGTCTCCGGGCGCCAGTATGTCGACCTTGCCGACGGCGGGACGGTGTTGCTCGGTAACGACTGGCAAGGGCAGTTGCGCGCCAGGCAGCCGTCGGAACTCACGCCCTCCGGCCCGCGACTCGAGCGCGTGGAAGGCACGCTGACCTGGCGCGTGGCTCAACCCCTTTCCGAACCCTGGAAAAACTGGGGAATCGGCCCGCAACAGGCTTCAATCGAGGTCATCACCGCCGAAGGTGTGCATTACCAGACACTGCCGCGTCGCGGTGCACCGGAGCATCCGATTGCCTACATCAAGAACCCTGCACACCCGGGCTACGATTTTGATCTGCTCGAGGCCGTCCTGCGCCATCACCCCGAACAGCAACCCCGTGGCGCCATACAGGTGCCGCCGGCGCATCATTGGCAAATCGATCCGACGCTGCCTTTCGACAAAACCCTGACCGAGTATGTCGGGACGTATTTTGCCGATCTTTCGCAAGTCGCCCAGCAGAACGTCGCCAGGCAACAGTTTGCCCTCGCCAACGGCTCCGACACTGCAAACGGCGCCGGGCTGACGACCCTGCGGCAGGTGTTCAATGACTGGAAGACTTTGAATGCCACGCCCCGGCCGGAGCTGGCCGATCCACTGCTCATGCTGCCGGTCATGCCTACGGTTGCGGGCAACGGTACTTCGCGAATACTGGAATTGCCCGCTCCCGACGACCAGGCATCGCTCCAGCGACTGACCTTCGACCCGCAAAAGTTTCGCCAGGATTGGAGCTACTTCAGTACCACCCAATACCCCGGTGACATCAAGCGTTTCATGGAAGGCCTGCTCACGCGCAACGGCTACACGGTGTTCGAGCCGACCCCCGCCCAGGCCTACCCGGCACTGGTGTTCCGTCGCACCGGGCACGATTTCGTGTTCTACATGACCCTGCATCGCATACATGGCAAACGCATCCACATCCCCTCCAGCAGCGACCGCGGATTCGCCCCCGAGCGACTGCCACAACTCATCGGCCTGCCCGCCCTGCGCGCGGTGCAAAACGCCGAAGCGGCCAACACATTGATCTGGTTGAAAGGCGGGAGCCACATTTCAGCGGATTACCCGAGTTCGGTGTTTATCGTGCGATCGGATGACCCAAGGCACTGACCCGGACAATCGACCCCCTCGATCGACGCACGAAAAAAAGCCCGCAGTGTGAGCGGGCGAAAGACCAAAGAAGCTATATGCGCAGTCGCTTCCCGGGTGAGGCAGCTGCTTGGGGGATCAGCTGCCGCGGTATGTCGAATAGCTGTACGGCGAAATCAGCAACGGCACATGGTAATGGTCCTGTTCTGCCGAGATGCCAAAGCGCAGCACCACCACGTCCAGGAAGGCCGGCTCCGGCAACTGGACGCCACGGGCGCGGTAGTAATCGCCGGCGTGAAACTGAACCTGATAGACCCCGGTGCGGTAGTCATCGCCTTGCAGCAGCGGTGCATCGACACGGCCATCGCTGTTGGTGATCGCGCTGGCGACCAATTCCAGCTGCGAGCCTTCAACGCGGTACAACTCGACCTTGATCGAGCTGCCCGGGCAACCGTGTGCTGCGTCCAAAACGTGTGTAGTCAAACGTCCCATTGATTCTGCGCGCCTGCCCGCATCAAGCAGTCAGACCTCGCGCCTCCCGAAGTCAGTTGAAAAGGAGACCGCACCGTTTCGGAGCACGAAAAGCTGCGGCGAGCGATTGATTAAGACACTTTTCAAAAAAATTGTACACAATAAAAACGACATTTTTACCGCCATCGGCGCCATCCACTGATTTCCCGCGGATCAACAGCTCAAGCGCACGATCACTGAACCGCGAAACCATTAGCTGACCCATCAGGCAGATTTCTTGCAGGCTGATCCCGATAGCACGCAAAGATGACCGTTAGGGAAAAATGCAAAAAATCAGGCTTACAAAGTGAATATAAAGTTGTATACAATCAGCCCATCGCTGTGACGCCAGCCTGCCCTCCAACCTCAGGCGCGCCACACAATCTGCTACCACGAATAAGAAGGAAGACTGCAGTGAGCGCTGACTACCCACGCGACCTGACCGGTTACGGCAGTAACCCTCCTCACCCCCACTGGCCGGGCAATGCGCGCATCGCCCTGTCCTTCGTGCTCAATTATGAAGAAGGCGGCGAGCGCAACATCCTGCACGGCGACAAGGAATCCGAAGCCTTCCTCTCGGAAATGGTCTCGGCCCAGCCGCTGCAAGGCGCGCGCAACATGAGCATGGAATCGCTGTACGAGTATGGCAGCCGCGCAGGCGTCTGGCGGATTCTCAAACTGTTCAAGGAATTCGACATTCCGCTGACCATCTTCGCCGTGGCCATGGCCGCCCAGCGCCACCCGGACGTGATCCGCGCCATGGTCGATGCCGGCCACGAGATCTGCAGCCACGGCTACCGCTGGATCGACTATCAGTACATGGACGAAGCCCAGGAACGCGAGCACATGCTCGAAGCGATCCGCATCCTCACCGAAATCACCGGCGAACGTCCGCTGGGCTGGTACACCGGCCGCACCGGCCCGAACACCCGTCGCCTGGTGATGGAAGAAGGCGGTTTCCTCTATGACAGCGACACCTACAACGATGACCTGCCCTACTGGGAACCGAACAACCCGACCGGCAAGGCGCACCTGGTGATCCCGTACACCCTGGACACCAACGACATGCGTTTCACCCAGGTCCAGGGTTTCAACAAGGGCGACGACTTCTTCGAATACCTCAAGGATGCGTTCGACGTGCTTTACGCCGAAGGCGCCGAAGCGCCGAAGATGCTGTCGATCGGCCTGCACTGCCGCCTGATCGGCCGCCCGGCGCGTCTGGCCTCGCTCAAGCGCTTTATCGAATACGCTAAAAGTCATGAACAGGTGTGGTTCAGCCGTCGCGTCGACATCGCACGCCACTGGCAGCAAACCCACCCGTACCAAGGGGCCGCAAAATGAGCGCCTTTCAAACCGTCAAACCGTCGAGCCTGAGCCGTGACGCTTTTGTCGCCGCTTTCGCCGATATCTACGAGCATTCGCCATGGGTGGCCGAAAAGGCCTTCGACCTGGGCCAGGACGCTTCGATCGACCAGATCGAAACCCTGCACCAGCGCATGAGCGACATCCTGTTGAGCGCCGATCATGCCAGTCAATTGGCCCTGATCAACGCTCACCCGGACCTGGCCGGTAAAGCTGCCGTCCAGGGCCAATTGACCGAAGCCAGCACCCATGAACAGGCTGGCGCCGGTATTCACCAATGCACGGCCGAAGAGTTCCAGCGCTTCACCGAGCTGAACGACGCCTATAAAGCCAAGTTCAAGTTTCCCTTCATCATGGCGGTAAAAGGCAGCAACCGGCATCAGATCCTCGCGGCGTTCGAAACGCGCATTCACAACTCGGCGGATACCGAATTCAAATGCGCGCTGGCAGAGATCAACAAGATTGCCCTGTTCCGTTTACTGACCCTATAGCGAGCCTGGCCCGAGTACCCTCAAACGCAAACCGTACCCTGGGCCCTGCAAGCATCCCAAGCCAACTTATTAAAGGCAGACAAGAAGAATGAAAGCTTACGCCGTACCTTTCGAGAAGTTCGTCAACCTGGCCGACGCCCGCCTGGGCACCAAAATCATCTCGGTCACCGATGACTGGTTCGCAGACGCCAACCGTCTGTTCCAACCGACCCCGGCCGTGTGGAAGGAGGGCGTGTTCGATGACAACGGCAAGTGGATGGACGGCTGGGAGTCGCGCCGCAAGCGCTTCGAAGGCTACGACAGCGCGGTGATCCGCCTGGGCGTCGCAGGCTCGATCAAAGGCGTGGACATCGACACTTCATTCTTCACCGGCAACTTCCCACCGTCGGCCTCCCTGGAAGCCTGCTTCCTGGCTGAAGGCGAGCCGAACGAAAACACCCAGTGGACTGAAGTGCTGTCGGCCGTCGAGCTGCAGGGCAACAGCCATCACTACCACGAAATCAACAATGACCAGGCGTTCAGTCACCTGCGCTTCAACATCTACCCCGATGGCGGCGTGGCCCGTCTGCGTGTGTACGGTGTGCCGCACCGTGACTGGTCGGCCGTTGGCGACAACGAACAGGTCGACCTGGCTGCCGCCCTCAACGGTGGCCGCGCCCTGGCCTGCTCCGACGAACACTTCGGCCGCATGAGCAACATCCTCAACCCGGGCCGCGGCATCAACATGGGCGACGGCTGGGAAACCGCCCGTCGTCGCACGCCGGGCAATGACTGGGTGATCGTCGCCCTGGGCCATGCCGGTGAAGTCGAGAAAGTCATCGTCGACACCCTGCACTTCAAAGGCAACTACCCGGACAGCTGCTCGATCCAGGGCGCGTTCGTCAAAGGGGGTACCGACAGCCAGATCGAAACCCAGTCGCTGTTCTGGCGCGAACTGCTGCCGAGCCAGAAGCTGGAAATGCACGCCGAACACACCTTCGCCGAGCAGATCAAAGCCCTGGGCCCGATCACCCACATCCGCCTCAACGTGTTCCCGGATGGTGGTGTGAGCCGCCTGCGCGTATTGGGCAAGGTCGCTAAATAAGGGTTGAACCTGTGGCGAGGGAGCTTGCTCCCGCTGGGCTGGGAAGCGGCCCCAAAAAAGAAGGGACTGCTGCGCAGTCCAGCGGGAGCAAGCTCCCTCGCCACAAAAGCAGAACCAACAACATAGAATTCAAGGTAAGAAGACCAGCATGCGCACACTGACGATTGAACCGCTGACCAAAGAAGCCTTCGCCCCTTTCGGTGACGTGATCGAAACCGACGGCAGCGATCACTTCATGATCAACAACGGTTCGACCATGCGCTTTCACAAATTGGCGACGGTGCAGACCGCCACGCCAGAGGACAACGCGATCATCAGCATTTTCCGCGCCGACGCGCAGGACATGCCGCTGACCGTCAGCATGCTGGAGCGTCATCCGCTGGGCAGCCAGGCTTTCATTCCGCTGCTCGGCAACCCCTTTCTGATCGTGGTCGCGCCACTTGGCGATGTACCTGTATCAGGCTTGGTCCGCGCCTTCGTCACCAACGGCAGGCAGGGCATCAATTACCATCGCGGCGTCTGGCACCACCCGGTGCTGACGATCGAAAAGCGGGATGACTTCCTGGTGGTTGATCGCAGTGGCACAGGCAATAACTGCGATGAGCATTTTTTCAAAGAGGATGAGCGTTTGATCCTCGCCCCCCACCAATAAGAGAAGGTCTGATCACTCGACAACAGAGTGACAGGCGAGAGGTAAAGACTGTGGAAGCACATCTGTTGGAATGGCTGAACCTGAGCGTGCGCTGGGTTCATATGATTACCGGTGTGGCCTGGATCGGCGCGTCGTTCTACTTCGTCTGGCTGGAAAACAACCTCAATCGGGTCAACCCCAAGAGCGGTCTGGCCGGTGACCTGTGGGCGATCCACGGCGGCGGTATCTACCACCTGGAAAAATACAAACTGGCCCCACCGACCATGCCGGACAACCTGCACTGGTTCAAATGGGAAGCCTACTTCACCTGGATGTCGGGGATCGCGCTGCTGTGCGTGGTGTTCTACTCCAACCCGACGCTCTACCTGCTGGCTCCGGGCAGCACCCTGAGCGGGCCTGAAGGCGTGGCCATCGGTATCGGCTCGCTGTTCATCGGCTGGTTCGTCTACTCCTTCCTTTGCGACTCGGCCCTGGGCAAACGCCCTGCCCTGCTCGGCTTCATCCTGTTCGTGCTGATCATCGGCGCGGCCTATGGCTTCAGCAAAGTGTTCAGCGGTCGTGGTGCGTACCTGCACGTCGGCGCGATCATCGGCACCATCATGGTCGGCAACGTGTTCCGCATCATCATGCCGGCACAGCGCGCCCTGGTGGCGGCGATCGCCGAGAACCGCACGCCCGATCCGGCATTGCCGGCCAAAGGCCTGCTGCGTTCGCGTCACAACAACTACTTCACCCTGCCGGTGCTGTTCATCATGATCAGCAACCACTTCCCGAGCACCTACGGCAGTCAGTACAACTGGCTGATCCTGGCCGGGATCGCGGTGCTGGCGGTGTTGGTGCGTCACTACTTCAACACCCGTCACGACAGCCACAAGTTTGCCTGGACCCTGCCGGTGGCAGCCGTCGGCATGATCAGCCTGGCCTACGTCACCGGCCCTGCGCCGATGTCGACTGCACCTGAGGTCGCCAAGGCACCGGCGAAGATCGAATACCAACCGCTGCCGGAAACCGCAGTGGGTGGTGGTTTGAAACCCGCCGAAGCCAAACCTGCCGAAGCGCCAGCCGCACCGGCCCAGGCTTCCAACGCCGGCCCTGGTTTCGACAAGGTGCACAGCGTGATCCAGGAACGCTGCGCGGTGTGCCACTCGGCCAAACCCACCAGCCCGCTGTTCAGCGCGGCCCCGGCCGGCGTGATGTTCGACACCCCCGAGCAGATCCGCCAGAACGCTGCGCGGATCCAGGCCCAGGCCGTCGCCAGCCAGATCATGCCATTGGGCAACATCACCCAGATGACCCAGCAGGAACGTGACCTGATCGGTGCCTGGATTGTGCAAGGTGCACAGACCAACTAAGCAGCAATAGCTTCGCGGGCAAACCCGCTGCCACAGGTGCAACGCAAAACCCTGTGGGAGCGGGCTTGCTCGCGAAGGGGTCATTACATTCAACCTCACCGTTGACTGACCCGACGCTTTCGCGAGCAAGCCCGCTGCCACAGGTTTGCCTGATGCACAAAATCACAAGAATAAAAAAGATCCGAGGTGTTGCATGTCCGAGCTCTCCAAAGCGCGCATCCCCGACGCACCCGCCATTCAGCGTTTGCCCCTCCTGCAACTGATCCTGGTTGGCCTGCAACACGTTCTGCTGATGTACGGCGGAGCCATCGCGGTGCCGCTGATCATCGGACAGGCCGCTGGCCTGAATCGTGAAGAAATCGCCTTCCTGATCAACGCCGACCTGCTGGTCGCCGGCATCGCCACCATCGTGCAGTCCCTCGGCATCGGCCCCATGGGCATCCGCATGCCGGTGATGATGGGCGCCAGTTTCGCCGCCGTCGGCAGCATGGTGGCCATGGCGGGCATGCCCGGCATTGGCCTGCAAGGGATCTTCGGCGCCACCATCGCCGCCGGGTTCTTCGGCATGCTGATCGCGCCGTTCATGTCCAAAGTCGTGCGTTTCTTCCCACCGCTGGTGACCGGCACTGTCATCACCTCGATCGGTCTGTCGCTGTTCCCGGTGGCCGTGAACTGGGCCGGCGGCGGCGCCCAGGCTGCGCAGTTCGGCTCGCCGATCTACCTGACCATCGCCGCGCTGGTGCTGGGCACCATCCTGCTGGTGCACCGCTTCATGCGCGGTTTCTGGGTCAACATCTCCGTGCTGATCGGCATGTGCCTGGGCTATGTGCTGTGCGGTGTGATCGGCATGGTCGACCTCAGTGGCATGGCCAACGCGCCGTGGCTGCAATTCGTCACCCCGCTGCACTTCGGCATGCCGAAATTCGAGCTCGCGCCGATCCTGTCGATGTGCCTGGTGGTGGTGATCATCTTCGTCGAGTCCACCGGGATGTTCCTGGCGCTGGGCAAGATCACCGGCCAGGAAGTCTGCCCGCGCATGTTGCGGCGTGGCTTGCTGTGCGACGCCGGCGCATCGTTCTTCGCCGGGTTCTTCAACACCTTCACCCACTCCTCCTTCGCGCAGAACATCGGCCTGGTGCAGATGACCGGCGTGCGTTGCCGCTCGGTGACCATCGTCGCTGGCGGCCTGCTGATCGTGTTGAGTCTGTTGCCGAAAGCCGCGTTCTTGGTGGCGTCGATTCCGCCGGCAGTGCTCGGCGGCGCGGCCATTGCGATGTTCGGCATGGTCGCCGCGACCGGCATCAAGATCTTGCAGGAGGCCGACATCGGTGACCGTCGCAACCAGCTGCTGGTGGCGGTGAGCATCGGCATGGGCCTGATCCCGGTGGTGCGTCCGGAGTTCTTCGCCCACCTGCCCCTGTGGATGAGCCCGATCACCCACAGCGGCATTGCCATGGCCACTCTCAGCGCCCTGTCGCTGAACCTGCTGTTCAACATCCTTGGCGGGCGCGAACGCGCCGCGATCAACGACTGCCACGCCCACCAACATTGACTGAATAGGCACTGACCCCTGTAGGAGCGAGCTTGCTCGCGATGAACGCAAGAACACCGCGTTTATCCAGCTAACACGCGTAATCGTTAGCGACCATCGCGAGCAAGCTCGCTCCTACAGGGGCAAGGGCTGCCTGCGCCTCAAAAATAAAAAAAAGAGGGAGCAACAGATGATTCGGACTCAGACAAACATGCTGTTGGGCGGTGGTCTTCTGGCCGCCAGCCAGGCCATGGCCGGCGATTTGCTGCTGTGGCAGACCAACAGCCTGAGTTACCTGTACGGCAAGGATTTCGCGGTCAACCCGTCGATCCAGCAGACGGTGACCTTCGAGCACGCCGACCGCTGGAAGTACGGCGACAATTTCCTGTTCATCGACAGCACCTATTACAACGGCGAGAAGGATCGCAACAAAGGCGTTCACGCCTACTACGGCGAATTCAGTTCGCGCCTGTCCCTGGGCAAGATCCTCGACCGCCGTTTCGAACTCGGCCCGATCAAGGACGTGTTGCTCGCCATGACCTACGAAAACGGCGAAGACGACACCGAGGCCTATCTGATCGGCCCAGGTTTCGACCTCAAGGTGCCCGGTTTCAACTTCGTCACCCTCAACCTCTACCGCCGCCACACCGAAGGCTCGCGCCCCGGTGACGGCATCTGGCAGGTCACCCCGGCCTGGTCCTACACCGTGCCGCTGGGCAACTCCAGCCTGTTGATCGACGGCTACATCGACTGGGTGGTGGACAACGACCAGAACGCCCACGGCACCTACCACGCCAACCTGCACTTCAACCCGCAAATCAAATACGACCTGGGCAAAACCCTGGGCTGGCGGGAAAAACAGGTGTATGTCGGCGCCGAGTACAGCTACTGGAAGGACAAATACGGCATCGAGAACAACGGCAACCTCGACACCAACGAAAACACCACCAGCCTGCTGGTGAAGGTGCATTTCTAAGATGATCCGCAACCGTGCCCCAAACCTGTCGTCGGTGCGCTGTTGCGGGGCACTTGAGACCTGGCCGAGGAGTCAGTATTCTCCGCGGCCGCCTGAATCCGCTTTAAAAAAAAGCCCGGATTTAATTCCTGACCAGCAAGCCAACTTATCCCGGCACTGGACGGTACCAAGGCATCCCCAAACCCCTCTCGATCGACTGCTTTTGAGCAGCCGGGCGGGAGTTTTTTTGCTTTGTGAAAGCCTTGGCTCAGCTCTTGCTAACAGCACCGAAGCTGACCGATTGGATGATTTTTTACAGCGACAGAAAAAGACGCCACATCAGAGCGTCGATCTTAAAAAAAAACGTGAAACCACTACTTTTTGGGAGCAACCGAATGAAACGCACGTGCACGAGCCTGATGCTGGCCGGATCCATGCTGGCGGGGGGCCAGGCCATGGCTGGCGACTTGCTGCAATGGCAGAACAACAGCCTGACGTACCTCTATGGCAAAGACTTCCAGGTCAACCCGCGCATTCAGCAGACGGTGACCTTCGAACACGCCGACGGCTGGAAATACGGCGACAACTTCATCTTCGTCGACAAGATCTTCTACAACGGCAAGCAAGACGCCTTCGCCGGCGAGAACACCTACTACGGTGAGATCAGCCCACGCCTGTCGTTCGGCAAGATCTTCGACCAGAAGCTCGAATTCGGGCCGATCAAGGACGTGCTGCTGGCCATGACCTACGAGTTCGGTGAAGACGACACCGAGTCCTACCTGATCGGCCCCGGTTTCGACCTGGCCATCCCCGGCTTCGATTACTTCCAGCTGAACTTCTACAACCGCCACACCGAAGGCGACCGTCCGGGCGACAACATCTGGCAGGTTACCCCGGTCTGGTCCTACACCATTCCGGTGGGCGATTCGAACGTGCTGATCGACGGTTTCATGGACTGGGTGGTCGACAACGACGTCAACAAGAAAGGCGAATACCACGCCAACCTGCACTTCAACCCGCAGATCAAGTACGACCTGGGCAAGGCGCTGAACCTGGGCGAGAAGCAGTTGTACGTGGGTGTCGAGTATGACTACTGGAAAGACAAGTACGGGATCGAAGACAGCCAGGGCTTCAAGACCGATCAGAGCGTGACCAGTTTCCTGGTCAAGGTGCACTTCTGATCCGGCGGCGTCTTTAAGGACGCCTTCGCGGGCAAGCCTCGCGCCTACAGGCTTTTGTGTCGTTCCTATAATTGGCGTAGGACACAAAACCTGTAGGCGCGAGGCTTGCCCGCGAAGGTCGCACCGCCGACCTCAGGCCGAACCCACCGGCTGCGCCAACCCCAAAAACCGGCACAACTCGTCCTTCTTGGCCAACGCATCGCGCCGCCCCAAATCGATCAGCTCGCTGCAATACCCCGCCTCGAACAGCAGATAACTCAACACCCCCGCCCCACTGGTCTTGGTCGCTCCCGGTCCGCGCAGGAACAGGCGCAGCGCCGCCGGCATTTCCTGGCGATGGCGCGCGGCAATCTCGTCGATCGGCTGGCTCGGCGAAATCACCAGCACCTCCACCGGCGCCACCCCCAACGTGCGGATCGGTGTGCCATCGGGCATCAAGTGGCTGAACTGGTTCAAGCGCTGCAGCAACTCGATGTCGCTTTCCAGGCTATCAATGAAGGTGCTGTTGAGCATGTGCCCGCCGATCTGCGCCAGGGTCGGTTGCTGCCCGGTATACGCGCGTTGCTGCGGCTGCTGCGGATCGATGCCCCGCGGGTTGCCGCTCACCCCCACGACCAGCACGCGACTGGCGCCCAGGTGCAGCGCCGGGCTGATGGGGGCCGACTGCCGCACCGCGCCATCGCCGAAATACTCTTCGCCGATTTTCACCGGGGCGAACAGCAGCGGAATGGCCGAACTGGCCAGCAAATGATCAACGGTCAATTGGGTGGGAACGCCGATCCGACGATGGCGCAGCCAGGCGTCGATGGTGCCGCCGCCCTGATAGAAGGTCACGGCCTGGCCGGACTCGTAGCCGAATGCGGTGACGGCCACGGCGTGCAACTGCTTCTGGGCAATGGCTTGTTCAATGCCGGACATGTGCAGTTTGTCGTTGAGCAGATCCCGCAGCGGTGAACTGTTGAGCAACGCTACCGGCACCTGGGCGCCCAGGCCCAGCAGGCTATGGCCGACAAAACGACTGGCCTGGCGGATCACCCCCGGCCAATCGCTGCGCAACACCAGGTGACTGCGAAAGCCCTGCCAGAATGCGGTCAGGCGCTCGATGGCCGCGCGAAAATCCGTGGCGCCGCTGGCCAGGCTGACCGCATTGATCGCCCCGGCCGACGTGCCGACGATCACCGGAAACGGATTGTCGGCGCCCAACGGCAACAACTCGGCAATCGCCGCCAACACCCCGACCTGATAGGCCGCCCGAGACCCGCCGCCGGAAAGAATCAACCCAGTAACCGGTTCAGCAGGACTCATGCGCAACGCTCCTTGATGCAGAATGGAAGCTCATTGCTGCCGTGTTTCCTGTGGGAGCGGACTTGTCCGCGATGGTCGTCAACGATGACGATGGGTGTCTGGCGCCCCGCGGTGTCTGGGCGTTCATCGCGAGCATGCTCGCTCCTACAGGGACGGTGTTCAACCGCGTTTGTCGTAGAGCTTGGGCTCGCCCGGTGGCCGGCTCTTGAAGCGGCGATGGGCCCAGAGGTATTGCTCCGGGCAATCGCGCAACACGCCTTCGATCCACTGGTTGATGCGCAGGCAGTCTTCTTCCTCGGTCTCGCCAGGGAAGCCTTCGAGCGGCGGATGGATCACCAGGCGATAACCGCTGCCATCGGCCAGGCGTTCCTGGGTGAAGGGCACCACCAGCGCCTTGCCGAGTCGCGCGAACTTGCTGGTGGCGGTGACGGTGGCGGCCTGAATGCCGAACAGCGGCACGAAGATGCTTTGCTTGGCGCCGTAGTCCTGGTCCGGTGCGTACCAGATCGCCCGTCCCGAGCGCAGCAACTTGAGCATGCCGCGCACGTCCTCGCGCTCCACCGCCAGCGAATCGAGGTTGTGCCGCTCGCGGCCCTGGCGCTGGACGTAGTCGAACAGCGGGTTCTTGTGTTCGCGGTACATGCCATCGATGGTGTGCTGCTGGCCCAGCAGGGCCGCGCCGATTTCCAGGGTGGTGAAATGCACCGCCATCAGGATCACGCCCTTGCCTTCACGCTGGGCCTTCTGCAAATGCTCCAGGCCTTCGACATGAGCCAGCTTCGCCAGTCGCTCGCGGGACCACCACCAGCTCATGGCCATTTCGAAAAAGGCGATGCCGGTCGAGGCGAAGTTTTCCTTGAGCAGGCGCTTGCGCTCGGCCGCGGACTTTTCCGGGAAGCACAGTTCCAGATTGCGTTTGGCGATGCGCCGTCGGTCGCCGGCCGCCCGATACATCAGGGCACCAAGGGCGCGGCCGATCCACAGCAAGGCCGGGTACGGCAACTGCACGACCAGCCACAACAGCCCAAGGCCCAGCCACAGCGGCCAGAAACGTGGAGAGAGAAAGGTTGTTCGAAAACGCGGGCGATCCATCAAAGCATCCGGAAAGACAATGGCCGCGCATTCTACATCGTTCGACCCGGCTTGCGGCCTGCGGGCGATCTCGTTATAAGTCTGGGCACTTTTAGTGACAAGTCGTTGTATGCCGACCATGAGCCAAACCGAACCGCTAGACCAAGATCCCGTGTTCCAGCTGAAGGGCAGCATGCTCGCCATTACGGTGCTGGAACTGGCCCGTAACGACCTCGACGGCCTCGATCGGCAATTGGCCGCCAAGGTCGCCCAGGCGCCCAACTTTTTCAGCAACGCGCCACTGGTCCTGGCCCTGGACAAACTGCCGGCCAGCGAAGGCGCGGTCGACCTGCCGGGCCTGATGCGCGTATGCCGCCAGCACGGCCTGCGCACCCTGGCCATCCGTGCCAGCCGCATCGAAGACATCGCCGCCGCCATCGCTGTCGACCTGCCGGTATTGCCGCCGTCCGGCGCCCGTGAGCGCACGCTGGACCTGAACGAAGGCGTGGTGGCGAAAAAGCCGGAAAAGCCACCGGAGCCGACCATCAAACCGACGAAAATCATCACTTCGCCAGTACGGGGTGGCCAGCAGATCTACGCCCAGGGCAGCGACCTGGTGGTGATCTCCTCGGTCAGCCCGGGGGCGGAACTTCTCGCCGATGGCAACATCCATGTATACGGCCCCATGCGCGGTCGGGTATTGGCTGGGGTCAAGGGCGACACGAAAGCCAGGATTTTCTGTCAGCAAATGAGCGCTGAACTGGTCTCCATCGCCGGTCATTACAAGGTCTCCGAAGACCTGCGCCGCGACCCTTTGTGGGGTTCGGGCGTGCAGGTCAGCCTGTCGGGCGACGTGTTGAACATCATTCGGCTTTAACGGATACTGCCGCATTTTCCAAACATCTCTAAAAACGTGGCGAAAACGGCTCAAACGAAGTAGGAAACAGGCCCAAGGCAGTGTCTACCCAAGGTAAGCGCCGCCCAGAACCGGATTCCAGCCAAGGCCGTTCGACTGCAGTCGTTTTGCAGAGATGTTTTTCAGGGGCTAAAAGTCCTTTTTCCTTAGGGGTGAAACACCTTGGCCAAGATTCTCGTGGTTACATCCGGCAAGGGTGGTGTGGGTAAGACCACCACCAGCGCCGCTATCGGTACCGGCCTCGCTCTGCGCGGCCACAAAACAGTGATCGTCGACTTCGACGTCGGTTTGCGTAACCTCGACCTGATCATGGGTTGCGAGCGTCGCGTGGTGTACGACTTCGTCAACGTCGTCAACGGCGAAGCCAACCTGCAACAGGCCCTGATCAAAGACAAGCGCCTGGAAAACCTCTACGTACTGGCCGCCAGCCAGACCCGCGACAAAGACGCGCTGACTGTCGAAGGCGTGGAAAAAGTCCTGATGCAACTCAAGGAAGACTTCGAGTTCGTGGTCTGCGACTCCCCGGCGGGCATCGAGAAAGGCGCCCACCTGGCCATGTACTTCGCCGATGAAGCGATCGTCGTGACCAACCCGGAAGTGTCCTCGGTACGAGATTCGGACCGCATGCTCGGCCTGCTGGCCAGCAAGTCCCGTCGCGCCGAACGCGGTGAAGACCCGATCAAGGAACACTTGCTGATTACCCGTTATCACCCGGAACGTGTGAGCAAAGGCGAAATGCTCGGCGTAGAAGACGTCAAGGAAATCCTCTCGGTGACCCTGCTCGGCGTGATCCCGGAATCCCAGGCGGTGCTCAAGGCATCCAACCAGGGCGTTCCGGTGATCCTCGACGACCAGAGCGATGCCGGCCAGGCCTACAGCGATACCGTCGATCGCCTGCTGGGCAAGACCGTCGACCATCGATTCCTCGATGTACAGAAGAAGGGATTCTTCGAGCGCCTGTTTGGAGGCAACTAAGCAATGAACCTTTTTGACTTCTTTCGTGCCAACAAAAAGCAAAGCACCGCGTCGGTAGCGAAAGAGCGTCTACAGATCATCGTGGCGCACGAACGCGGCCAACGCAGCACCCCGGACTACCTGCCAGCCTTGCAGAAGGAACTGGTCGAGGTGATTCGCAAGTACGTCAATATCGGGTCCGATGACGTGCATGTCGCACTGGAAAGCCAGGGCAGCTGCTCGATTCTGGAACTCAATATCACCCTGCCAGATCGCTAGTCGATCCGGCTGGAGCCACGGCGGTTCAGGCCCCACGCGCGATTGCGGGG
>NZ_LYVP01000006.1 GCF_001984065.1 Pseudomonas sp. KK4
CCCTGTAGGAGCGAGCTCGCTCGCGATGGTCGTCAACGATGACGCGGGGTGCCTGACACCCCGCGGTGTTCTCGGGTTCATCGCGAGCGAGCTCGCTCCTACAGGGGGTGTGACTTACTTGCCGGATTTGATTTTGGTCCAGCTGCGGGTCAGCAAACGCTGGGTCGCGGCTGGCAAGTCGGCAATCGCGTACAGCTTGGCCAGCACGTCCGCCGGTGGGTAGACGCCCGGGTCGCTGGTGATGTCTTTATCAACCAGTGGCGTGGCAGCGGCGTTACCGTTCGGGAAGCGTACGGCGTTGGTGATTTCGGCCATGATTTCCGGCTTCTGCAGGAAGGTCATGAACTTGTAGGCGCCTTCGACGTTTTCGGCATCTTTAGGGATGGCGACCATGTCGTAGAAGCTGCCGGCACCTTCTTTCGGAATGTTGTAGCTGACTTTCACCTTGCCACCGGCTTCTGCAGCGCGGGATTTGGCCTGATAGATGTCACCCGAGTAACCCACGGCCACGCAGATGTTGCCGTTGGCCAGGTCGGAGATGTACTTGGAGGAGTGGAAGTAGGCGATCGAAGGACGGACCTTCATGATCAGCGCTTCAGCCTTGTCGATGTCTTCTTTCTTCTGGCTGTCGGTTGGCAGGCCCAGGTAGTGCAATGCCACCGGAATCATCTCGGTTGGCGAATCCAGCAGGCTGATACCGCAAGACTTCAGCTTGGCGGCGTTTTCAGGCTTGAAGATCAGGTCCCAGGAATCCACCGGGGCGTCGGCACCCAGCGCAGCCTTGACCTTCTCCGGGTTGAAGCCGATGCCGATCGAGCCCCACATGTACGGGAAGGCGTGTTCGTTGCCCGGGTCGCTGACCGATACCGCCTTGAGCAGGTCGGTGTTCAGGTTTTTCCAGTTCGGCAGCTTGGACTTGTCCAGCTTCTGGTAAACGCCAGCCTTGATCTGCTTGGCCAGGAAGTTGTTCGACGGGACCACGATGTCGTAGCCGGACTTGCCTGCCAGCAACTTGGCTTCCAGGGTTTCGTTGCTGTCGAAGACGTCGTAGACCACCTTGATGCCCGACTCGTCTTCAAACTTCTTGATGGTGTCCGGAGCGATGTAGTCGGACCAGTTATAGACGTGCAACACCTTGTCGTCCGCCTGAACCGCACCCGCCATAATGCCCATCAGGGACATGGCGAGGAGTGTCTTGCCAGCAAGCTTTTTTCCTAATGCCTTCATGCGTTAATGCTCCAAATTTTTTTCTTTTTTGAACCACTTTGTTCAGCGGCCGAACCCGGACAACTGGAACCGCGGCTAGTCTGGCAAGATCCGAGGCGGTCTTTCAAGGAAAGGCCGCCCTTTATGGCTGCCCCGGGCGAAAGTTTCATACTCGCGCCAAGAGCCTAGCACTTAGCCCTGCAATGCACTGAGGGTCAGGTCCAGGCACTTGCGCGCCTTGGTCACCAACTCATCGATTTCCGCCGGCGTGATCACCAGCGGTGGCGCGATGATCATGGTGTCGCCCACCGCACGCATGATCAGCCCGTTATCGAAGCAGAACTGCCGGCAAATCATGCCGACGCCCTTGCCTTCGTAGCGCTTGCGCGTGGCCTTGTCCTGAACCAGTTCGATGGCCCCCAACAGACCCACCCCACGAACTTCGCCCACCAGCGGGTGATCGTTCAGCTCACGCAGACGTTTCTGCAAATACGGTGCCGTTTCCGCTTTTACGCGCTCGACAATTTTCTCGTCACGCATGATGCGGATGTTTTCCAGGGCCACGGCCGCCGCCACCGGGTGACCGGAGTAGGTGAAGCCGTGGTTGAAATCGCCGCCTTCGTTGAGCACGGCAACCACTTCGTCGCGCACGATCAGGCCACCCATCGGGATGTAGCCGGAGGTCAGGCCTTTGGCGATGGTCATCATGTCGGGCTTGAGGTCGTAGAAATCACTGCCGAACCACTCGCCGGTGCGGCCGAAACCACAGATCACTTCGTCAGCCACGAACAGGATGTCGTACTTGGCGAGGATTTCCTTGATGCGCGGCCAGTAGGTCGCAGGCGGAATGATCACGCCGCCGGCACCCTGGATCGGCTCGGCAATAAAGGCACCGACGTTGTCGACGCCCACTTCCAGAATCTTCTCTTCCAACTGATTGGCGGCCCAGATGCCGAATTCCTCAGGGGTCATCTCGCCGCCTTCGGCGAACCAGTACGGCTGGGCGATGTGGACGATACCCGGGATCGGCAAGTCGCCCTGCTCGTGCATGTAGGTCATGCCGCCCAGGCTCGCGCCGGCCACGGTGGAACCGTGATAGCCGTTCTTGCGGCTGATGATGACTTTCTTGTTCGGCTGGCCCTTGATCGCCCAGTAGTGACGGACCATGCGCAGCATGGTGTCGTTGCCTTCAGAGCCAGAACCGGTGAAGAACACGTGGTTCATGCCGTCTGGCGCGATGTCGGCGATGGCCTTGGCCAGTTCCAGTACGGGTGGGTGAGCGGTCTGGAAGAACAGGTTGTAATAAGGCAGCTCGCGCATCTGTTTGCTGGCGGCATCGGCCAGTTCATCGCGACCGTAGCCGATGGCCACGCACCACAGACCGGCCATGCCGTCGAGGATCTGGTTGCCCTCGCTGTCCCACAAGTAGACGCCCTTGGCGTTGGTGATGATCCGCGGGCCTTTCTCTTTGAGCTGCTTGAAATCACTGAACGGAGCCAGGTGGTGATCGTTGCTCAGGGTCTGCCATTCACGGGTTTGCGGGTTGTTGCTGGTCATTACAAATCTCCTAAATGAATCAGTGTGAGGCGCCGCTCGATAACCGCGGCGCCCGGCGCATCAGACGGCGAATAGCAGGAATTCCCGTTCCCACGAGCTGATCACGCGCTTGAAGTTTTCATGCTCGGCCCGCTTGACCGCGACATAGCCGGTGATGAAGTTCTTGCCCAGATATTTTTCGATGGTCGCGCTGTTTTCCATGCGTTCCAGTGCATCTTCGATGGTCAGCGGCAGGCGCAGGTTGCGGCGTTCGTAGCCACGGCCCACCACCGGCGCGCTCGGATTCAGGCCTTCGACCATGCCGATGTAACCGCAGAGCAGGCTCGCGGCGATCGCCAGGTAAGGGTTGGCATCGGCGCCCGGCAGGCGGTTTTCCACCCGACGGTTCTGCGGCCCGGCATCCGGCACCCGCAGGCCCACGGTGCGGTTTTCTTCGCCCCACTCCACGTTCACCGGTGCCGAGGTATCGGGCAGGAAGCGGCGGAACGAGTTGACGTTGGGCGCGAACAGCGGCAACAACTCGGGGATCAGTTTCTGCAAGCCACCGATGTGATTCAGGAACAGCTGGCTCATGGTCCCGTCATCATTGGAGAAGATGTTCTTGCCGGTCTCCTTGTCGATGATGCTCTGGTGCAAGTGCATGGCACTGCCCGGCTCGCCGGTCATGGGCTTGGCCATGAAGGTCGCGGCCACGTTGTGCTTGAGCGCCGCCTCACGCATGGTGCGCTTGAACACCAGGATCTGGTCGGCCAGGGACAAGGCATCGCCGTGACGGAAGTTGATTTCCATCTGCGCCGTGCCGTCTTCGTGGATCAGCGTGTCGAGGTCCAGCTCCTGCAGTTCGCACCAGTCGTAGACGTCTTCGAACAGCGGGTCGAATTCGTTCGCCGCCTCGATGGAGAACGACTGGCGACCGATTTCCGGGCGCCCGGAACGGCCGATCGGCGGTTGCAACGGATAGTCCGGGTCATCGCTGCGCTTGGTCAGGTAGAACTCCATTTCCGGCGCCACGATCGGCTGCCAGCCCTTGTCGGCATAGAGTTTGAGAACTTTCTTGAGCACGTTGCGCGGCGACAGCTCGATCGGGTTGCCCTGCTTGTCGTAGGTGTCGTGGATCACTTGGGCGGTGGGCTCGATGGCCCATGGCACCAGATACACCGCGTTCTGATCGGGACGGCAGATCATGTCGATGTCGGCCGGGTCGAGCAGTTGGTAATAGATGTCGTCTTCGACGTAGTCGCCGGTCACGGTCTGCAACAGCACACTCTCGGGCAGACGCATGCCCTTTTCGGCGATGAACTTGTTGGTCGGCGAAATCTTGCCCCGGGTGATGCCGGTCAGGTCGCCAATCATGCATTCGACTTCTGTGATCTTGTGGTTTTTCAACCAATCGGTGAGCTGGTCGAGGTTGTTACTCATAAATGCCTCTAGGCTTTGAGTTTCCCGGCGCTTGCGCGACAGGCAATGTTTGACGCATCGGCGTCGCGTTGAAATGCGAGTCTGGCACAGGCTATCGTGTTTTTTGCGCACGGCCCGGCAGACGCAAGGCGTGCAGAATCCAGAGCGGGACCCTGCGCGATGGCCGAGCCGCTATTGTGAATCGGTTCTATATTGAATGGAGTAACCGTAATGGGTGTGCCATCTCGGCCGTCCAGAATAACGGACGGGGAGGGTCGAGCCGCCCGCGGGGCACGCCATACCGGCAGGCAGGAAGCCTTTGGGCTCCCGGCGCGGAAAAAGATGTCGCCACTGATGTGATAAGCATGCAGACCGTTCTGCCTTGAGCAGTCGGTGACGCCGATTAACGGCAGGCGAGACATGAAGCACCCCGGTATTATTGCTGTTATGGGTATGATTGGAGCTTAGCCTTGTTCATTTTTTTACACAACACCCCCGTAAAAAATACAACACGGCCCGCTCAAGCCTGCGGACGTCAAAGCGTCGAAGGCCATAAAAACGCCCCAAAGTGCCTCAAAAAAGCCATGCGAGCCCTTTTTAGGGGCAAAAAAGGCCCAGCTTGACTTCGGCAAGCCGTTCGGGTTGACTGGAAACCGAAAAGATCAATGATTGATATTTTTAACAACAAAGGTGTTGCATCATGTCGGTACCCCCGCGTGCCGTTCAGCTCAACGAAGCGAACGCGTTCCTTAAGGAACATCCTGAGGTTCTGTACGTTGACCTTCTGATTGCGGATATGAATGGTGTGGTGCGCGGCAAGCGCATCGAACGCACCAGCCTCCACAAGGTTTACGAGAAAGGCATCAACCTGCCGGCCTCTCTATTTGCTCTGGATATCAATGGCTCTACGGTGGAAAGCACCGGCCTGGGCCTGGACATCGGTGATGCTGACCGAATCTGCTATCCAATCCCCGATACCCTGTGCAACGAGCCATGGCAGAAGCGCCCTACCGCGCAACTGTTGATGACCATGCACGAACTCGAAGGCGATCCTTTCTTCGCTGACCCGCGTGAAGTGTTGCGCCAGGTCGTGACCAAGTTCGATGAGCTGGGCCTGACCATCTGCGCCGCGTTCGAACTGGAGTTCTACCTGATCGACCAGGAGAACGTGAACGGTCGTCCGCAACCGCCTCGCTCGCCCATCTCCGGTAAACGCCCGCATTCGACACAGGTCTACCTGATCGACGACCTCGACGAATACGTCGACTGTCTGCAGGACATCCTCGAAGGCGCCAAAGAGCAAGGCATCCCGGCCGACGCCATCGTCAAGGAAAGTGCCCCGGCGCAGTTCGAAGTGAACCTGCACCACGTGGCCGACCCGATCAAGGCCTGCGACTACGCGGTCCTGCTCAAGCGCCTGATCAAGAACATCGCCTACGACCATGAAATGGACACCACCTTCATGGCCAAGCCTTACCCGGGCCAGGCGGGCAATGGCTTGCACGTCCATATCTCGATTCTCGACAAAGACGGCAAGAATATTTTTGCCAGTGAGGATCCCGAGCAGAACGCCGCGCTGCGTCACGCGATCGGCGGTGTGCTCGAGACCCTACCCGCGCAGATGGCTTTCCTCTGCCCGAACGTCAACTCGTACCGTCGTTTCGGCGCGCAGTTCTACGTGCCGAACTCGCCGTGCTGGGGCCTTGACAACCGTACCGTGGCGATCCGCGTACCGACCGGTTCTTCCGATGCAGTACGTATCGAGCACCGCGTTGCCGGCGCCGACGCCAACCCTTACCTGTTGATGGCGTCTGTTCTGGCCGGTGTGCATCACGGTCTGACCAACAAGATCGAACCGGGCGCGCCGGTGGAAGGCAACAGCTACGAGCAGAACGAGCAAAGCCTGCCGAACAACCTGCGCGACGCACTGCGTGAGCTGGACGACAGCGAAGTCATGGCCAAGTACATCGATCCGAAATACATCGATATCTTCGTCGCGTGCAAAGAGAGCGAGCTGGAGGAGTTCGAACACTCCATCTCCGACCTCGAGTACAACTGGTACCTGCATACCGTGTAAGCGGTTGCCGATGTAAAAAAACGCCGCCGGCCTTATCAGCCAGCGGCGTTTTTTTATGGCCGCCTGCGGCGGTTCGCGAGCAAGCCCGCTCCCACAGGGATCTCCTGTATGCGCAAATTTTGTGTTTCACACCGGTTCAGTGTGGGAGCGGGCTTGCTCGCGAAGGCGTCCCGGCAGACAACACACAACCCTGCTCGTACAATGCCCCCTGCCCCGCAGGAGACTCCAATGACGCGCACCGCCACTCCCCGAAAACCCCGCGCCCGCAGCCAGGCCCGGATCGATTCGATACTCGATGCCGCCCGCACGCTGCTGGCCGCCGAGGGCGTGGCCAGCCTGTCGATCTACAGCGTCGCCGAACGCGCGCAGATCCCGCCCTCCTCGGTCTACCACTTCTTCGCCAGCGTTCCGGCCCTGCTCGAAGCCCTCACCGCCGACGTCCACGCCGCCTTCCGCGCCTGCCTGCAAGCGCCCATCGACCACGACGCGCTCGGCAACTGGCGTGACCTGTCACGGCTGGTGGAACAGCGGATGCTCGACATCTACGACCAGGACGCCGCCGCCCGCCAACTGATCCTCGCCCAGCATGGCCTGACCGAAGTCACCCAGGCCGACCGCCAGCACGACATCGAACTGGGCGACCTGATGCACAAACTCTTCGATCACCACTTCGAACTGCCGAAGCTGCCGACGGATGTGGACGTGTTTGCCCTGGCCATGGAACTGGGGGACCGCGTGTATGCGCGTTCGGTGCAGCAGCATGGGCAGATTACTGCGCGCATGGCTGAAGAAGGGATGCGGGTGTTCGATGCGTATCTGGGGTTGTACCTGCCGCCCTATTTGCCCAAGCGCACTGTTGCAACCTGAGATCTTCGCTGGCTAACAGGCCTCTTCGCGAGCAAGCCCGCTCCCACAGTTGGAATGCCTTTCCCTGTGGGAGCGGGCTTGCTCGCGAAGGCCGCGACGCCAAACTCACTGACTCACCCACAAAAAACCCTGAAAGGCTCCCACAGTTGGAATGCGCTTCCCTGTGGGAGCGGGCTTGCTCGCGAAGGCCGCGACGCCAAATTCACTGACTCACCCACAAAAAACCCCGAAGGGCTCAAACCCTCCGGGGTCGGGTGTACCGCATCCGATCACAACTTGGCGATCGACACCTCGGTGGATTTCACGAACGCGATCACTTCGCTGCCCACCGCCAGTTCCAGCTCTTTCACCGAGCGGGTGGTGATGACCGAGGTGACGATGCCGGACGCGGTCTGTACGTCGATTTCCGAGAGCACATCGCCCAGGACGATTTCCTTGATGGAGCCTTTGAACTGGTTGCGTACGTTGATGGCCTTGATAGTCATGATGGTGATTCCTGTCGTTGGATAAGCCTTGAGTTATTGAGCCCAACGCAACTGCGTAGGCAATGGTGAAACAGGTTCCGGATCCGGCGGTTGGCCGGGCAGTGACAGCACGCGGTTGAGGACTTCGGTTTCCAGCGCCGCCAGCCGATGGGAGCCGCGGACCCGAGGGCGTGGCAGCTCCACCTGCAGGTCGAGGCCGACCTCGCCGTCTTCGATCAGGATCACCCGATCGGCAATCGCCACCGCTTCACTGACGTCGTGGGTCACCAGCAATACGGTGAAGCCGTGCTGCTGCCAGAGTCGCTCGATCAATTGCTGCATTTCGATACGGGTCAGGGCATCAAGGGCGCCCAGCGGTTCGTCGAGCAACAGCAGGCGCGGTTGATGAATCAACGCCCGAGCCAGGGCCACACGTTGCTTCTGCCCACCGGACAGTGCTGCCGGCCACTCGTTGGCGCGATCGGCCAGTCCCACCGCATCCAGGGCTTCCAATGCCTTGGGTCGCCAGTCGCCCTTGAGCCCCAGGCCGACGTTGTCGATGATCTTTTTCCACGGCAGCAGGCGTGCTTCCTGGAACATCAACCGGGTATCTTCCCGGGCCTGGCTCAGCGGCGCGGAACCGGCCAGCAACTCGCCACCCGTAGGCTGATCGAGACCGGCCAGCAAGCGCAGCAGCGTGCTTTTACCGCAGCCACTGCGACCGACCACCGCGACGAATTGACCGGCCGGAATGTGCAGGTCGATCTCGCGCAGTACCTGCCGCGAACCAAAGGTTTTTTGCAGCTTGCGCACCGCCAGCGGAATCCCGCGCAGCAGGCGTGGAGGTTGTTGAGCAGTCATGCGGCACCTCCCTTGACGACCTGATAGGCCGGATGCCAGCGCAGCCACACACGCTCGAGGCCACGGGCCGCGAGGTCGGCCAGTTTGCCGAGCACCGCGTACATCAGGATCGCCAGCACCACCACGTCGGTCTGCAAGAACTCCCGGGCATTCATCGCCAGGTAGCCGATGCCGGAGCTGGCGGAAATGGTTTCGGCGACGATCAGCGTCAGCCACATGAAGCCCAGGGCGAAGCGCACACCCACCAGAATCGACGGCAAGGCACCGGGCAGGATCACCTGGCGAAACAGACTGAAACCGGACAGGCCGTAGCTGCGGGACATCTCCACCAGCGCCGGGTCGACGTTGCGGATGCCGTGATAGGTGTTGAGGTAGATCGGGAACAACGTACCCAGCGCCACCAGGAAAATCTTCGCCGACTCGTCGATACCGAACCACAGGATCACCAACGGAATCAGCGCCAGGTGCGGCACGTTACGGATCATTTGCACCGAGCTGTCGAGCAGGCGTTCACCCCACTTCGACAGGCCGGTGATAAAGCCCAGGGTCAAGCCGATGCCACCGCCGATGGCGAAGCCCAGTGCGGCACGCCAACCGCTGATGGCCAGGTGCGTCCAGATCTCGCCGCTGCGCACCAGGCTCACGCCGGCTTCGATCACCGCGATGGGGGCCGGCAGAATCCGTGTCGACAACCAGCCCGCCGACACCGACAACTGCCACACCGCCAGCAGCAACACCGGCAACGCCCAGGGCGCCAGGCTGTGGATGATTTTCTTCATGGCGCGCCTCAGCTCTGGGACGCGGCTTTGGGAAGAATGTCGTTGGCCACCATCTCACCGAACGGGCTGACGTAACCGGCGCTTTTCGGCAACTCGGGACGTTCGATGTCCAGATGCGGGAACAGCAGTTCTGCCACGCGATACGACTCTTCCAGGTGTGGATAACCGGAGAAGATGAAGGTATCGATGCCCAGGTCCGCGTATTCCTTGACGCGAGCGGCCACGGTCGGACCATCGCCCACCAGCGCCGTACCGGCACCGCCACGCACCAGGCCGACACCGGCCCACAGGTTGGGGCTGACTTCCAGATTGTCTTTGCTGCCGCCGTGCAGCGCCGCCATGCGTTGCTGCCCGACCGAGTCGAAGCGCGCCAGGGAGGCCTGGGCGCGGGCGATGGTGTCGTCGTCCAGGTGCGAGATCAGGCGATCCGCCGCTTGCCAGGCTTCGGCGTTGGTTTCACGCACGATCACATGCAGACGAATGCCGAAGCGCACGGTGCGCCCGAGCTTGGCGGCCTTGGCGCGAACCTGTGCAATCTTCTCGGCCACCGCGGCCGGTGGTTCGCCCCAGGTCAGGACCATCTCCACTTGCTCGGCCGCCAGGTCCTGCGCCGCTTCCGACGAACCACCGAAGTACAGCGGCGGACGCGGTTGCTGGATCGGCGGATAGAGCAGCTTGGCGCCCTTCACGCTGATGTGCTGACCGTCGTAATCGACGGTTTCGCCTTCCAGCACGCGACGCCAGATACGGGTGAATTCCACCGACGCCTGGTAGCGCTCTTCGTGAGTGAGAAACAGACCGTCACCGGCCAATTCTTCCGGATCGCCACCGGTAACCAGGTTGAACAGCGCACGGCCGCCGGACAAACGATCCAGGGTCGCGGCCTGACGCGCTGCCACCGTCGGGGAAATGATCCCGGGGCGCAGGGCGACGAGGAACTTCAGACGCTGGGTCACCGGAATCAGCGACGCCGCCACCAGCCACGAGTCTTCGCAGGAGCGGCCGGTGGGGATCAGCACCCCGCCGAAGCCCAGACGATCCGCCGCTTGCGCGACCTGTTGCAGGTAACCGTGATCGACGGCGCGAGCGCCTTCGGCGGTGCCAAGATAATGGCCGTCGCCGTGGGTAGGCAGGAACCAGAAGATATTGAGGCTCATGGAGTGGTCTCCTTAGGGATTCGAATTACTGTGCTTTGGCAACGGCCGCCGGTGGCGTCCAGATCACGTCTTTGATGCTCAGCGGCTTGGGAATCAGCTTGAGCTGGTAGAAGCTGTCGGCGATTTTCTGCTGCGCGGCGACCACGTCCGGGGTGAGGAACAGTGCGCCGTAGCCTTGGCGTTTCACCGAGGTCAGGGTGATGTCCGTCGGCAGGCCGAGCAGTGGCGATACCTGTTGGGTCACGTCTTGCGGGTTGGCCTTGGACCACTCGCCGACCGCGCGCACTTCTTCCACCAGGGTCTTGATCACCTCAGGATTTTTTTGCGCGTAAGGCTTGGTTGCCAGGTAGAACTGGTGGTTGTCGACGATGCCCTGGCCGTCACGCAGGGTGCGTGCCTGCAGTTGCTGCTCGGCGGCAGCCTGGTACGGGTCCCAGATCACCCAGGCATCGACGCTGCCACGTTCGAACGCGGCGCGGGCATCGGCCGGCGGCAGGAATACAGTCTGGATATCGGTGTATTTAAGGCCGGCGTCTTCCAGTGCACGCACCAGCAGGTAGTGCACGTTGGAGCCTTTGTTCAGGACGATTTTCTTGCCCTTGAGCTCGGCCACCGATTTGATCGGCGAGTCTTTCGGCACCAGGATCGCTTCGCTGTGCGGCGCTGGCGGTTCGTAGGCGACGTAGAGCAGATCGGCGCCCGCGGCTTGGGCGAAGACGGGCGGGGTTTCGCCGGTCACGCCGAAGTCGATGGAGCCGACGTTCAGGCCTTCGAGCAGTTGCGGGCCGCCGGGGAATTCAGTCCATTGCACGTCGACGCCTTGGGCGGCGAGGCGTTTTTCGAGGGTGCCTTTGGCTTTGAGCAGCACCAGGGTGCCGTATTTCTGATAGCCGATACGCAAGGTTTCAGCTTGAGCTTGAGTAATGGCGCCGAAGGTGACAGCCGCAGCAAACAGAGCGACCAGACCACGACGCAAAATGACAGGGCGCATGGCGCTCTCCTATTTGCAGTTGGGTTTTGGCTGCACCTGCTTGCCCGTTGGCGGGCGAGTAAGGCCAGTACATCAATTGTTGGTAGGGCTTAAATGCTCCAGCGAGCACTCAACAAACGGTCATTCAACAGTTGCGGGTCGAGCGGCTTGGGTCGTCGCGCCATGGCGCCGAAAAACAATTCCAGCGACTCGTTCAATCGTTGTTCCAGTTCCGGCGCCAGTTGCGCTGCCGCACTGCCTTCGCCGTAAGCGATCTGACTGTCCACCGCGAAAATGCCCTGCAGCAATTCCTCGGCCTTGAGCGCCGACAGCACGGGCTTGAGCGCGTAATCCACCGCCAGCATGTGGGCGATGCTGCCGCCGGTGGCCATCGGCAGCACGACCTTGTGCGCCAATGCCCGCTCGGGCAGCAGGTCCAGCACGGTTTTCAACGCGCCGGAAAACGAAGCCTTGTACACCGGGGTCGCGATCAGCAGGCCATCGGCGTTTTCAATCTGTTGCAGCAGGTCGAGCACCTTGGGGCTGTCGAAGCGCGCATGCAGCAAGTCTTCGGCCGGGAAATCCCGTACCTGGTAACTCACCACCTCCACGCCCTGCCCTTGCAACCAACGTTGGGAGCGCTCCAGCAGCACCCCGGAACGGGAGCGCGGGCTGGGACTGCCACCGAGTGAGACAACCAACATTCAGACGATTCCTTGCACGGTGTCAGCGATTCGCGGTTTGCGATCTCGCCTTGATGGAGGTGACCTTAACAGGTGATTTATATATCCATAAATCATATTTATTCATTTGGTTATTCGTTCTGGAGATATGCAAAATATTGTTCATCAGGCATAAAAAAAGGCCGTCGAAACGGCCTGAAATCCCCTGCTTTGTGAGGACTGTTCAATCTGAATGCTGCTGTGTCTGCCATGCCATCTTCGCGAGCAAGCCCGCTCCCACATTGGACCGCGCATTACCTGTAGGGTGATTACCTGTTCGGCTGCGGCGTCAGGCGCAGGTAGGGCTTGACCGCACGATAGCCCTTGGGAAAGCGCTGTTTGATTTCCTCTTCGTCCTTGAGCGAGGGCACGATCACCACTTCGTCACCGTCCTGCCAGTTCGCCGGGGTGGCCACCTTGTAGTTGTCGGTCAGTTGCAGCGAGTCGATCACCCGCAGGATTTCATTGAAATTGCGACCGGTGCTGGCCGGGTAGGTGATGGTCAGCCGGACCTTTTTGTTCGGGTCGATCACGAACAGCGAACGCACGGTCAGGGTGTCGTTGGCGTTGGGGTGGATCAGGTCGTAGAGGTCCGAGACCTTGCGGTCGGCATCGTCGAGGATCGGGAAGTTGACGACGGTGCCCTGGGTTTCGTTGATGTCCTCGATCCAGCGGTGATGGGAATCCACCGGGTCCACGGACAGCGCGATGGCCTTGACTCCACGCTTGGCGAATTCATCCTTGAGCTTGGCCGTGAAGCCCAACTCCGTGGTGCACACCGGGGTGAAGTCGGCAGGGTGAGAAAACAGCACGCCCCAGCTATCGCCCAGCCACTGGTGGAAACGGATGGTGCCGGCGCTGGAATCCTGTTCGAAATCGGGGGCGATGTCGCCGAGTCTGATACCTATGGTGCTGCTCCTTTTGAGTTCGTTGTTGAGCCCAACTGTGCCTGTGTTTTTTATCTATTAAAAAGAATAAATATCGATTTATTTAGACCTAAAAGAAATATTAAACATCTGTTCACTGGACGATGCCAGTCATCGCGACGAACATCGGCACCAAGGTTCGAGAAGGCCTTTGAGTTGCTGCAAAAGAGGGAATTTCAAAGCGGGTTTACGGGGGTGAGCCCGCCTTGAAAACGCAAAAGCCCCGCTCGGAGAACTACCGGGCGGGGCTTTTTTTCGCCGCTTTACTGTAGGAGCGAGCATGCTGGCGATGGCGTCAAGTCAGCCACCGATGGGCTGAATGACACACCGCCTTCGCGAGCAGGCCCGCTCCCACACGATTACAACAGCGGGATCGAGTAGCTGACGATCAGGCGGTTTTCGTCCTGGGAGCGAGTGCTCGGCAGGTCGGTGCGCCAGGTGGCGTTTTTCCACATGAACCCCAGGTTCTTCAACGCGCCGGACTGAACCACGTAACCCACGGTCAGGTCGCGCTCCCATTCCGAAGCGCCATTGGCGGCCTGGCGTCCGGCAGCGTTGACGGTATCGATGTCATCGCCCTTGAGGTAGATCACACCGGCCGTCAGGCCAGGTACGCCCAGTTTGGCGAAGTCATAGGCGTAGCGCGCCTGCCAGGTTTTCTCGCCGGCACGGCCGAACTTCTGGATCTGCATGTCGGTGATGGTGTAGTTCGACGAACCGTCGCCCTGGTTCAGCCACGGGAAATCGCTGCTGCCGTTGCTGACCTGGTAACCGCCACCGAAGGTGTGACCGGCAACGGAGTACAGGAACAGGCCGCTGTACAGGTTGTTGTCAACCTTGCCCTTGCCGTTGGGCGCGTTGTAGTTGCCGGTGCTGTAGTACAACGGGTCGTGACCGTTGGCACCGTCATCGGAGCTGTTGAAATAGCGCAGGTCGGACTTCAACACGCCCGGGCCGATGGCCCAGTTATGAACCAGCCCCAGGAAGTGCTGTTTGTAGAAATTTTCCAGATTGCCGTAGTAGTACTGGGCAGTCAGGTCTTTGGTGAGCTTGTAGTCGCCACCGGCGTAGATGAACTTGTTGCTGTTGATGGTGCGTGGAGAAGCACCGTTGATGGACATCTGCTCATTGTTGCTGGAGTTGCGGCCCTTGACGTGCTCGATCTGGCCACCGACCAGGGTCAGGTCCTTGATGTCGCCGGAAGTGATCTGGCCACCTTCCCAGGTCTGCGGCAGCAGGCGACCGTCGTTGGTCACGATGACCGGCAGTTTTGGCTGCAGGGTGCCCAGCTTCAGCTCAGTCTGGGAAATCTTGGCCTTGGCGGTCAGGCCCAGGCTGGAGAAGTTATCAACCGCTTCGCCGTTGGACTTGCTCGGGAAAACCGTGCCGCCGTAACCGGTACCCGGGGTGCCATTGGCCGCAACGTTGCCGTTGGTGCCGCCGCCCGAATCCAGACGCACACCCAGCAGGCCGATGGCGTCGATACCAAAGCCGACGGTGCCTTGGGTATAACCGGAAGTGAAGCGCAGATCGAAGCCTTGGCCCCACTCTTCGTTGCGGCTTGGGCTGGCGGTGCCATCGCGGTTATCGGTGTTGATGTAGAAGTTACGCAGACCCAGAGTGGCCTTGCTGTCTTCGATGAAACCGGCGGCGCCTGCCTGCTGCGCCAAAACCCCAACGGCCACAGCCATGGCCAAGGTGGACTTGTTCATTGTTTCGCTCCTATCGTTTCCAGCTTTTTTGGTCCCGGGTCGATTGCCCTGGATCCTTGATTCGCCGTGGCTCGCGCCACAGGCCCCGCGCTGAAATCCGCGCTCCGTCATTTGGGGGCGCGCAGCATACCTGTTCATAAATCCAAAAAGAATCACTTCATGATTTTTGATATCGAAATGGAATATCGATAAGCACAACTCCGCCAACAGGAATGACGTATCGGCGTTGAAACCGATTCCTGTAGTCGTGGTGATCGGAGAGTGAACGTGTAGCGAAGGGGCCTGTTGGTCAGGTGGCGCTACTGTAGGGGTTTGTAGGGAAATCTAAAAAGAATAAAAAATAATCAGAAGCGATCTTTATGGAATATGAAAAGCGGCGCATAAAAAAGCCCCGTCCCTTTGGGGACGAGGCTTTTTCGGCTACGACTTACAGGAAGCTGTAGGTGTAGTTGAAGATCAGACGCGTCTGGTCTTCATCCGGGGTGCTGGTGTTGCCACCGTAGGTACCGTGACGCAGAGTGGTACCGAAGCCTTTGAGCGGGCCGGTCTGAATCACGTAGTCGATACGCGCGTCAGTCTCGTGCTCGTTCAGGTCCTTGCCGACACCGCTGGTAGCCTTGATGTCACGGCCGTCCAGGTAAGCGATCGACGCCTTCAGGCCTGGAACGCCCAGCGAAGCGAAATCGTAGGAGTACTGGCCGTAGGTGGTGTTTTCACCGGCACGGATAAAGCTGCCCACGGTGGCATCGGTGAACGAGTAGAAGCTGGCGCCGCCGGCACCTTCGTTACGACCGCGACCATCGACAACGTTGCCCTGGTTCAGGAATACGAAGCCGCCGTCATCGCTGACACGCTGATGACCGAGCAGGAATGCGCTGCCACCCAGGGTGTAGGTGAAGGTGGCGCTCCAGGTCTTGTTATCGATCTCGCCCAAGTGCTTGGCATAGCCGTTGTTGTTGTTGAAACGGTAGCCTGGGTCGCCGTTCTTGCCGTCGGAACTGCTGTCGAAATAACGGATATCAGTCTTGAACGTCTGGTTTGGCGCGATCGGCAGAACGTGCACCAGGCCCAGGAAGTTCTGCTTGTAGAAGTCTTCCAGGTTCGCATAGTAGTACTGCAGCGTCAGGTCTTTGGTGACCTTCCAGTCAGCACCGGCGTAACGGAACTTGTTGCTGTCTTCAGTAGCGCCTGCCACGGACAGGCCAGTGCTGTTGCTGGAAGCGCGACCGGTCGCGTGCTCCAGTTGACCCACGTTGAAGGTGACGTTGTCGATTTCCTTCGAGGAGATGGTGCCACCCTCGAAGGTTTGTGGCAGCACGCGGCTGTCGTTCGCGATCAGGATCGGCATGTTTGGCTGCAGTGCGCCACCCAGGTGAGCCTCGGTCTTGGAGAAACGTGCCTTGACGTTACCCGCCAGACGGCTCCACTCACTCTCTGCCGAACCATCGGAATCGCTAGGCGTGAAAGAGTTGTTGTCCGGGTGGTGGCCACGGCCGCCGTCCAGGTGGATACCCACCAGCGCCTGGGCGTCGATACCGAAACCGACGACACCTTGGGTGAAGCCCGACTGGTAATCGAACTTCAGGCCCTCGGCGGCCTCCCGCTGCCGGTTACCGGCGTTGCTAGGCGCGGTACTGGTAGAGCCTTCACGCTTATCGGAGTCGAAATAATAAGTACGCGAACTAACCGATGCCTTGCTGTCTTCGATGAAACCCGCGGCGCCTGCCTGCTGCGCCAAAACCCCTACGGCCACAGCCAGGGCCAAGGTGGACTTGTTCATTGTTAAGCTCCTCTCGTCTCTAATTCTTGTAGTCCTGGTTCCGGGTCGAATTGCCTGGAATCCTAAGATGCGCGATTAGCGCCGGACGGTGACTCACAAGTCAATCGTAACTTTGTGTGTCTACGACCATAGTCTAACACCCGATTTTTTGGTCCCTGCAGGTTCATGTGTTTGTCACAAACCTGAAAAGAATAAATTAATTCTTTTCCCATACCGTTTTGGAATCTGGCTCACGCCTCAGGATAGAGCCGCCTGTCCATAAGCTAATTCCAAAATGGTATTTGTTAGCCTTTTTTTAGATCGTTTAGTTTTGGTAGCAATTCCGAAACAAAACCTATCGAAAAGGCCAATGCCATGACGACCAAACGCGCACTATCCAGACCAATTGTTACAGTTTGTGTGTCGCTATTAGTTTCTCTTTCAGCTCACGCGGCAAACCTCACCGTCGGCTACCAGACCGGCATCGATCCGAGCAAAGTTCCTCAGGCCGACGGCGTCTACGAAAAAACCATTGGCGAGAAAATCGACTGGCGGCGCTTCAACAGTGGCCCGGAAGTGGTCACCGCCATTGCGTCCGGGGATGTGCAGATCGGCAACCTGGGGTCCAGCCCTCTGGCAGCGGCCGCATCGCGCAACCTGCCGATCGTTGCCTTCATCGTTTCCGCGCAGATCAATGCCGCCGAAGCGCTGGTGGTACGCAATGGCAGTGGTATCGACAAACCGCAGGACCTGATCGGCAAGACCATCGCCACGCCATTCGTGTCCACGTCTCACTACAGCCTGCTCGGTGCGCTCAAGCACTGGGGTCTGGATGCGTCGAAAGTCAAAGTGGTGAACCTGCAACCGGCGGAAATCGCCGCTGCGTGGAAGCGAGGGGACATTGATGGCGCGTTCGTCTGGTCGCCCGCGTTGGGGGAAATTCGCAAGACCGGCAAGACCCTGACCGACGCCGCGCAGGTCGGCCAATGGGGCGCGCCGACCTTCGAAGTCTGGGTGGCGCGCAAGGATTACGCCGAGAAGCACCCGGAGGTGGTGGCCAAGTTCGCCAAGGTCACTCTGGAATCGTTCGCCGACTATGCGGCGCATAAAGACAGCTGGACCGCAGACTCGGTACCGGTGCAGAAAATCGCCAAATTGACCGGTGCCAACGCCGCAGACGTGCCGGAGTTGCTGGCCGGCTCCGCGTTCCCGGACGCCAAGGCACAACAGACCACCGCCCTGCTGGACGGCGGCACGGCCAAGGCGATTGGCGAGACGGCGAAGTTTTTGAAGGAACAGGGGAAGGTCGAGACGGTGCTGCCGGATTATTCGCCGTATGTGAGCGCCAAATTCGTCACCGAATAAAACCGCCCCCCTGTAGAAGCGAGGCTTGCCCGCGAAGGCGTCATCAAGGACAACCGATCAATCGAGTCGTCTGCATCGCGGGCAAGCCTCGCTCCTACAAGGGCAGCGAGATCAAAGGGCTTTTTCGAAGATCTTCGAGTTGCGCTGATAGTTGTACAGCGACGCCCGCGCCGAGGGCAGGCGATCAACACTGCTCGGCTCAAAGCCGCGTTCACGGAACCAGTGGGCAGTGCGGGTGGTGAGGACGAACAAGGTCTTCAGGCCCTGAGCCCGGGCGCGGTCTTCGATGCGCTCGAGCAATTCATCCCCGCGACCGCCATGACGGTATTCCGGGTTCACCGCCAGGCACGCCAGCTCACCGGCGTCCGAATCGGCAATCTGATACAGCGCCGCACAGGCGATGATCATCCCCTCACGCTCGACCACGCTGAACTGCTCGATCTCACGTTCCAGCACTTCACGGGAACGCCGCACCAGAATCCCCTGCTCTTCCAGCGGGCTGATCAGGTCCAGCAAACCACCCACGTCTTCGATGGCGGCTTCACGCACCACCTCGAATTGCTCCTGGGCCACCAGGGTGCCGCCACCGTCACGGGTGAACAGCTCAGTCAGCAGCGCGCCGTCCTCGGCGTAGCTGACGATATGGCTGCGGGCCACGCCGCCACGGCAGGCTTCGGCCGCGGCATCCAACAGTTCCGCCTGATAATTGCTGCCCAGACGCTGCAGGTGCGCCGGCACCTGTTGCGGGCGCAACTCACGAACCAGACGCCCGTGCTCATCGATCAAGCCCTTCTCTTCGCCGAACAGCAGCAGCTTGTCCGCACCCAGGTCGATGGCCGCGCGGGTCGCGACGTCTTCACAGGCGAGGTTGAAGATTTCACCGGTCGGCGAGTAACCCAAAGGCGACAGCAGCACGATGGAGCGCTCGTCGAGCAAGCGATTGATGCCCTTGCGGTCCACCCGGCGCACTTCGCCGGTGTGGTGATAGTCGACGCCTTCGAGCACGCCGATCGGCCGCGCGGTCACCAGGTTGCCGCTGGCCACCCGCAGGCGCGAGCCCTGCATCGGCGAGGAGGCCATGTCCATGGACAGGCGAGCTTCGATGGCGATGCGCAACTGGCCGACGGCATCGATCACGCACTCCAGGGTCGCGGCATCGGTGATGCGCATGCCGTGGTGATAATGCGGGGTCAGGCCACGGGCAGCCAGGCGCGCTTCGATTTGCGGGCGCGAACCATGAACCAGCACCAGCCGCACACCGAGGCTGTGCAGCAGCACCAGGTCGTGGACAATATTGCCGAAGTTGGAATGCTCAACGCCGTCGCCGGGCAGCATGACGACAAAGGTGCAATCGCGGTGAGCGTTGATGTAGGGCGAAGCGTGACGAAGCCAATTGACGTATTCGGGCATGAACCTGGGCCTGTAATAAATAGCAGCCGATAAAAAGGGCGAACAGAAAACGCACAGCGGGCTGATGGTTATCGTCGGAACAGGCTTGGCGACACGCGCGCTCTCCTCATGGATACGGGTTGGGGCAACAGCAATTTATACAGCCTGTCCGGCAATGCACACACCCAATGTGGGAACGGGCTTGCTCGCGAAGGCGCTGAATCAGTGACACCTGTGTCGACTGACACGCCCTGTTCGCGAGCAAGCCCGCTCCCACATTGATGGCATTGCATCAGACACCCTTCGCAGGGGTCAGGCAGTAATGTTCAATCAACTGACGTAATAGATGCACCGTAGGCTGCAAACGTGACATTTCGAGGAATTCCCCCGGCTGGTGGGCGCAGGCGATGTCGCCAGGGCCGAGCACCAGTGTCTCGCAGCCAAGACGCTGAAGATAAGGTGCTTCGGTGCCGAACGCCACTGATTCGGCCCGGTGGCCGGTGAGCTTTTCGGCGATTCGCACCAGTTCCGCATCCTCGGCCTGCTCGAACGGTGGCACTTCAGGGAACAGCGGGGCGTAGTCGATCTTGACCTGATGCCGCTCGGCCACGGGCTTGAGCCGCTGCAGGATCTCGGCGCGCAGCGCCTTGGGGTCCATGCCCGGCAGCGGTCGCAGGTCGAACTCCAGGGAACACTGGCCGCAGATGCGGTTGGGATTGTCGCCGCCATGGATGCAGCCGAAATTCATCGTCGGTGTCGGCACCCCGAACTGCGGATTCTGGAATTCACGCTGCCACAGCAGACGCAGGCCGCGCAGTTCGCCAATGGCATCGTGCATGGCTTCCAGGGCGCTGTGCCCCAGGCGTGGGTCCGAGGAGTGGCCGCTTTGCCCGAGAATGTCGATGCGTTCCATCATGATGCCCTTGTGCATGCGGATCGGCTTGAGCCCGGTCGGCTCGCCGATCACCGCCGCCCGCCCCAGCGGTCGCCCCGCCTGGGCCAGCGCCCGGGCGCCGGACATGGAGCTTTCTTCATCGCAGGTGGCGAGGATCAGCAGCGGTTGCTTGAACGGCTGATCGAGCAAAGGTTTGAGCGCTTCGATGGCCAGGGCGAAAAAACCCTTCATGTCGCAACTGCCCAGGCCCACCCAGCGGCCATCGACTTCCGTGAGTTTCAGCGGATCGGTCTGCCACAGCGCGCCATCGAACGGCACGGTGTCGCTGTGGCCGGCCAGCACCAGGCCGCCGGGACCGGAGCCGAACGTGGCCAGCAGGTTGAATTTGCCGGGGCTGACCTGCTGGATATCGCAGGCGAAACCCAGGTCGCCGAGCCACGTCGCCAGCAGGTCGATCACCGGACGATTGGATTGATCGAGGCTCGCCTGGGTGCAACTGACGGACGGTGCAGCGATCAGCGCAGCGAACTGATCTTTCATGGACGGCAAAGGCATCGCTGACTCCAACTCCCGAATTGAAGTCCATCATAGAGCCATCCTGCGACAGGAATAAACCGTCGCGGCGCGAAGCGCCGGTGAGTCCTGTACACTGCACGACCTTGGCAGCCACACATTCCCCCGGCTGCGCTCCCGATCCTGGATTTTCCGGCCATGCAGAAAGAAACCGAAATCAAACTCCGCGTCAGCCGCGAAACCCTCGCCGCCCTGCGCGAGCACCCGTTACTGAAAAAACGCAACAAAAGTGGCTGGGAACGCCGTGAGTTGATGAACCAGTACTTCGACACGCCCGAGCGTGACCTGGCCCGCGCCAAGGTCGCCCTGCGCCTGCGCAAGGACGGCGACGACGTGATCCAGACCCTCAAGACCCGTGGCCAGAGCGTCGCCGGCCTGTCCGAGCGTAACGAGTACGACTGGAACCTGCCCAAAGCCAAGCTCGACGTGAAGAAACTCGACGGCGAATGCTGGCCTGAAGCATTGGCGGATCTGGACAAGAAAACCCTGAAGCCGATCTTCACCACCGACTTCGTCCGCGAGCGCGCTGAAATCGCCTGGGGCCGCGGCAAGGCCAAAGTGGTCATCGAAGCCGCCCTGGACCTGGGCCACGTGGTGGTCGGCAAGCAGAAAGAAGAAATCTGCGAGCTGGAGCTGGAGCTGCGCGAAGGCGAACCGGCCGCACTGCTGGAACTGGCCGCCGAACTGGCCGCGACCCTGGCCCTGATGCCCTGCGACATCAGCAAGGCTGAGCGCGGCTATCGCCTGTACGACGCCAACAGCTACTCGCTGAGCCTGCCGGCACCGCAATTGACCGCCGAAACCCCGCTGGACGACGCCTTCGCCGCGCTCTGCTGGCACTTGCTGGGCAGCAGCCAGCGCCTGGCCGAGCAGTATCGCTTCAATGGCCACTGGCGCCTGCTGCAGGACTGGGTGGAGAACCTCGCCGAACTGCGGGCACTGGTCAGCAGCCTCGGCCAGGCCGCGCCGCGCCAGTCGACCCACGACCTGCGCGCCTCGCTGGATGCCCTGCTCGAAGACTGGCGTCCGCTGGTGCAGGCCGGTGTCGATGACGAAGACGTGCGCAAGGCGGCGCCGGAACAGTTCCTCGAAGAGCTGGAAGATCCGCGCTGGGGCCTGTTCTCGCTGAACACTTCGCGCTGGTTGCTGGCCCGCACCTGGACCGCCGACCGCAACACCCGCGGCAATCGCCAGGGCGCTGCACAACTGGGCAGCTGGTTGCCGCGCCTGCTGGGTGAAGAGGCCACCTCGCTGCAACTGCAACGCTACCAGCAACAGCCGGAAGACCTGGCCGAGCAACTGCCGCGCATCGAACGCATCCAGGCCTGGCTGCACCACGCACGCAACGTGCTGGACATCCCGGAAATGGATCGCCTGTACGGAGAACTGAACAAACTGGCGCAACTGGCCAACGAACCGATCACCGACGAAGCCCTGGATGCGCGCAAGCAGCAGGCGATTGCGGTGTATCAGAATCGGGCGTGGAAGATGCTGCTGCGTATTTAAGGACGCCTTCGCGAGCAAGCCCGCTCCCACATTTGATCCCTGACGCTCACAAGTGATGTGTTCACTGAAGATCCAGTGTGGGAGCGGGCTTGCTCGCGAAGAGGCCAGCCCGTCCACCGCAAAGCCTTAAACCGGCAAACTGGTGGTGGACTTGATCTGCGACAACGCCACCACCGAATTGACCTCCTGAATCCCCGGCACCAGCGACAGCTTCTCAAAGAAGAAGCGCTCATACGCTTCGATGTCTGCCGCGACAATCCGCAGCATGAAATCCACCGCGCCCATCAGCACATAACACTCCAGCACTTCCGGAAAACCACGAATCGCCTCGGTGAATTCCGTGAAGTTCGAACGCCCGTGGGCGTTGAGTTTCACCTGGGCAAAGATCTGCGTGTTCAGGCCGATTTTCTTGCGGTCGAGCAAGGTCACCTGGGCGCGAATGATCCCCTCTTCCTTCATCCGCTGAATCCGCCGCCAGCAGGGCGATTGCGACAGCCCTACCTGTTCGGCGATCTGCGCGCTGGAGAGCGAAGCGTCTTCCTGCAGCAGTGCCAGGATCCTGCGGTCGTAAACATCCAGCTCGCTTTGCATAAATAAACCCTTATTTGATGGTTTAACGAATCAATTGATTTGCGAGACTCGGCATGGCGCCCATTTTAGATAAGAAATACCCCACGCTGAATGTAAAACTTCTCCAACGAATTTGGAGAACCACCATGCCCCACCTGGAAGCCGTGAACACCCCGCCCACCCGCGCCGATGTCTGGAGCGCGGGCAACGTCCATTGCCGCGTGCGCTATCAACTGCTGGCCGAAGCCGAGCCCGACCTGCTGTGCCGGGTGCTCAACCTGTTCGCCTTGCAGTGCCTGACGCCGGAACAGGTGAATGCGCAGCGCCAGGACGACAGCCTGCGCATCGAAATAGTCATCGACGGACTGAGCTGGCATCGCGCCCAAGTGATCGCGGAAAAACTGCGTAACCTGATCAGCGTGTGCTCGGTTGACCTGCTAGCCGCCGACACGGCGTGGCGTGAGGCGGCCCAGGCGGCGGGCTGAAAGAAATCGATACGGCTTCGTCGGGTAGTGGCCCAACGGTCGGCGGCCCCGCGACTATCCTTTGCGCACTGTCGTTCAAAAGGAGCCCGCATGTCCGTTCAACTCGCCACTCAGGACCGCTGGCTGGATCTCAACGAGGTGCTGCGCGAACTGGTCACTCAGGGCTACATCAGCCAGGACTCGGCCGACTACGCGCTCAATGCCCGTCGCCGCAATGCCACCCAGGGCCAGATGCACCCGCTGGAATTCATTGCCAGCCAACAGCTCGACGACCTCAGTCGTCCCGGCAAACACCATGACCTGGAAAATCTGACCCTGTGGCTGTCCCAGCAGGCAGGCCAGCCCTACCTGCGCATCGACCCGCTGAAGATCAACGTCGCGGCGGTGACACCGCTGATGTCCTACGCCTTCGCCCAGCGCCACAAGATACTCGCGGTGTCCATCGACCGCGACGCCGTGACCGTGGCCAGCGCCCAGCCCTACGTCAACGCTTGGGAAGCCGACCTGACCCACGTACTGAAGCTGCCGATCAAGCGCGTGGTGGCCAACCCGGTGGACATCCAGCGCTTCAGCGTGGAGTTTTTCCGCCTGGCCAAATCAGTCACCGGCGCCAATAACGGCGATCAGCAGGTCAACACCCTGGGCAACTTCGAACAGTTGCTCAACCTGGGCGCCAGCGATCAGGAGCCCGACGCCAACGATGCGCACATCGTCAACATCGTCGACTGGCTGTTCCAGTACGCCTTCCAGCAGCGAGCCAGCGATATCCACATCGAACCCCGGCGCGAACAGGGCACGGTGCGGTTTCGCATCGACGGCGTGTTGCACAACGTCTATCAATTCCCGCCGCAGGTGACCATGGCCATCGTCAGTCGCCTGAAAAGCCTGGGGCGGATGAACGTCGCCGAAAAACGCAAACCCCAGGACGGCCGGGTCAAGACCAAGACCCCGGACGGCGGCGAAGTGGAGCTGCGGCTGTCGACCCTGCCTACCGCGTTTGGCGAAAAAATGGTCATGCGGATTTTCGACCCCGAGGTGCTGCTCAAGGATTTCGACCAGTTGGGGTTCTCCACCGATGACCTGCGGCGCTGGCAGGACATGACCCGCCAGCCCAACGGCATCATCCTGGTGACCGGGCCGACCGGTTCCGGCAAGACCACCACGCTGTACACCACGCTGAAGAAACTGGCGACGCCGGAAGTGAACCTCTGCACCATCGAAGACCCGATCGAGATGGTCGAGCCGGCGTTCAACCAGATGCAGGTCCAGCACAACATCGACCTGACCTTCGCCTCAGGGGTGCGCGCGTTGATGCGGCAGGACCCGGACATCATCATGATCGGCGAGATACGCGACCTGGAAACCGCCGAAATGGCGATCCAGGCCGCCCTCACCGGTCACCTGGTGCTCTCGACACTGCACACCAACGATGCACCCAGCGCCATCAGCCGTCTGCTGGAACTGGGCGTGCCGCACTACCTGATCAAGGCCACAGTGCTGGGAGTGATGGCCCAGCGTCTGGTGCGCACCCTGTGCCCCCACTGCAAGGCCCCGCAAACGCTGGGCGAAGAAGACTGGCAAACCCTCACCCGCCCCTGGCAGGCGCCGCTGCCCGGCAATGCCCAACGGGCCATCGGTTGCCTGGAATGCCGCGACACCGGTTATCACGGCCGCGCCGGGGTGTACGAAATCATGCAGCTGACCGACGGCGTGAAAGCCTTGATCAACCCGGACACCGACCTGCTGGCGGTACGACGTCAGGCCTTCAAGGAGGGCATGCGCAGCCTGCGACTGTCCGGGGCGCAGAAGGTGGCGGCCGGCCTGACCACCGTCGAAGAGGTCCTGCGGGTGACACCCCAGAGTGAGCAGAAGTAGTCACGGAACTCGATTGGGGAAAACACTATCCAAGGCCGTAGTTCATCCAGTGGAGTCACCCATCATGCGTTTCAAACTTGCTGTCGCCACCATCGCCCTGTTGTCCCTGCCAGTCGGTTCGGCGATGGCTGACAGTTTTTGGCGTAACGTCATTTCCTCCGGTGCCACCACCGGTTCGACCTACCTGACCTTCAAGGATCACAAGCTGATCGTCGCCGCCCAGGACGACGCCGGCAGCTTCGTCGCCAGTGACGGCGGCATCCGTGGCCCGTACCTGGAGGCCGCCATGCAGAAGGTCCGCGCCGACAATCCGGGTTTGCAGGCCACGGACATGGAATTGGCCAATGCCATTCTGGCGAAGAATGCCGTGGCTTCGGAATAAGCATTCCAGACATGAAAATGCCGCTCACCCGAGCGGCATTTTTTTGCACAAAAACAATGTGCGGGCTTGCTCGCGAAGAGGGCGTGTCAGTCGACATCCCTGTATCTGGACCACCGCCTTCGCGAGCAAGCCCGCTCCCACATTGGGTTTGAGTCATCCGCCAGCTCAGCGGTAGTCATCCACCGGCACACAGGCGCAAAACAGGTTCCGATCGCCGTAGACGTTGTCCACCCGATTCACCGCCGGCCAATATTTGTGCGCCCGGGTGTGGGCATCCGGCGTCACCGCTTGTTCGATGCTGTAGGGCCGCTCCCAGATCCCGGTAATGTCCGCCAGCGTGTGAGGCGCACGCTTGAGGGGGTTGTCCTCGGCCGGCCAGTTGCCATTCTGCACTTCGGTGATCTCCGCGCGGATGCTCAGCATCGCGCCGATGAACCGGTCGAGCTCGGCCTTCGATTCACTTTCGGTGGGTTCGACCATCAGGGTTCCCGGCACTGGAAAGGACATGGTCGGCGCATGGAAGCCGTAGTCCATCAGGCGCTTGGCGACATCTTCCTCGGTGATGCCGGTCAGGGCTTTAAGGGGACGCAGATCGAGAATGCATTCGTGGGCCACCCGTTCGTTGCGCCCGGTATAGAGCACCGCAAACGCCCCGGACAAATGCCGCGCCAGGTAATTCGCAGCGAGGATCGCCACTTCGCTGGCGTCCGCCAGTTGCGGGCCCATCATGGCGATGTACATCCAACTGATCGGCAGGATGCTGGCGCTGCCCCAGGGCGCGGCGCTGACGGCACCATTGTGCGACAGCGGCCCGTCGATCGGCACCACCGGGTGGTTGGCCACGAACGGCGCCAGGTGCGCGCGCACGCCAATCGGCCCCATGCCCGGCCCACCGCCGCCATGGGGAATGCAGAAGGTCTTGTGCAGGTTCATGTGCGACACATCGGCACCGATGTCCGCCGGCCGGGCAAGGCCCACCTGGGCATTGAGGTTGGCGCCGTCCATGTACACCTGGCCGCCATGACTGTGGATAACTTCGCAGATCTCGCTGATGCCCTCCTCGTACACACCATGGGTAGAGGGATAAGTCGCCATCAGGCACGAGAGTTTGTCGCCGGCCTGCGCGGCCTTGTCCTTGAGGTCGTCCAGATCGACGTTGCCCGCCTCGTCACACTCGACGATCACTACGCGCATCCCGGCCATCTGCGCCGAGGCCGGGTTGGTGCCGTGGGCCGACGATGGAATCAGGCAGATGTCACGCCCACCCTGCTGGCGGCTTTCGTGGTATTTGCGGATCGCCAGCAACCCCGCGTACTCGCCCTGGGCACCGGAGTTGGGCTGCATGCAGATCGCGTCGAAACCGGTGATCGCGCAGAGCCACCGCTCCAACTCTTCGATCATGGCTGTATAGCCGGCTGCCTGTTCTCTCGGTGCAAAGGGGTGCAGGTTGGCGAACTGCGGCCAGGTGATCGGGATCATCTCGGCGGTAGCGTTGAGCTTCATGGTGCACGAGCCCAGCGGGATCATTGATTGGTTGAGCGCCAGGTCCTTGTTTTCCAGCTGCTTGAGGTAACGCAGCATTTCGGTTTCGCTGTGATGGGAGCTGAACACCGGATGACGCAGGTAGGGCGAAGTGCGTGCCAGCACAGTGGGAATGCCATCAACCAGGGTTTCGGCATCCAGTTCATCGACGTTGAGCCCATGATCGGCGCCCAGAAACACATCGAACAACTTGGCCACGGTAGCTTCGTCGCAGGTTTCGTCGAGGCTCAACCCCAGTCGTCCGCGACCCAGAATCCGTAGATTGATCTGCGCGGCCTGGGCGCTTTCGATAATCGCGGTCTGGGTGCCGCCGACCTCCAGGGTCAGGGTATCGAAGAAGTGCCGGTTCAGGCGCGTGATGCCTTTGCGCTCAAGCCCGGCGGCGAGGATGCAGGTCAGTCGGTGCACGCGTTGGGCGATGCGTTTGAGACCTTCCGGGCCGTGATAGACCGCATAGAAACTGGCGATGTTGGCCAGCAGCACTTGTGCGGTGCAGATGTTCGAGTTGGCCTTTTCCCGCCGGATATGTTGCTCGCGGGTTTGCAGGGCCATGCGCAAGGCGACGTTGCCACGGGCGTCCTTCGACACGCCGATGATCCTTCCGGGGATTGCACGCTTGAACTCGTCGCGGCTGGCGAAAAACGCCGCGTGGGGGCCGCCGTAGCCCATGGGCACGCCGAAGCGCTGGGACGAGCCGAACACCACGTCGGCGCCCAGCTCCCCCGGCGGCGTCAGCAACAGCAGGCTCAGCAAGTCAGTGGCGACACACGCCAGGGCTTGCTGGGCATGCAGGTGATCGATCAGCGGGCGCAGGTCGCGGATCTCGCCGTGGGTGTCGGGATACTGCAGCAGTGCGCCGAACACCTGGTGCTGTTTCAAGTTATCCACAGCGTCGATGATCAGCTCGTAGCCGAAACCCTCGGCGCGGGTCTGCACCACGGAAATGGTTTGCGGATGGCAGTTTTCATCGACGAAGAACAGATTGCTTTTCGACTTGGCGACCCGTTTGGCCAGGGCCATGGCTTCGGCGGCCGCCGTTGCCTCATCCAGCAGCGAGGCGTTGGCCAGTTCCAGGCCTGTGAGGTCGATGGTCAATTGCTGGAAATTGAGCAGTGCTTCGAGCCGGCCTTGGGCGATTTCCGGTTGATAGGGCGTGTAGGCGGTGTACCAACCGGGATTTTCCAGCACGTTGCGCAGAATCACACCGGGGGTGAGCGTACCGTGATAGCCCATGCCGATCAGGCTGGTCCAGACCTGGTTCTGCTCGGCGTAGCCTCGCAGCTTTGCCAGCGCCGCTTCTTCATCGAGCGCCGGCGGCAGGTCGAGTGCGCGGTTGAGGCGAATGCCCGGCGGCACCGTCTGTTCGATCAGTTCGACCCGGCTGCCCAGGCCAAGGCTGTCGAGCATGGCCTGCTGCTCGGCGGCATCGGGCCCCAGGTGACGGCGGAGAAAGGCATTGGGGTCGCGTAACTGACTCAGGGACGGCAACTGGGACATGACGGGGCTCTCTCTTGACTGGCGCTCAGCGTCGATGCAACACGGTCAAACCAGCATAGCAGCCGGTATCACACACGAACCCCTGTAGGAGCGAGCTCGCTCGCGATGGTCGTCAACGATAACGCTGGGAGCCTGACACCCCCGAGCTACTCTCGGGTTCATCGCCAGCAGGCTCGCTCCTACAGGGTAAGGGGTTTTTGCGCAGGCATGAAAAAGCCCCGACGGGTCGGGGCTTTGGGGTGACGCTTGGGGCTTATTCGCCGATGGCAGCCTTGTAGGCAGCGGCATCGAGCAGCTTGTCCAGGTCAGCGGTGTTGCTTGGCTTGAGCTTGAAGATCCACGAGCCGTACGGGTCGGAGTTCAGCAGTTCCGGCGAAGCACCCAGGTCTTCGTTGATCGCGATCACTTCACCGGCCACCGGCGAATAGATGTCGGACGCCGCTTTAACCGATTCCACCACACCGGACTGGTCGCCGGCGGCGAAGGTTTTACCCACTTCGGTCAATTCGACGAATACCACGTCACCCAGCGCTTCCTGCGCGTGATCGCTAATGCCCACGGTAACGGTGCCGTCGGCTTCCAAACGTGCCCATTCGTGACTTTCGGCAAAACGCAGGTCGGCAGGGATATCGCTCATGTTCTGTGTCCTCAGGAAATTGTCAGCGGTCATTGCCGCCAGAAAAGGTTAGATCAAGGTTTTGCCATGGCGAACGAAGGTCGGCTTGACCACTCGGACCGGGTACCACTTGCCACGGATTTCCACTTCCGCGCGGTCGGCTGTGGCCATCGGCACGCGCGCCAGTGCAATCGACTTGCTAAGCGTAGGAGAGAAACTACCACTGGTGATCTCACCTTCGCCAACATCGGCGATACGAACCACTTGATGGGCGCGTAAAACCCCGCGCTCCTCAAGGACCAGACCGACCAGTTTGTGCTGTACGCCACCACTGCGCTCGGCTTCCAGCGCCGGGCGCCCGATGAACGGGCGGGTGGCCGGTTCCCAGGCGATGCTCCAGGCCATGTTGGAAGCCAGCGGTGAGACGTCTTGATGAATGTCCTGGCCGTAGAGGTTCATGCCTGCTTCGACACGCAGGGTGTCGCGCGCGCCAAGACCGATGGGGGAAATGCCCGCCCCCACCAGATCATTGAAGAAACCAGGCGCCTGATCGGCGGGCAGGATGATTTCCAGGCCGTCTTCGCCGGTGTAACCGGTGCGCGCGATGAACCAGTCGCCGTCGGGGTGGCCTTCGAAGGGTTTGAGCAGTTGAATCAGGTTGCCTCGGCACTGGGTCACCAGTTCGGCGACCTTGTGCCGAGCGTGGGGCCCTTGGATGGCGAGCATCGCCAGTTCGGAGCGCTCGTTCATGCGCACGTCGAAACCATCAAGATGGGCGTGCATCCACGCCAGGTCCTGGTCGCGGGTGGAGGCATTGACCACCAGACGATAACCGTCGTCCAGGCGATAGACGATCATGTCATCGACGATGCCGCCGCGCTCGTTGAGCATGGCGCTGTACAAGGCGCGGCCGGCGCTGTGCAGGCGTTCGACGTCGTTGGCCAGCAAATGCTGGAGCCACTCCCTGGCCTGGGGGCCATCGACGTCGATCACGGTCATGTGGGATACATCGAATACACCGCAATCGCGGCGCACCGCATGGTGTTCCTCGACTTGCGAGCCGTAATGCAGAGGCATATCCCAACCGCCAAAATCGACCATCTTCGCGCCGAGGGCGAGATGAAGGTCATACAGAGGCGTACGCTGTCCCATGGGTTTCTCCTTCCGGGCGTGGCGAAGGTGCGGGCGAGTGCGCTATCGATTGAAAGCCCTGAAATAAAAGGCTTACAGCCGATTTCTACTACCTTGTCTGTCAGACGATCCGCACCGAATGCCGCGCATTGTAGCCGCAAGGTGTAGGACTGACACCTAGCTGTTTCGATGCGCTGAACGTCGGATCAATCCGATGACCGGCAGCAATCCCACCAGAACCAGGCTCAGCGCCGGCAAGGACGCCCTCGCCCACTCGCCCTCGCTGGTCATTTCGAATACCCGAACCGCCAGCGTGTCCCAGCCAAACGGCCGCATCAGCAGGGTCGCGGGCATTTCCTTGAGCACATCGACGAACACCAGCAACGCGGCGCTCAACGATCCGGGCAGCAACAACGGCAGATACACTTTGAAAAACAGTCGCGGCCCACTGACCCCGAGGCTACGTGCCGCTTCGGGCAAAGAGGGCCGTATACGCGCCAGGCTGCTTTCCAGCGGTCCGTACGCCACGGCGACAAAGCGCACCAGATAGGCCAGCAACAACGCCGACAGACTGCCCAGCAGCAAGGGCTTGCCGGCGCCACCGAGCCAGGCGGACATCGGGATGACCCATTCGCGGTCCAGGTAACTGAACGCCAGCATAATCGACACCGCCAGCACCGAACCGGGCAAGGCGTAGCCCATGTTCGACAGGCCGACCCCGGCGCGGATGCCACGGGTCGGTGCCAGCCGCCGGGCGAACGCCAGCACGAGGGCAACGCTGACGGTGATCAGCGCGGCCATGGCGCCCAGGTAAAGGGTGTGGACGATCAGGCTGGTGTAACGCTCATCCAGATCGAAACGCCCACGCTGCCAGAACCACGCCAGCAATTGCAGCATCGGAATGACGAAAGCACAGGCGAACACCAGAACGCACCACCCGGTGGCCAACAACGCCTTGAAGCCATGCAGGTGGTACAGCGCCTTGACTCGCGGCCGTTCGTTGCTCGCCCGATTGCCCCCCCGCGCGCGGTGCTCGCCGTACAGGACCACCATCACCACCAACAGCAGCAGGCTGGCCAGTTGTGCGGCGGTGGACAGGCTGAAGAACCCGTACCAGGTCTTGTAGATCGCCGTGGTGAAGGTATCGAAATTGAACACCGACACCGCGCCGAAATCCGCCAGGGTTTCCATCAACGCCAACGCCACGCCCGCGCCGATGGCGGGCCGCGCCATGGGCATCGCCACCCGCCAGAACGCCTGCCACGGCGACTGCCCCAGCACCCGCGCGGCTTCCATCAGGCCTTTGCCCTGGGCCAGGAACGCGGTGCGTGCCAGCAGGTAGACGTAGGGATAGAACACCAGCACCAGAACCAGAATCACCCCGCCGGTGGAGCGCACGCGGGGCATGCGCAGCCCTGTGCCGAACCATTCGCGCAGCAGGGTTTGCACGGGACCGGCGAAATCCAGCAGGCCGACGAAGACGAAGGCCAGCACGTAGGCGGGAATGGCAAATGGCAGCATCAACGCCCAATCCAGCCAGCGCCTGCCGGGGAATTCGCAGAGGCTGGTGAGCCAGGCCAGGCTCACGCCGATGACGGTCACGCCGATGCCGACACCGAGCACCAGGGTCAAAGTGTTGCCCAGCAGACGCGGCATCTGCGTGGCCCACAGGTGGGACCAGATCTGTTGATCGATGGTTTGCCAGGACAGCAGCAAGACGCTCAGGGGCAGAATGACCAGCGCAGCGATGGCGAAGACCAAGGGATACCAGCGGCGCTGGGCGGGGTGGGCCAAGGGAATTCTCTAAAAAAAGTGAAGCCGACGCAGGTCCGGGTCGGCTTTAAACTGTGGCGAGGGAGCTTGCTCCCGTTCGGCTGCGCAGCAGTCGCGAAGGTAATCGGGGCGCCCAGATGACGGCGCCGGGCGATCAGGGCCGCTTCGCAGCCCAACGGGAGCAAGCTCCCTCGCCACAGGGAAGCCTCAGCCGCAGTTCAGTTCCAGCCAGCGCGATCCATCATGCGAATCGCCTCGGCCTGGCGCTTGCCGGCGACTTCCACCGGCAAGGTATCGGCCACGAACTGGCCCCAGGCGGCCACTTCCGCTGATGGCTTCACGGCGGGGTTGGCCGGGAATTCCTGGTTGACGTCAGCAAAGATCTTTTGTGCTTCAGGGGTGGTCATCCACTCCACCAGGGCCTTGGCCGCCTCCGGGTGCGGGGCGTGTTTGGTCAGGCCGATGCCCGACAGGTTGACGTGTACGCCACGATCCGCCTGGTTTGGCCAGAACAGCTTCACCGGCAGGTCAGGCTTTTGCTTGTGCAAGCGACCGTAGTAGTAGGTGTTGACGATGCCGACATCGCACTGGCCGGCATTGATGGCCTCGAGCACCGCGACGTCGTCGGAGAACACATCGGTGGACAGGTTGCTGACCCAGCCCTTGAGGATTTGCTCGGTCTTCTCGGCGCCGTGGACTTCGATCATGGTGGCGGTCAGGGACTGGTTATAGACTTTCTTCGCCGTGCGCAGGCACAGGCGACCTTCCCAGCTTTTGTCGGCCAGTGCTTCGTAGGTGGTCAGTTCGCCCGGCTTCACCCGATCGGTGGAGTAGGCAATGGTTCGCGCCCGCAGGCTCAGGCCGGTCCAGGCGTGGGAAGCGGCGCGATATTGCAGGGGGATGTTGGCGTCGATGGTTTTCGAGGTGAACGGTTGCAGAATGCCCATCTGCTCGGCTTGCCAGAGGTTACCGGCGTCCACCGTGAGCAGCAGGTCGGCGGTGGCGTTCTCGCCTTCGGCCTTGATGCGCTGCATCAGCGGCGCTTCCTTGTCGGTGATGAACTTGACCTTGACGCCGGTCTTGGCGGTGTAGGCATCGAAGACGGGCTTGATCAGTTCGTCGATACGCGAGGAGTAGACCACCACTTCGTCGGCGGCCTGGGCGGCGGTGCTGCCGATCAGGGTCAGGGCCAGTGCAGTCAGTAGACGCTTGGGTGCCAACATGGGAACGATCTCTCGATTGAAAAATGAGGCCAAATGATAAGGACTCACATTTGCCATCTCAATCGAACACTGTGTGGAGGCGTTACCAGATGTTGCATGGGCGGAAATTGATGGCAAATGTGCCGACGTCTTCGCGAGCAAGCCCGCTCCCACCTTTTGAACGCATTCCAAGGTGGGAGCGGGCTTGCTCGCGAAGAGGCCATCAGCCCCAGCGAAGCTTCAGGCCTTGGCCAGCGCCGGCAATTCCCCGGTCAGCCCCAGCGCCTCGCGCACGAACAGCGCCTTGGCTTCGGGCATCTGGTCAACCAGCTTCAACCCGGCATTACGCAGCCAGCGTACCGGCAACGGATTGGCCTGGAACAAGCGCTCGAATCCCTCCATCGCCGCCATCAGCGCCAGGTTATGGGGCATGCGTCGACGCTCGTAACGGCTGAGCACCTTCACATCCGCCAGGCGCTCGCCCCGGGCGGCAGCCTGCAACAGAACTTCGGCCAACACCGCAGCATCGAGGAACCCCAGGTTCACGCCCTGCCCGGCCAGCGGGTGAATGGTGTGCGCGGCGTCGCCGATCAGCGCCAGGCCCTCGGCCACGTAACGCTTGGCGTGGCGTTGACGCAAGGGTACGCACAGGCGCGGGTCGGCGTTGAGCACGTTGCCCAGTTGGCCCTCGAACGCCCGTTCCAGCGCCTTGCAGAAACCCTCATCGTCCAGCGCCATCAGGTGCTCGGCTTCAGACGGCGTGGTCGACCAGACGATCGAGCACCAATCCTGCTGCCCGTCCCTTTCCAACGGCAGAAACGCCAGCGGGCCGTTATCGGTAAAGCGCTGCCACGCAGTCATTTGATGAGGCTTTGAGCAGCGCACGCTGGTGACGATGGCGTGGTGCAGGTAATCCCATTCCCGCGTCGCCATGCCGGTCAGACGCCGCACCGCCGAGTTGGCGCCATCGGCGGCGATCACCAGCGGCGCACGCAAGGTGCGGCCATCGGCCAGGGTCAGCAACCAGTCGTCGCCGGAGCGGCGCATCTGCTCCAGGCGCGCATTGGCCAGCAGACCGAGGTCACAATCGTGCAAACGATCGAGCAAGGCGTCCTGAACCACGCGGTTTTCGACGATATGGCCCAACACCTCGGCATGCACGCTGGCTGCCGAAAAATGGATCTGCCCGGTGCCGCTGCCGTCCCAGACCTGCATGTCGCTGTATGGGCTGCTGCGGCGACCGGTAATGCCCTCCCAGACGCCCAGGCGCTGGAGAATCCGCTGGCTGGCGATGGACAGCGCGCTCACCCTGGGCTCGAATGGCGCCTGCCCGTCAAAGGGTTTGACGCTCAGGGGGCTGCCGTCCAGCAGCAGGACTTCCAGCCCGCTGTCCTGCAGCGCCAGCGCCAGGGCGCTGCCGACCATTCCGGCCCCGACAATCAGCAGATCTGCGCGCATTTCCATGCTTTAAGCCTGTCTCGCTTGCGGCTTGAGCCGCACGTAAAGGGTTTTTCCGACACGCGCCACCAGGTTGCCAGCGCCGTCGTGAATATCGACCTGCAGTTGCGGCAGGTATTTCTGACCATCCGCCGTCTGCCGGCGGATTTCATCGAGCAGGGTGTCGTCGATGTTGAAGCGGGCAAACACCGGGCCTTTGCCCGGCGCGATGAAGTCGATGTCGGCCGCCTTGTCCCAGACGATGTACTTGTGCCCGAGGTTCTCCATCAGCATCAGCATGAAAAACGGGTCGACCATCGAGTACAGGCTACCGCCGAACTGGGTCCCGACGTAATTGCGGTTGTACCAGCCCAGGCCCATGGACACCTGGACATCGCGAAAATCATCGCTGATGTGCCGAACCCGAACCCCGGCGCCGAGGTACGGCGGGTAAAGGCTCATGAACCCGCGCATCAGCCGCGCCTTGCCAAATCGCCTGATCAGCCACTCAAACATCGGGACGCGTACCCAAACCCATGGCTTGCCGGGCGAACCAGCGCTTGGCCGGCGGCAACAGGTCAAGACCGAGCAGGCCAAGGTTGCGCCCTACGGAAACCAGAGGCTGCGTGCTGCCAAACAGGCGCGTGACCTGATCGGAGAAGCCCACGGTGAGGTTCTGATCCAGTCGCTGGCGTTCGCGGTAGGCTTGCAGCGTGGCGAAGTCCCCCAGCGGTTTTTCGCTGGACAGCAGCGCATCGGCCAGGGCCTGGGCATCGCGCAGGGACAGGTTGAACCCCTGTCCGGCAATCGGATGCAGGCTGTGGGCGGCGTTGCCGAGAATCGCCAGATGCGGTCGCACCTGCTCTTCGGCCTCCACCAGCGACAGCGGGTACAGATGTCGCGCGCCGACTTGTTTCAAGGTGCCCAGTCGATAACCGAATACACCCTGCAATTCGCTGAGAAAACTACGTTCATCGAGGGTTGCCAAACGTTGCGCGTCCATCCCCAATCGCGTCCAGACCAGGGCGCAACGGTTGTCCGGCAAGGGCAGCAACGCCATGGGGCCATCGTCGGTGAATCGCTCGAATGCCATGCCGTTGTGGGCTTCACTGGTTGTGATATTGGCGATCAGCGCACTCTGGTTGTACGGACGCTTCCTGACCCCGATGCCCAGTTGCTCGCGCAGCCCGGAACGGCCGCCATCGGCGAGCACTGCAAGATCACAATCGAGCGTGGTTTCGTCATTGAGCGTCAGCCGATAGCCATCGGTGAGCGGCTCCATGCGCGTGACTTCGGCCGGGCAACGCCAGTGAATCACGTCCTTGTCCAGGCCCTGCCACAGGCATTGGCCGAGCCAGGCGTTTTCCACCACGTAACCCAGGGCCGGGACGCCCTCTTCCATCGCCGACAGGCGCGCCGTGGAAAAACGCCCGCGGTCGGACACGTGAATCTGCTTGATCGGCTCGGCGCGACGGGAGATTTCCTGCCAAACGCCCAGGCGTTGATAGATCTGCCGGGCGCCAAAGGACAAGGCTGTAGAGCGGGCGTCGTAGCTGGGCTGGTAGGTTTCGCCCGGCGCGAAGGGCTCGATCAGCACGATCTTCCAGCCACGGGATTTCGCCCCGGCCTGCAACGCCATCGCCAGGCTCGCGCCCACCAGACCGCCACCGATGATTGCCAGATTGAATCGACTCATGCCGCTTGTGTCCGTGCTTGCGCCATCAGGGCCTCGATCTCGGCCACCGTTTTCGGTACGCCTTTGGTCAATATTTCACAGCCGCTTTTGGTGACGACCACATCGTCCTCGATGCGCACGCCAATGCCGCGCCATTTCTTCGCCACGCTCTGGTTGTCCGGGGCGATGTAGATGCCCGGCTCCACCGTCAGCGCCATGCCGACCTCCAGCACGCGCCATTCGCCGCCGACCCTGTACTCGCCAACGTCATGCACATCCATGCCCAGCCAGTGTCCGGCACGGTGCATGTAGAACGCTTTGTAGGCTTCGCTGGCGATCAGTTCGTCGACGTTGCCCTGCAGCAAACCCAGCTCCACCAGGCCGGTGGTGATGACCCGGACCGTAGCTTCGTGGGCCTGATTCCAGTGCTTGTTTGGCGCGATTTCGGCAAAGGCCGCTTCCTGAGCCGCCAGCACCAGTTCGTAGATCGCCTTCTGCTCTGGCGAATACTTGCCGTTGACCGGCCAGGTGCGGGTGATGTCGCTGGCGTAGCAATCGATCTCGCAACCGGCGTCGATCAATACCAGGTCGCCGTCCTTGAGCACGGCGTCATTCTGCTGGTAATGCAGGATGCAGCTGTTGCGCCCCGCCGCGACGATCGAGCCGTAGGCCGGCATCTTCGCCCCGCCCTTGCGAAACTCGTAATCGAGTTCGGCTTCCAGGCTGAATTCATGCAGCCCGACACGGCTGGCCTGCATCGCACGCACGTGGGCCTGGGCGGAAATCCGCGCCGCCTCGCGCATCACCTTCACTTCCGCCGCCGATTTATACAGGCGCATGTCGTGCAACAGGTGATCCAGGGCAACGTATTCGTTCGGCGGCTGGGCGCCGAGGTTGGCCTTGGAGCGGATCACGTTGATCCACTCCATCAGGTGGCGGTCGAATTCCGGGTTGCTGCCCATGGCCGAATACACCCGGTCGCGGCCTTCGATGAGGCCCGGCAGGATGTCGTCGATGTCAGTGATCGGGAATGCATCGTCGGCGCCGAAGTCGCGAATCGCGCCTTCCTGCCCGGCGCGCAAGCCGTCCCATAACTCGCGCTCAGGGTTGCGTTCGCGGCAGAACAGAATGTATTCGCCGTGCTGGCGGCCCGGGATCAGGACCAGGACCGCCTGGGGCTCGGGAAAACCGCTCAGGTACTGGAAATCGCTGTCCTGGCGGTAGACGTGCTCGACATCACGATTGCGGATCGCTACCGCCGCAGCGGGCAGGATGGCGATGCTGTTGGGTTCCATCTGCGCCATCAGCGCCCTGCGGCGACGGCTGTATTCCGATTTCGGGATATGAATCATGGGCAGATGGCGTTCCCTGGCGTTGATCAGTGCAGCGACGGTTTGGCAGCCGCCGGTTGGTCCGCTTTGCGGGTTTCGGAGAACAGCAACAGCGGTGCGACGCGCAGGTATTCCATGACTTCCATGTAGTCGGTCTCGCCGTCTTCGGACTCTTCCAGGGCGTCTTGCACCTGGGAGATGGCCGCCAGGTCCTGCAACACTTCGGTGGCTTCGGTGCTCAGCATACTGCTGTCACGGCAGTTCAGGCCGAAACCGCTGAGGAAACCCTGGCACCACTCGCCCAGTGCCGCAGCGCGGTCTGCCAGTGGCGCGTCGTCGGTTGGCAGCAACAGCACGACGGTGACGTCTTCGCCAGTGAGCTCGCCCTTGACCATTTCCTGCAGGCCGATCAGGGCCGCGCGAATGTTGTCCTGCGGCTCGCTTTCCAGCAGCTCGGCGGCGTCGATCAGCCAGCCTTCGGCATCGAAGCCGGCGCCGGCGCAACTGCGGCCGAGCAGCAGGCCGTGCAATTCGGCAGGCGAAACGGAGTGACCGCTGGAAGTCAGCAGGGTGGCGAAGGCTTGGTACGGAGAATTCTGAATGGGCATGGGCAGCTAGGCGCCAGACGGCGCTATGTCTAGAATGAAGGCCTTGTATCCTACATCGACTCCTCTGTAGGAGCGAGCTTGCTCGCGATGGTCGTCAACGATAACGCTGGGTCCCGCAGACCCCGCGGCGTTCTCAGGTTCATCGCGAGCAAGCTCGCTCCTACAGTTCGCCCCCATCAGACAGTGAAGACAATGGAAGACACCGACCTGCAAGCGCTGATGGCCAGACTCGAACTGTTGATTACCCGAGTCGAGCAACTTAAGAGCCAGAATGGACTCTTACTAGCTCAGGAAAAGACCTGGCGCGAGGAACGCGCTCACCTCATTGAAAAAAACGAAATCGCCCGGCGTAAGGTCGAATCGATGATTTCGCGCCTCAAGGCCCTGGAGCAAGACTCATGAGTTCAAGCAATAGCGTCACCGTGCAGATCCTCGACAAAGAGTATTCGATCATCTGCCCCCAGGAAGAACGCAGCAACCTGGTGAGCGCCGCCCGTTACCTGGACGGCAAGATGCGTGAAATCCGCAGCAGCGGCAAAGTCATCGGCGCCGATCGCATCGCCGTGATGGCCGCGCTGAACATTACCCACGACCTGTTGCACAAGGCCGAACGCCCGGATATCCAGGCCAGCGGCTCGACCCGCGAGCAGGTGCGCGACCTGCTCGATCGTGTCGATCTGGTGCTGGCCACCGATCCGGACGTCACCAAAGGCTGATTCGCGCCACCGCTTGGGGTATACTCCCTTCACTCCCTGGGGTGCTTGCCAGTTGGCGATGTCCCTGAGCCGATTTGCTATACCCTGGAGGTTGCACGTTGGGCTGGTGTGCATGTCCGCTAGACGGAAAGCCTTAAAGCCTACTGCATCTTCCACCTTGAACTTTCGGGTTCAAGGGCTAAGTCGACAGCGGCACATTCGGGGAGCCTGATTCCAGTCCGATGCCGGTTTGAACACCGGCATCGGCTTTTTTATGGGTACTCCTTACGTATCCATCCTGCTGAAGCCGAATCCATGACCGAACCTGCGCTGCTTCCCCGCCCGCAACTTCGACGCATGCTGCGCAAGGCCCGCCGCGCACTGACCGCCAGTCAGCAGCGCCAGGCCGCGCGCGGGCTATACAGACAATTGGCCCAGCAACCGCTGTTCCGCCGCGCAAAGCACATTTCCCTCTATTTACCTACCGACGGCGAAATCGATCCGCGCCTGCTGCTGCGCGCCGCTCAGCGCCGGGGCAAGGCGACTTATCTGCCGGTGCTCAGCGCATGGCCGCGAACCAAAATGGTGTTCCAGCGCATCCGCCCCGGGGAAAAGCTCAAGCCCAATCGCTTTCGGATTCTGGAACCGCGGCACAATCTTGCCCGTCAACGCAAAGTCTGGGCGCTGGACCTGGTGCTGCTGCCGCTGGTGGGGTTTGATGATGTCGGCGGAAGGCTGGGGATGGGCGGCGGTTTCTATGATCGCAGCCTGTCGTACCTGGCGCGCCGCAAGGACTGGCGCAAACCGACGCTGCTCGGGCTGGCTCATGAATGTCAGAAGGTGCAGCGGCTGGATCAGGCGAGCTGGGATGTTCCGCTTAAGGGAACGGTCACGGACAAGGCCTGGTATTTCGCAGGCCAGACGCCCCTGTAGATCAGAGGCGTCGGCAACGCACGATCAGCGCTTGAAGGCTGTCGACTGTTGTTGCAGTTGGGCGACTTCGACGGGCGCATCGGTCTTGTTCGCCCACAGGCTTTGGGCATAGCCGGTGGTCACGACGCCGAGGCCGAACAAAATAACCAAAATCCATAGTAAATCCGGTTTGCGTTTCATCGACTGCCCCCCAAAGGCATATCTATACGATGACAGCAGCGGTTTCCATATGTAGGCCGTGCAGCAGCGTCAAGCTTTAAAGGCCGGCATTTTGCGACAACGTGAACCTGCACGCAAATGCTGGCGTCAACCGACTGTCGGTTTGTCATAAAATTGCCGGACAACCTGGCCACACACCTCGCAAGGAGCCAAACCATGGCCTATTGGCTGATGAAATCCGAGCCCGATGAACTGTCGATCAAAGGTCTGGAAAAGCTCGGCAGAGCGCGCTGGGACGGGGTTCGCAACTACCAGGCGCGCAATTTTCTGCGGGCCATGGCGGTGGGGGACGAGTTCTTTTTCTATCATTCCAGCTGCCCGGAGCCGGGTATCGCCGGGATCGGCAAGATCGTCGAAGCCGCGTATCCGGACCCGACGGCACTGGAGCCCGAGAGCCACTACTACGATCCAAAGGCCACCGCCGAGAAAAACGCCTGGAGCGCGATCGATGTGGCGCATGCCGAGACGTTTTCCCGGGTGTTGAAGCTGGATTACCTGAAACAGCAGGCTGCGCTGTCGGAGATGCCGTTGGTGCAGAAGGGGTCGAGGTTGTCGGTGATGCCGGTGACAGCTGAGCAGTGGGCGGCGGTGATTGCGCTCAAGCCTTAAGGGTTTGGGCGATATTCAGAATGCCTTCGCGAGCAAGCCCGCTCCCACATTCGATCTGCGGTGAATGCTGATTTTGCATCCGGCGCCGGACCAAGTTGGGAGCGGGCTTGCTCGCGAAGAGGCCCGCACGGACAACGAATGTCTTATTGAATGATGAGGTTGTTGAACAACAGATCCTCGACCACCGGCTTGCCGGTTTCATCATTCATGATCTGCTGGGTCTGCTTCAGCGCTTCCTGACGCAGCTTCTCCTTGGCCTCGACGTTGTTCATCGTCTCGGTGGTCTGCTGGGCAAACAGCGCCACCAGCTGATTGCGGATCAGCGGCTCGTTGGCCTTGACCGCTTTGGTCGCTTCGTCACCGGTCACCCGCAGCGCAATGTCGGCCTTGTACACCTTGAGCTTGGCGGTGCCATCCAGCCCGTAGTTACCCACGAACGGCGGGCTCAGGGTGATGTAGTTAACCTTCGGCGCCGCCTCTTCTTTGGCTTCTTCGGCCATCGCTGCCACAGGCAGTGACAGGGCCAGCATCATCACAATCCACGCTTTCACAATTCGCTCCTTATCCGGTTTGCGGCCTAGCATAACGACCCGCCGCTCAAGCACAAGCTTATGGCTGACTATCAGGGCCGGGCATGCTCGTTGACCCGTCGACTCACACACCTACACTTATCGGCCATCACTCCCAAAGGAATAGCCCTGATGAAAGCCGTGCTGTGCAAAGCCTTCGGCCCTGCCGAATCGCTGGTGCTGGAAGAAGTCGCCAGCCCTGTGGCGAAGAAGAACGAAATCCTGCTGGACGTGCACGCCGCCGGGGTCAATTTCCCGGACACGCTGATCATCGAGGGCAAGTACCAGTTCAAGCCGCCCTTCCCGTTTTCCCCGGGCGGTGAAGCGGCCGGCGTGGTCAGCGCGGTGGGTGAAAAGGTTGGACATCTGAAGGTCGGCGACCGGGTCATGGCCTTGACCGGCTGGGGCAGCTTTGCCGAACAGGTTGCCGTGCCGGGCTACAACGTGCTGCCGATCCCGCCTTCCATGGACTTCAACACCGCCGCCGCCTTCAGCATGACCTACGGCACCTCGATGCACGCCCTCAAGCAACGCGCCAACCTGCAACCCGGTGAAACCCTGCTGGTACTCGGCGCTTCCGGGGGTGTCGGCCTGGCGGCCGTGGAAATCGGCAAGGCCATGGGTGCCCGGGTCATCGCCGCCGCCAGCAGTGCGGAAAAACTCGCCGTGGCCAAGGCGGCCGGCGCCGATGATCTGATCAACTACAGCGAAACCAGCCTCAAGGACGAAATCAAGCGCCTGACCGACGGCCAGGGCGCCGACGTGATCTACGACCCGGTAGGTGGTGACCTGTTCGACCAGGCCATCCGTGCCATCGCCTGGAACGGCCGTCTGCTGGTGGTCGGCTTCGCCAGCGGCCGCATCCCCGAACTGCCGGTGAACCTCGCCCTGCTCAAAGGCGCGGCGGTGCTCGGCGTATTCTGGGGCTCGTTCGCCCAGCGCCAGCCACAGGACAACGCGGCGAACTTCCAGCAACTGTTCGGCTGGTTTGCCGAAGGCAAGTTGAAGCCACTGGTGTCGCAGGTGTATTCCCTGGGTAATGCCGCACAAGCCATTAACGATCTGGGCCAGCGCAAGGCGGTTGGCAAGGTGGTGGTGCAGGTTCGCTGAGGCTGCCGATGGGTCTGGGCTTCAAACAATGACGCCCAGGCCCAACGAACTGTCCTCGTGCAACACCTTCAATTACCGGGAAGAGCGGCGGCTGATCGCACCCCTGAGCGCCTCGGCCAGTAAACCAATAGCAACACTACACACACCCCCCTCATAACGACTCCCTTCGCACTTGAACGGCCACGCCTGGCAATGGTGCGACTCTTCCTACACCCGCCTTCACTTTGTCCGTACGACATGTTCGTAAAGGAACGCTCGACTTCCAACATTTCCGCTATTTGGCGAATGAGAACCCGTGCTATTTTCGGTAACGAAACTGTAATATTCGCATCCGCAGTCAAAACAAGAAATTTGGAGCTCTTGAATGTTTGCTTTCTTTCGCCCTGCCGCACATCAGGCGCCCTTGCCTGAGGAAAAAATAGACAGCACTTACCGACGCCTGCGCTGGCAGATCTTCGCCGGTATCTTCATCGGTTACGCCGGCTACTACCTGCTGCGCAAGAACTTTTCCCTGGCCATGCCGTATCTGATCGAAGAGGGTTACACCCGCGGTGAGCTGGGTGTGGCGTTGTCGGCGATTGCCATTGCCTATGGCTTGTCCAAGTTCCTGATGGGCATCGTGTCGGACCGTTCCAATCCACGCTTTTTCCTGCCGTTCGGGCTGCTGGTCTCGGCGGCGGTGATGTTCATTTTCGGATTTGCGCATTGGGCGACGTCCAGCGTAACCATCATGTTCGTCTTGCTGTTTATCAATGGCTGGGCGCAGGGCATGGGTTGGCCGCCGAGTGGGCGGACCATGGTGCACTGGTGGTCGCAGAAGGAGCGCGGTGGCGTGGTGTCGCTGTGGAACGTGGCGCACAACGTCGGTGGCGGTTTGATCGGCCCGCTGTTTTTGATCGGCATGGGTCTGTTCAACGACTGGCATGCGGCTTTCTATGTGCCGGCGGCGGTGGCCATGGCGGTCGCGGTGTTCGCCTTCATCGTGATGCGCGACACCCCGCAATCGGTCGGCCTGCCGCCGATCGAGAAGTACAAGAATGACTATCCGGAAGGCTACGACGCCAGCCATGAGCAGGAATTCAGCGCCAAGGAAATCTTCGTCAAGTACGTGCTGCGCAACAAGATGCTCTGGTACATCGCCATGGCCAACGTCTTCGTGTACCTGCTGCGTTACGGCGTGCTGGACTGGGCACCGACTTACCTGAAAGAAGCCAAGGGCTTCACTGTGGACAAGACGTCCTGGGCGTATTTCTTCTACGAGTGGGCGGGTATTCCGGGCACGCTGCTGTGCGGCTGGATGTCCGACAAGATTTTCCGTGGCAACCGTGGCCTGACCGGCATGGTGTTCATGGCCCTGGTGACCGTTGCAACGCTGGTGTACTGGCTCAATCCGGCCGGCAACCCGACGGTCGACATGATCGCGCTGGTGTCCATCGGCTTCCTGATCTACGGCCCGGTGATGCTGATCGGCTTGCAGGCGCTGGAGCTGGCGCCGAAGAAAGCGGCCGGCACCGCTGCAGGCTTCACTGGACTGTTCGGCTACCTGGGGGGTTCGGTCGCAGCCAGTGCAGCGATGGGCTACACCGTGGACCATTTCGGTTGGGACGGCGGTTTCGTCCTGCTGATCGGGGCCTGCCTGCTGGCGATGGCCTTCCTTGCGCCAACCCTGTGGCACAAGCAAGTGGCCAGTCAGAGCCGCGAAGCAATCGCCTGATCATCCTTTGATTGGCAGCGCTTGAGCCGCGCCTCCAGATTCCGGTCTGGCATGGCGTGGCTACGCAGGGCGTGGGCCGTCTGCTCGACATAGTCGCGCGTCGTGCCATAACGCCCGCAAGCGTTTTCGAATACGTGGCTCAGAACGTGATCCGGCAGATTGCCGGCATAGCTGGGCAAGTGCCGCTCCAGAACGAACCCCAACGCCTGAACCTGAGTGCCGTCTTCAAGCCGGCAGTTGAGCCAGTGCGGGCGGTAGGACGGAAATGGCATCTCGCGTTTCCACAGCGCATACAGCGACGCTTCAAGTTGCTCGTCCGGCAACCGATAGGCGAAACCGCTGCAAGAGCCGCCGCGATCCAGACCGAACACCAGCCCGGGCATTTCCGGCGTGCCACGGTGTTCGTGGGACCACAGGTACAAGCCGCGATGGTAGCCATGCACACGACCGCGAACCCGTTCGACCGCCGTGCATTCCGGCCGCCAGATCAGGGAGCCATAGGCAAACAACCACACCGGCCCGCCCTTGTGACGCGCCATGGTCGATTGCATCGAGCTGAGTAATTGTTCGTGAGTGAGCTGCGGCCCCAGATCGAGCCGTGGAGGATAAGCCAGGTTCAAAATTGAAGATTCAATGGCGCTCATGGCGAATAGCGTTCAGCTCCCCGCGGGTGAAGAATTACTTAATAGAACGCACCGCTGTAACAATAAGGCACATATGTTTTAAGGCAATTTAAGTGCCATGGCACATTTCTTAATTAATTGCCCCACTGGAATATAACCTACCGGTATTTATATGATTTTATAAATACCGATCGGCTATATATGGAGTTATAACACACCTGTAGGTGCGAGCATGCTCGCGATGGTCGCTAACGATAACGTGGGCATTCAGGCTGCCCGCGGTGGCCTTGAGTCCATCGCGAGCATGCTCGCTCCTACAGGGAGAGGGTGCTTTCAGGAGCGTGGCGCATAGGCAAAGACGTCGGCGCGCATCTGGTGCGCGTCCATGCCGGCTTCAACCAACGCGTCCAGAGTGCCATAGACCATCGCCGGCGAGCCGCTGGCGTAGACGTGCAGGGACTTGAGATCGGGGAAATCCTCGCACACCGCTTCATGCAGCATGCCGCAACGCCCCTGCCAGCCGCCGTGATCGCTGACCACTTTGTGCAAAAACAGGTTCGGCAGTTTCAGCCATTCATCCCAATGCTCGACTTCATAGAAGTCTTCCGGTCGACGCACCCCCCAGTACAGATGCACCGGATGTTTGAAACCCTCGGCACGGCAGTGTTCGATCAGGCCATGGATCTGGCCCATACCGGTGCCTGCGGCGATCAGCACCAACGGACCGTCCGGCAACTCGGCCAGGTGCGCGTCGCCAAAAGGCATGTCGATGCGCACCATGGTGTCGCGCAACAGCTGCTTGATGAGGTTTTGTGCACTGGCTTCGCGCGCCAGCACGTGGATTTCCAGATCCCGCCCGCCCGAAGGGGCCGACGCCAGGGAAAACGACGATTTTTCACCGCTGTCCCGATGAATCATCAGGTACTGGCCAGCGTGATAGCGCGGTGGCTTGCCGGCCGGTGCCCGCAGTCGAACGCGCCAGGTATCACCGCCGACCTCGGTGCAACTGGTGATCTGACACGACAGACTGCGCACGGGCAACTCTCCCAGCGCGAGCACGCCATCCCACAGCACGATGCAGTCTTCCAGCGGCTCTGCAATGCAAGTGTAGAACTCGCCATGATCACGCACGAGGCCAGCCTGTTCGACCCGGCCTTCGACCAGCAGCGCTGCACACACGTGGCAATTGCCGTTGCGACAGCTTTGCGGGCATTCATAGCCCAGGCGGCGTGCGCCATCGAGAATCCGCTCGCCGGGCTGAAGGTCCAGCACTGCTCCGGAGGGCTGCAGGGTTACACGCATCAATCTATTCCTAACTGATTCCAGATGGCATCGATCCGCTGGGTCACGGCATCGTCCTTGACGATCACCCGACCCCATTCACGCGTGGTCTCCCCTGGCCACTTGTGGGTGGCGTCGAGGCCCATCTTCGAACCCAGGCCGGACACTGGCGAGGCGAAGTCGAGGTAGTCGATTGGCGTGTTTTCGATCATCACCGTATCGCGCTTGGGGTCCATGCGCGTGGTAATGGCCCAGATCACGTCGTTCCAGTCCCGCGCGTTGATATCGTCGTCGGTGACGATAACGAACTTGGTGTACATGAACTGTCGCAAAAACGACCAGACACCGAGCATTACCCGCTTGGCGTGGCCCGGGTACGACTTCTTCATGGTCACCACGGCCATGCGGTAGGAACAACCTTCCGGCGGCAGGTAGAAATCGGTGATCTCCGGGAACTGCTTCTGCAGGATCGGCACGAACACTTCGTTCAGCGCCACGCCGAGGATCGCCGGTTCATCCGGCGGACGCCCGGTGTAGGTGCTGTGGTAAATCGGTTTGATGCGGTGGGTGATGCGCTCGACGGTGAATACAGGGAAGCTGTCGACTTCGTTGTAATAGCCGGTGTGGTCGCCGTACGGGCCCTCATCGGCCATTTCGCCCGGATGAATCACGCCTTCGAGGATGATTTCGGCGGTCGCCGGCACTTGCAGATCGTTGCCCCGGCATTTCACCAGTTCGGTGCGGTTGCCGCGCAGCAGGCCGGCGAAAGCGTATTCGGAGAGGGTGTCCGGTACCGGAGTGACGGCGCCGAGGATGGTCGCCGGATCGGCGCCCAGCGCCACGGAAACCGGGAACGGCTGGCCAGGATGCTTCTCGCACCACTCGCGATAATCCAGTGCGCCGCCACGGTGGCTCAGCCAGCGCATGATGACCTTGTTGCGGCCGATCACCTGCTGACGGTAGATGCCGAGGTTCTGACGATCCTTGTTCGGCCCCTTGGTGACGGTCAGGCCCCAGGTGATCAGCGGGGCGACGTCCCCCGGCCAGCAGGTCTGCACCGGCAACTTGCCGAGGTCGACGTCATCGCCTTCGATGACCACTTCCTGGCAGATCGCGTCTTTGACGACCTTGGGCGCCATCGAGATGATCTTGCGGAAGATCGGCAGCTTGGACCAGGCGTCTTTCAGCCCCTTCGGCGGCTCGGGCTCCTTGAGGAACGCCAGCAGCTTGCCGATTTCCCGCAGTTCGCTGACCGCTTCGGCGCCCATGCCCAGGGCGACGCGCTCGGGGGTGCCGAACAGGTTGCCGAGTACGGGAATGTCGAAACCGACAGGTTTTTCGAAAAGCAGGGCCGGGCCCTTGGCGCGCAAGGTGCGGTCGCAGACCTCGGTCATTTCGAGCACTGGGGACACCGGAACCTGGATGCGCTTGAGTTCACCGCGCTTTTCCAGCCCGCTGATAAAGTCGCGCAAGTCGCGATACTGCATGCGTGAGCCTCGTGTTGGCCGTGGCGTTCGGGGGCAGGCAGTTTAGCGCCGAACCTGACGCTTCAGAACCACGAACTGCCTGTTGATCAACATTCAGATAGCAAAAAGCCGGGTTTCCCCGGCTTTTGCTGGTCCATCGACTTACTTGCGCTTCATCGACAGGAAGAACTCATCGTTGGTCTTGGTCGTTTTCAACTTGTCGACCAGGAACTCGATGGCAGCCACTTCATCCATCGGGTGCAGCAGCTTGCGCAGGATCCACATGCGCTGCAACTCGTCGTCGGCGGTCAGCAACTCTTCGCGGCGAGTACCGGAACGGTTGATGTTGATGGCCGGGAAGACGCGTTTTTCCGCGATACGGCGATCCAGAGGCAGCTCCATGTTGCCGGTGCCTTTGAATTCCTCGTAGATCACTTCGTCCATCTTCGAGCCGGTTTCAACCAGCGCGGTGGCGATGATGGTCAGCGAGCCGCCTTCTTCGATGTTGCGCGCGGCGCCGAAGAAACGCTTCGGTTTCTCCAGGGCGTGGGCATCGACACCACCGGTCAATACCTTGCCGGAGCTCGGGATCACGGTGTTGTAGGCGCGAGCCAGACGGGTGATGGAGTCGAGCAGGATCACCACGTCCTTTTTGTGCTCGACCAGGCGCTTGGCCTTCTCGATCACCATTTCGGCAACCTGCACGTGACGGGTTGGCGGCTCGTCGAACGTCGAAGCAACCACTTCGCCGCGCACGGTGCGCTGCATTTCGGTCACTTCTTCCGGACGTTCGTCGATCAGCAGCACGATCAGGTGAACTTCAGGATTGTTACGTGCGATGTTCGCGGCGATGTTCTGCAGCATGATCGTCTTGCCCGCTTTCGGCGGAGCAACGATCAGACCGCGCTGGCCTTTGCCGATCGGGGCGCACAGGTCGATCACGCGACCGGTCAAGTCTTCGGTGGAACCGTTGCCGGCTTCCATCTTCATGCGCACGGTCGGGAACAGCGGTGTCAGGTTCTCGAAGAGAATCTTGTTTTTCGCGTTTTCCGGACGGTCGAAGTTGATGGTGTCGACCTTGAGCAGCGCGAAATAACGCTCGCCTTCCTTTGGAGGGCGGATCTTGCCAACGATGGTGTCACCGGTGCGCAAGTTGAAGCGACGGATCTGGCTCGGCGAGACGTAGATATCGTCCGGGCCGGCCAGATAGGAGGCGTCTGCAGAGCGGAGGAAGCCGAAGCCGTCCTGGAGAATCTCCAGCACGCCATCACCGGAGATTTCCTCGCCGCTTTTCGCGTGCTTTTTCAGCAGGGAGAAAATCACGTCCTGCTTGCGCGAACGGGCCATATTTTCTATGCCCATCTGTTCGGCCAATTCGAGCAGTTCGGTAATCGGCTTTTGCTTGAGTTCAGTCAGATTCATATAGGAATGACGTAATCATTTATGGAGGGGGGAAATTAAGCTTTTGGCTTAATGAGGCCGCGCCGCGGAGAAGGCGACAGGATCGCGTACTTATTCGAAAAGGAGAGCGTCGGCGACGGCTAGCAGGGGGCACTGGAGAAACCAGCGCGGGGCCGAATGTAACACCTGAGTTTGGGAGCGTCTAGCCCTCAACAACGAAAAAAGCCCCGCGATTTGCGGGGCCTTTTTCAGACAGGCTACAACGACGCTTAGATGTTGGCGTCGAGGAAAGCGGCCAGTTGCGACTTCGACAGTGCGCCGACCTTGGTCGCTTCCACGTTGCCGTTCTTGAACAGCATCAGGGTCGGGATACCGCGCACGCCGTGCTTGGCCGGGGTTTCCTGGTTTTCGTCGATGTTCAGCTTGGCAACGGTCAGCTTGCCTTTGTAGGTCTCGGCAATCTCGTCCAGAACAGGAGCGATCATTTTGCAAGGGCCGCACCATTCAGCCCAGTAATCGACCAGTACAGCGCCTTCAGCCTTGAGTACGTCAGCCTCGAAGCTAGCGTCGCTAACGTGTTTGATAAGATCGCTGCTCATGGAATTCTCCAGGGTTGTAAGCAAAAAAACGTGGCCCATCATAGCTGCCCTTCCCTCGTTCAGGAAGGTGCAGATGATTGAGTCTCGCTATGGTGTTTCATGAGTATGTGTATAGCCCAGGTCACGCCATGGCGGGGGCGACGAAGGCGATCCCGGTGCGCAACGCCGCATTGCGCACGTGTTCGTGCATGGCCTTCTGGGCCGCGCCAGAGCTTCGGCGAGCCAGTGCGCGAAGGATCTTGCGGTGCTCCTGCCAGGTTTCCATGGCCCGTTCCGCCCGGATGAACGGTAGCTTCTGGCTCTCCAGAAAGATGTCGGCACTGGCGGTGAGGATGCTCAGCATCGCCTGATTGCCGCTGGCCAGCAGAATGCGCCGGTGAAATTCGAAGTCCAGCCGCGCCGCCGCCTCGAAATCGCCGGCCTTCAATTCGTTGCGCATCGCCGCGACATTGTCTTCAAGCAGATCGAGCTCATCAGTGCTCAGGGTCACGGCGGCCAACCCCGCGGCGAAACCCTCCAGGGCATAGCGCAACTGAAAGATGTCCAGAGGCGATGCCTGCGCCGCGAACGGCCAAGCCGGCGCGGCGTCGTTGCGTGGCAAGTCCACCGGCGCCTGCACGAACACGCCCTTGCCCGGCTGGATGCTGATGACGCCCAGCGCACTGAGCGAGGACAACGCCTCGCGCAACGACGCCCGACTGACCCCCAGTTGCAGGGCCAGGTCCCGTTGCGAAGGCAAGGCATCACCCGCCCCGAAACCCTGCTCATTGATCAGTTTGCGGATGGCTTGCAGCGCTACTTCAGGTACGGCGCGAGAGATCGAGTTCATGGTTTTCCAGACGAACCAGGCCAATGTGCGCCCAGTTGTAAAGCTATTCACGGCGTCCGGCAAGTCGTGCCCCACGGGGGTTCGACGATTTTCCCGGATGCGCTATCGAGGTGCGAAACCGCCCCTGACTGTTCAGACCAGTAAGACCTACCATCCCCTGCAAATCCGTGGGCTGGCGGCCGAATGCCCCCTGTTGGCATGCCCCGTGCTCTGTCCAATCGCAGAAATCATTCCCAGCCGATTCGGAGATTTGCCATGACCCAGCGTTACAGCGCCCTCCTCGCCGCCCTGTTTGCCAGCCTGATGCTGAGCCAGGCTCCCGCCCACGCCGACGGCCTGGAGGATGTGGTCAAGCGCGGCGTCCTCAAGGTGGCCGTGCCTCAGGACTTCCCGCCCTTCGGCTCGGTCGGCCCGGACATGAAGCCGCGCGGCCTGGACATCGACACGGCGAAACTGCTGGCCGACCAGCTCAAGGTCAAACTCGAACTGACACCGGTCAACAGCACCAACCGCATCCCGTTCCTCACCACCGGCAAGGTCGATCTGGTGATCTCCAGCCTCGGCAAAAACCCAGAGCGGGAAAAAGTCATCGACTTCTCCCGGGCCTATGCGCCGTTCTACCTGGCCGTGTTCGGCCCGCCAGAAGCCGATATCAAAGGCCTGGACGACCTCAAGGGCAAGACCATCAGCGTCACCCGCGGCGCCATCGAAGACATCGAGCTGACCAAGGTCGCCCCCGAAGGCGTGACCATCAAGCGCTTCGAAGACAACAACTCGACCATCGCCGCGTACCTGGCCGGTCAGGTCGACCTGATCGCCAGCGGCAACGTGGTGATGGTCGCCATCAGTGAGAAGAGCCCGAAACGCGTGCCGGCACTGAAAGTGAAACTCAAGGATTCCCCGGTCTATGTGGGCGTGAACAAGAACGAGCCGGCGCTGCTGGACAAGGTCAATCAGATCCTAGTGACCGCCAAGGGCGACGGCGCGCTGGAGAAAAACGCCCTGACCTGGCTCAAAGAACCGCTGCCGGCCGATCTCTGATTCGGCACGCAGGAGACCCTTTATGGCTTATCAGTTCGATTTCCTGCCGGTGGTGCAAAACACCGATCTGCTGCTGCGCGGTGCGTTGTTCACCCTGGAGCTGACGGCCATCGGCGCGGTGCTCGGCGTAGGCGTTGGCATTGTCGGGGCGCTGGTGCGGGCGTGGAACATTCGCCCGTTCTCGGCGATCTTCGGCGTCTACGTCGAGTTGATCCGCAACACGCCGTTCCTGGTGCAGTTGTTCTTCATTTTCTTCGGGTTGCCGTCACTGGGGGTGCAGATCTCCGAATGGCAGGCGGCGGTGCTGGCGATGGTGATCAACCTTGGCGCCTACTCCACGGAAATCATCCGTGCCGGCATCCAGGCGATCCCCAAGGGCCAATTGGAAGCCGCCGCGGCCTTGGCGATGACGCGCTTCGAAGCCTTCCGCCACGTGATCCTGCTGCCGGCACTGGGCAAGGTCTGGCCGGCGCTGAGCAGCCAGATCATCATTGTCATGCTTGGCTCGGCGGTGTGTTCGCAGATTGCCACCGAGGAACTGAGCTTCGCCGCCAACTTCATCCAGTCGCGCAACTTCCGCGCCTTTGAAACCTACGCCCTGACCACGCTGATCTACCTGTGCATGGCGTTGCTGATCCGCCAGTTGCTGAACTGGATCGGCCACCGATACATAGCAAGGAGCGCGCGATGAGTGATTTCACTTTCTGGGATGTCGTGCGCAACCTGCTCACCGGCCTGCAATGGACACTGGCGCTGTCGTTGGTGGCGTTCATTGGCGGCGGTGTGATCGGTTTGCTGATCCTGATCATGCGCATCTCGAAAAAATCCCTGCCGCGCAGCTTCGCGCGCACCTACATCGAGCTGTTCCAGGGCACGCCGCTGCTGATGCAGCTGTTTCTGGTGTTCTTCGGCGTGGCGTTGGCCGGGGTGGAAATTTCGCCGTGGATGGCGGCGGCGATTGCCCTGACGCTGTTTACCAGCGCTTATCTGGCGGAGATCTGGCGCGGTTGCGTCGAGTCGATCCCCAACGGCCAGTGGGAAGCGTCGTCGAGCCTGGCGCTCAACCCGCTGGAGCAACTGCGCTACGTGATCCTGCCGCAGGCCTTGCGCATCGCCGTGGCGCCGACCGTGGGCTTCTCGGTGCAAGTGGTCAAAGGCACCGCCGTGACCTCGATCATCGGCTTTACCGAACTGACCAAGACCGGCGGCATGCTCGCCAACGCGACCTTCGAACCCTTCATGGTCTATGGCCTCGTGGCCCTGGGCTATTTCCTGCTCTGCTACCCCTTGTCCCTCAGTGCGCGCTACCTGGAAAGGAGACTGCATGCCTCTGCTTAGAATTTCCGCCCTGCATAAATACTACGGCGATCACCATGTGCTCAAAGGCATCGACCTGAGCGTTGAGCAAGGCCAGGTGGTGGCGATCATCGGGCGCAGCGGCTCGGGCAAGTCGACCTTGCTGCGCACGCTCAACGGCCTGGAGTCGATCAACGATGGCGTGATCGAAGTCGATGGCGAATACCTCGACGCCGCCCGCGCCGACCTGCGCAGCCTGCGGCAGAAAGTCGGCATGGTGTTCCAGCAATTCAACCTGTTCCCGCACCTGACAGTGGGCGAGAACGTGATGCTCGCGCCGCAGGTGGTACAGAAAGTTCCCAAGGCCCGGGCCGCGGAGCTGGCGCGGGAGATGCTGGAGCGCGTGGGCCTGGGGGAGAAATTCGATGCCTTCCCGGATCGACTCTCCGGTGGGCAGCAACAGCGGGTGGCGATCGCCCGCGCCTTGGCGATGTCGCCCAAGGTGTTGCTGTGTGACGAAATCACCTCGGCCCTGGACCCGGAGCTGGTCAATGAAGTGCTGAGCGTGGTTCGGCAACTGGCCAAGGATGGGATGACGCTGATCATGGTCACCCACGAAATGCGCTTTGCCCGGGAGGTTGGGGACAAGCTGGTGTTCATGCATCAGGGGCTGGTGCATGAGGTGGGCGATCCGAAGGTGTTGTTCGCCAATCCGCGGACGGCGGAGCTGGCCAATTTCATCGGCACGGTTGAAGCGACAGCCTGAAAGAACCTTGGCGTCTCAATGCCCTCATCGCTGGCAGGCTAGCTCCCACAGGGGGACGCATTCCAATGTGGGAGCTGGCCTGCCAGCGATTGACCGCGCAGCGGTCAGTGCCTGGAACTGCGCTGAGTCAAGGCTTTGAACACTGCGCGTTGGCGCCAGCCGTTGATCGTGGCACGATGTCAGGGTTATCGACCGAGACCCCCTGACCATGCCGCAATCCCAAGCCAAGAATCTGTCCCTGATCGCCGCGATCGACCTGGGCTCCAACAGCTTTCACATGGTCGTGGCCAAGGCCCAGAACGGCGAAATCCGTATTCTCGAACGTCTCGGGGAAAAGGTTCAGTTGGCCGCCGGCATCGACGAAGAACGTCGGCTGAGCGAAGAATCCATGCAGCGCGGGCTCGATTGCCTCAAGCGCTTCGCCCAACTGATCAACGGTATGCCACTGGGCGCCGTGCGCATCGTCGGCACCAACGCCCTGCGTGAAGCGCGCAACCGTGCCGAATTCATCCATCGCGCCGAAGACATTCTCGGCCATCCGGTGGAAGTCATCTCCGGCCGTGAAGAAGCGCGTCTGATCTACCTGGGCGTGTCCCACACCCTCGCCGACACCCCCGGCAAGCGCCTGGTGGCAGACATCGGCGGCGGCAGCACCGAATTCATCATCGGCCAGCGCTTCGAGCCGCTGCTGCGCGAAAGCCTGCAGATGGGCTGCGTGAGCTTCACCCAGCGCTATTTCAAGGACGGCAAGATCACCCCGGCCCGCTATGCCCAGGCATACACCGCGGCGCGGCTGGAGATCATGAGCATCGAACACGCCCTGCACCGCCTGACCTGGGATGAAGCCATCGGCTCCTCGGGCACCATCCGCGCCATCGGCCTGGCGCTGAAGGCTGGCGGGCATGGTGCAGGCGAAGTCAACGCCGAAGGCCTGGCGTGGCTCAAGCGCAAGCTGATCAAGCTTGGTGATGTCGAAAAAATCGATTTCGAAGGCATCAAGCCCGACCGCCGAGCGATTTTCCCGGCCGGCCTGGCGATTCTCGAAGCGATCTTCGATGCCCTCGAGCTGCAACGCATGGATCACTGCGAAGGTGCGCTGCGTGAAGGCGTGCTCTATGACCTGCTGGGTCGCCATCATCACGAGGACGTGCGCGAACGCACCCTGACCTCGCTGATGGAGCGCTACCACGTCGACCTGGAACAGGCGGCGCGCGTTGAGCGCAAGGCCCTGCATGCCTTCGATCAAGTGGCCAAGGACTGGGACCTGGAAGACGGCGTCTGGCGCGAATTGCTGGGCTGGGCGGCCAAGGTCCATGAAGTGGGCCTGGACATCGCCCACTATCAGTACCACAAGCACGGCGCCTACCTGATCGAGCACTCGGACCTCGCCGGTTTCTCCCGCGAAGACCAGTTGATGCTGGCCTTGCTGGTGCGCGGTCACCGCCGCAACATTCCCAAGGACAAGTTTGCCGACTTCGGCGATGACGGCATCAAGCTGATTCGCCTGTGCGTATTGCTGCGCTTCGCGATCCTGTTCCATCACATCCGCGGCACCCAGCAAATGCCCCAGGTGGAACTGAACGCCCAGGGCAACAGCCTGGAAGTGGTGTTCCCGGACCACTGGCTGGACGACAACCAACTGACCCAGGCCGACTTCGAGATCGAAGCGCAATGGCTGACGCGGGTCGATATTGTCCTGAGCGTGCGCTGAACACTTGGCGAGAGGCTTTGTGGCGAGGGAGCTTGCTCCCGCTGGGCGGCGAAGCGGCCCCAAAAGAAGGCCTGCTGCGCAGGCCGACGGGAGCAAGCTCCCTCGCCACAAAAGCCACCGCTCCACAAGCTGTCTGCCGCAGGCCATTCACGGGACAAACGCAATAAAAAAGGGCGATCCAACCGGATCGCCCTTTTTTGTAGGCCAATGCCTGCGTTAACGCACCGCCAAAATCGGACTGCCCAGCCGCTCCAGCAACGTCGCCTGGGCGCTGCGCGGGTTCTGGTTGCCGGTCGGTGTGTTGCGGATGTAACGGCCGTCCGACTGCAGACTCCAGCTGTGGGTGTTGTCGGTCAAGTACAGTTCCAGCTCCTTCTTGACCCGCATGATCAGCTTCTTGCCCTCCACCGGGAAGCAAGTCTCGACACGCTTGTCGAGGTTGCGCTCCATCCAGTCGGCACTGGAGAGGAACATCTGCTCTTCGCCGCCGTTGAGGAAGTAGAAGACCCGGGTGTGCTCCAGGAAGCGGCCGATGATCGAGCGCACGTGGATGTTGTGGGACACCCCGGCGATGCCAGGTCGCAGGCAGCACATGCCGCGCACCACCAGGTCGATGCGCACGCCCGACTGGCTGGCCTTGTACAACGCGCGGATGATCTTCGGATCGGTCAGCGAGTTGAACTTGGCGATGATGTGTGCCGGCTTGCCATCCAGGGCGAACTGGGTCTCGCGAGCAATCATGTCGAGCATGCCCTTCTTCAGGGTGAACGGCGCATGCAACAGCTTCTTCATGCGCAGTGTCTTGCCCATGCCGATCAACTGGCTGAACAGTTTGCCGACGTCTTCGCACAGGGCATCGTCGGAGGTCAGCAGGCTGTAGTCGGTGTACAGACGGGCGTTGCCGGCGTGGTAGTTACCCGTGCCCAGGTGCGCGTAACGCACGATCTCACCGGCTTCGCGGCGCAGGATCAGCATCATCTTGGCGTGAGTCTTGAAGCCGACCACGCCGTAGATCACTACCGCGCCGGCCGCTTGCAGACGGCTGGCCAGCTGCAGGTTGGACTCTTCGTCGAACCGCGCACGCAATTCGATCACCGCCGTGACTTCCTTGCCGTTACGCGCCGCATCCACCAGCGCGTCGACGATTTCCGAGTTGGCGCCCGAGCGGTACAGGGTCTGGCGCACCGCCAGCACATGCGGGTCCTTGGCAGCCTGGCGCAGCAGGTCGACCACCGGGGTGAACGACTCGAACGGGTGCAGCAGCAGGATGTCCTGCTTGCTGATCACGCTGAAGATGTTCTCGCTGTTTTGCAGCAGTTTCGGAATTTGCGGGGTAAACGGCAGGTACTGCAGCTCGCGCTGGCTGTCGAGCCCGGTAATGCTGAACAGGCGCGTGAGGTTCACCGGACCGTTGACCTGATACAGCTCGGACTCGCTCAGGTTGAACTGTTTGAGCAGGTAGTCGGACAGGTGTTTGGGGCAGGTATCGGCCACTTCCAGACGGACCGCGTCACCGTAGCGACGGGAGAACAACTCACCGCGCAGGGCACGGGCCAAGTCTTCGACGTCTTCGGAATCCAGCGCCAGGTCGGCGTTTCGGGTCAGGCGGAACTGGTAGCAGCCCTTGACCTTCATGCCCTGGAAAAGGTCATCGGCGTGGGCGTGGATCATCGACGACAGGAACACGTAATTGTCGCCGGAGCCGCCGACCTCTTCCGGCACCTTGATGATCCGCGGCAACAGGCGCGGCGCCGGGATGATCGCCAGACCGGAGTCGCGACCGAAGGCGTCGATGCCCTCGAGTTCGACGATGAAGTTCAGGCTCTTGTTGACCAGCAGCGGGAACGGGTGCGTCGGGTCCAGACCGATCGGGGTGATGATCGGCGCGATTTCGTCGCGGAAATAGCGACGGACCCAGGTTTTCAGCTTGGTGGTCCAGTGACGGCGACGGATGAAGCGGACCTGATGTTTTTCCAGCTCCGGCAACAGGATGTCGTTGAGGATCGCGTACTGGCGGTCGACGTGACCGTGTACCAGCTCGCTGATGCGGGCCAGCGCCTGATGCGGTTGCAGGCCGTCGGCGCCCGCCTGTTCGCGGGCGAAGGTGATCTGCTTCTTGAGGCCGGCGACGCGAATCTCGAAGAATTCGTCCAGGTTGCTGGAGAAAATCAGCAGGAACTTCAGCCGCTCCAGCAGCGGATAGGACTCGTCCAGCGCCTGTTCCAGCACGCGGATATTGAATTGCAGTTGGGACAGCTCACGATGGATGTACAGGCTGCTGTCATCCAGGCCGGGAATGGCGATCGCTGCCGGCGCCGCCGCAGCGGGTTCGGTCACCGCCGCGGGCGGAGCAGGCTCCAGCTCCGGCGGGGTTTCGGCGATCTGCTCCACCACGGGTTGAGCGTCTTGTACGGCAACTTCAGTGAGTCCTTCGGTATTCATCGAATGTTCCTGGGAGGGCTATTTCTGCTCTCGTAACAATTGAGCTGCGCGAACGGCAAAGTAAGTGAGGATGCCATCAGCGCCTGCACGTTTAAAAGCGGTCAGGGATTCGAGGATAACCCCTTCGCTCAACCAGCCATTCTGGATCGCCGCCATGTGCATGGCGTATTCGCCGCTGACTTGATAGACAAATGTCGGCACTTTGAATTCTTCCTTGACCCGGCAGAGGATGTCCAGATACGGCATGCCTGGCTTGACCATGACCATGTCCGCGCCTTCTGACAAGTCAGCCGCCACTTCATGCAGGGCCTCGTTGCTGTTGGCAGGGTCCATCTGATAGGAAGCCTTGTTGGCCTTGCCCAGGTTCAGCGCCGAGCCCACCGCATCGCGGAACGGGCCGTAATAGGCGCTGGCGTACTTCGCCGAATAGGCCATGATCCGCACATTGACATGCCCGGCCACTTCGAGGGCCTCGCGGATCGCCTGGATGCGACCGTCCATCATGTCCGATGGCGCTACGACCTGCGCGCCGGCTTCGGCGTGGGACAGGGCCTGCCTGACCAGTGCGTCGACGGTGATGTCGTTCTGCACATAGCCGTCTTCGTCGAGGATGCCGTCCTGACCATGGGTGGTGAACGGGTCCAGGGCGACGTCAGTGATCACCCCCAGCTCCGGGAACTGCGCGCGCAGGGCGCGGGTGGCACGCTGGGCGATGCCTTCAGGGTTCCAGGCCTCCTCGGCGTCCAGGGACTTGAGCTGCGAAGGGGTGACCGGGAACAGCGCCAGCGCCGGAATACCCAGCGCCACCCACTTGGCCGCCTCTTCGAGCAACAGATCGATGGTCAGGCGTTCGACGCCCGGCATCGAGGCCACCGCTTCGCGACGGTTTTCACCGTCCAGCACGAACACCGGCAGGATCAGGTCATCGACGGTCAGTACATTTTCACGGACCAGTCGACGCGAGAAATCGTCACGGCGGTTGCGGCGCAGGCGGGTTGCGGGAAACAGACGGTTGGCGGGGGTAAAGCTCACGGCAGACTCCTGAGCCCGCGCAGACGGGCGAGCGTGACAGTTATAAGTGCCCATTATGACGAACGTATTACAGTTGTGTGCACCCTGCGACGTGTAGCCGCATTCCATTGTCGTTGTAGGAAATGTTCACGTCGAGACACATTTGGACACTTTCCTGAATGTGTGCGAAGGGTTAGGCTGCGCGTTCATTTCGCCAGCACCCAGACAATGCTCCAACAATTTCTGCATGACTTCGGCTACTTTGCCCTGTTCCTTGGCACATTCTTCGAAGGCGAAACCATCCTGGTGCTCGCAGGCTTCCTCGCGTTCCGTGGATACATGGACATCAACCTGGTGGTGGTCGTGGCGTTCTGCGGCAGTTATGCCGGCGATCAGCTGTGGTACTTCCTGGGCCGCAAGCATGGGCGCAAGTTGCTGGCACGCAAGCCCCGCTGGCAGTTGATGGGTGACCGGGCGCTGGAACACATTCGCAAGCATCCGGACATCTGGGTGCTGAGCTTCCGCTTCGTCTACGGCCTGCGCACGGTGATGCCGGTGGCGATCGGCCTGTCGGGCTATCCACCGGGCCGTTACCTATTGCTCAACGGGATTGGCGCGGCGATCTGGGCCACGGCGCTGGCCGCGGCGGCCTATCACTTCGGTGCAGTCCTGGAAGGCATGCTGGGCAGCATCAAGAAGTACGAGCTGTGGGTGCTGGGTGCGCTGCTGATCCTGGGCGTGGGCCTGTGGCTGCGTCGGCGCTTCAAGAATGCCCGCCTGGCCAAACAGGTCTATGCCGACGAGCAAGCCCTGAAGGCCAAGCGGGCCAGCATCGACGAGCCTAAGACGCCCACCGAGTGAAACGGCTTGTGCAGCAGTAGAGCCCGATACCGCTGAGCAAGCTGTAGCTGAGCAGGCCGACCCAGCCCACCGCGCTGGCCGGCCACAGCCCTGCCACCGGCGCCAGCCAGACCAGCGGCACATTCGATGCCAGCCGCAACAACTCCAGCTTCAACGCCCACGGGCGATTCTCCAGGGCCACGCCCAGCACGAACAAGCCCAGCGCCACTGCACCCCAGCCGAGCACCAGTGCCGCGGTCGTCAACTGCGGTTCGAAGTTCATCAGGTAGCTGCCCAGCGCGATGTACACGCAAAATTGCAGCAGGACGTACACCTGCTGACGCCCATCCAACGGCACCTCGAATTTGCGGAACTGGCTCAGGTCCGGCTTGTTGAGCGGGTACTTCGCCGCCACATCCGCCGGGCGCCAACCGGTGCGCATGAACCAGATCCGCAGCTTGTCCCAGGTGCTTTGGGCACGTCGCGCATCCGCCCACAACTGCGCGTAGAACTGCACATTCGCCCAGATCGGGTTCCAGCTCGCCAGCGGCGTGGTCACGCCGAAAATCACCGGCTCGTTGTCGTCTTCTTCCTGGAAGGAGCCGAATAGACGGTCCCAAATAATGAACACCCCGCCATAGTTGCGATCCATGTAGAGAGCGTTCTGTGCATGGTGGGCCCGATGATTGGAAGGCGTGACAAAGAACCACTCGTACCAGCCGAGCTTGGGAATGTGCCGGGTGTGCACCCAGAACTGGTACAGCAGGTTCAGCGCAGCCACGCTGACAAACACCGGCAGCGGCACGCCGACGACGGCCATGGGCAGGTAGAAGATCCAGCTCAACACAAACCCGGTACTGGTCTGGCGCAAGGCCGTGGAGAGGTTGTAGTCCTCACTCTGGTGATGCACCGAATGGGCGGCCCAGAGGATGTTGCGTTCGTGGCCCATGCGGTGCAGCCAGTAGTAGCAAAAATCATAAAAGACAAAGGCGAAAACCCAGACCCAGACGCTGTCCGCCGAAAGCTCCAACAGCGCCAGGTGCTTGAGGGCAAAGGCATAGGTCAGCAGCCCTACACCCTTGGTCAGCAGGCCGGTGGTGGTCGAGAGCACGCCGGTGCTGATGCTGTTGATCGCATCCGCCACCCGATAATGGCTGACCCCGCGCCAGCGGTCGGCCAACAGTTCGATGGCGATCAGCACAAAGAAAAACGGCACCGCATACAAAATGAAGTCCATGACGCGTCCTGATCGGAATTTTGAGGACAGATGCTAGGTGTAGCCGCGAATTAACCCTATGGCAACGAGTGACAAATTAGTGGACATTTAACGCCATGAATCTGGAGAAAAGCCCATGAGCAAAAAAGTTGCAGTGATCCTTTCCGGTTGTGGCGTATACGACGGCGCCGAGATCTACGAGAGCGTGATAACCCTGCTGCGCCTGGACCAGCGTGGCGCGCAGGTGCAGTGCTTCGCGCCGAACATTGCGCAGCTACATGTGATCAATCACCTGACCGGCGAAGAAATGCCCGAGTCGCGCAATGTACTGGTGGAGTCGGCGCGCATTGCCCGGGGCGAGGTCAAGGACCTGCGCGAAGCAGACGTCGAGGATTTCGATGCGCTGATCATTCCCGGCGGTTTCGGCTCGGCCAAGAACCTGTCCAACTTCGCCGTTGAAGGCACCGCTTGCAGCGTGCAACCGGAGGTCCTGGCCTTGACCGAAGCCTTCGCCGAAGCCGGCAAACCCGTGGGGCTGATCTGCATTTCGCCGGCCCTGGCGGCGAAGATCTATGGCCCGGGCGTGACCTGCACCATCGGCAACGACGCCGAAACCTCAGCGGCCTTGAACAAGATGGGCGCCACCCACAAAGAGTGTGCGGTGAGCGAGATCGTCGAAGACAAGGCGCGCAAACTGGTGAGCACCCCGGCCTACATGTTGGCCCAGAGCATCAGCGAGGCGGCGTCGGGCATCAACAAACTGGTCGACCGCGTGCTCGAGTTGACGCACGAAAACGACGCCTGACGCCCTTGGGCGACTGATTACCCGTGGCGAGGGCGCTTGCTCCCGTTCGACTGCGCAGCAGTCGCAAGACTCGTCGCCACATTTCTCGGTAAACCACCAACAGGTAGGGGTTTGGGGTTGCTTTGCAACCCAGCGGGAGCAAGCTCCCTCGCCACAGGTACGTTGTCAGGCAGGTTTGCGGATCAGTCGGGTCAGGATCCGGTCCAGCGCATTGGCAAACGCCTGCTTCTCGCGCTCGCCAAACGGCGCCGGGCCACCACTGATCTGCCCTTGCTCGCGCAAGTCGGTGAACAGGTTGCGCACCGCCAGTCGGTCGCCCATGTTCTGCGCGTCGAACTCCTTGCCCCGCGGGTCCAGCGCCGCCACGCCCTTCTTCACCAGACGGTCCGCCAGCGGCACGTCGCTGCAGATCACCAGCTCACCCGGCACCGCGTGCTCGACCAGGTAATCGTCCGCCGCGTCCGGACCGCTGGGCACCACGATCAGCTTCACCAGAGTCAGCGCCGGCTTGCTCTGCGGCTGACCGGCGACCATGCCCACTTCAAACTGGCGCTTGAGGGCGAACTTCACCACCAGGTCCTTGGCCGCCCGCGGGCAGGCGTCGGCATCGATCCATACGCGCATCGTTTTTTCCTCCGTTAAAAGCATCGCGGGCAAGCCTCGCGCCTACAGGTTAACGCTAAACCTGTCAGGCGCGAGGCTTGCCCGCGAAAGGTGAGCGCAGCGAATGCCGTTAAGCCGTCACCCGCCGCTTCTCCGCCACCCAGCTGCGGCCATACAGCACGACAATCGCAACGATCGCCACCGCCTGGGCAGTCAGCGAATAGGCATCGGCATGAATCCCCAGCCATTCGAAGTCGAAGAACGCCACCGGTCGCGTGCCGAAGATCCCCGCCTCCTGCAGCGCCTTCACGCCATGGCCGGCGAACACCACCGACAACGCGCAGAGCAGACCGGCGTTGATGCTGAAGAACAGCGTCAGCGGCAACTTCGCCGAGCCGCGCAGGATCACCCAGGCCAGCCCCACCAACAGCACCAGCGCCGTCGCACCGCCGGCCAGCACCGCGTCGTGGCCAGCAGGACCTGCCTGCAACCACAGGGTTTCGTAGAACAGAATCACTTCGAACAGCTCGCGGTACACCGAGAAGAACGCCAGAACCGCAAAACCAAAGCGCCCGCCGCCGCCCACCAGGCTGCTCTTGATGTAATCCTGCCAGGCGGCGGCATGGCGACGGTCGTGCATCCACACACCGAGCCACAGCACCATGACACTGGCGAACAACGCTGTCGCGCCTTCCAGCAACTCACGCTGCGAACCACTGACGTCGATGGCATAGGCTGCCACCGCCCAGGTCCCCAGACCGGCGAGCAGCGCCAGGCCCCAGCCGATGTTGACGCTGCGCACCGCCGATTGCTGGCCGGTGTTGCGCAGGAACGCCAGGATCGCCGCCAGCACCAGAATCGCTTCCAGGCCTTCACGCAGCAAAATCAACAGGCCGGAGATGTAGCTCAGCGACCAGCTCAAGCCATCGCTGCCCAGCAGGCCAGCCGAGGTTTTCAATTTAACCTTGGCCGCGTCCAGGCGCTGCTCGACCTGCTCCACCGGCAAACCATCCTGCAGCGACTGACGGTACGCCATCAGCGACTTTTCCGTGTCCTTGCGCACGTTGGCGTCGACGTTGTCCAGGGAGCTTTCGACCAGTTCGAAACCTTCCAGGTACGCCGCTACCGACAGGTCATAGGCCTGATCGTGGTCGCCGGCACGGTAGGCCGCGACGCTCTTGTCCAGCGTGGCGGCGGTATAGTCGAGCAACTGCGCCGGGCCACGCTTGACCTGCGGCGGTTGCGCCCGTTGTGCGCGGAAGGTCGCGGCAGCCTGCGGACCGTCGGCGGCCTGCACTTCGGCGGGTGTCTGACGGGCCAGGTCGGCAATGTTGTAGACCTTGTCGCCGCTGGCGGCCGCCGGGTCGGCGCTGAAGGTGGCGATGTAGGTGGCCAGGTCCCAGCGCTGACGGTCGTCCAGTTGATCGGCGAAAGCTGGCATGTCTGTGCCTTCGACCCCCAGGCCAACCGTGTTGTAGATCGCGTAGAGGCTCAGGTGATCCAGGCGTGCGTGATCGCGCAGATTGGCCGGTGGTGGCGTCAGGCCGACACCGGCCGGGCCATCCCCGGCACCGCTATCGCCGTGGCACACCGAACAGTGCTGCGCGTACAGCGGCGCCCCACGGGTCGGGTCGGGGGTGATGATCGGCGCCTGGCTGACTTCATAGGCCACGGCCAGTTTCGCCCCCAGTTGCCGCGCTTGACGGGCCACTTGCGCACCGCTTTGACGGTCGGCTATCGCGCTGCGCAGCGCACTGACTCCCTGCTCCAGCCCAGTCTTTTCAGGCTTGGCCGGCATCGCACTGACCAAGCCTTGCAGCGCCTGGACGAATTCCAGCTGCTCGCGGTACTCAGCATCATTGACGACCGCACCGTCCTGCACCGCGTGCGGGTAGTCCGCGCCGATGTAGTCGAGCAGGTGCAGGGCTTGCGGCGCGCCTTCCACCGTGTCGGCCAGCAGATTGAAACTGCATAGGGCGAACACCGGCGCGATCAGCCAGGCCAGGAAACGGGAGGGGGCAATCATGAATGAATCTCAATTGGAAACACGAAGTAATATATTGTTCACTCCCAATCACTTTCACTCAAGCTTTGTTGTGCTGAATCCCGCAATCCCCGACGCATGCCAGTGATTCATCCTCTTGGTGTGAGGTCAGAAAGGGTAAACCTTATTCAGGACGGGACACGCCATATGAAAAAGGCGACCTGAACAGGCCGCCTTTTTTTTGCACCCGGCTTTTGTGGCCAGTGAGCCTGTCGGATCGCCGCACCGTCGCGCTTGAGCGCGCGGGTTCAGACCGCCGCTTTGCGCAGGGTCGCCATGAACGCCGCCGCACCAATGAACAGCCCGGCAAAGGTGCGGTTCATGCGTTTCTGCTGCTTGGGTGTGCGCAACAGGCGCAGCACCTTGGACGCCAGCCCGGTGTAACCGGCCATGACGATCAGATCGACGCAGACCATGGTCACGCCAATGATCAGGTACTGGATCAGCAGCGGCGCGTGCGGGTCGATGAACTGCGGCAACACCGCCAGCATGAACACCAAGGCTTTGGGGTTGCTGATGTTCACCAGAAAGCCACGGAACACCAGCGCCATCGGTTTGCCGATCGGGCGGATGGCTGCGTCATCGCTCATGTCGCTGGGCAACGCGCGCCATTGCTTGATCGCCAGGTACACCAGGTAGGCCACACCGAACCATTTGATCGCATAGAACGCGGTGGCCGACGCGGTGAGAATCGCGCCGACACCGGCGCCGACAATGGCAATCTGCACCGCCAGGCCCAATTGCAGGCCCAGGGCGTTCCAGTAGCCACGCCAGAAACCGTATTGCAGACCGCTGGACATCGACGCAATGGCGCCGGCACCGGGAGACAGGCTGATCACCCAGCAGGCGGCAAAAAACGCCAGCCATGTTTGAAGCTCCATTGCACACCTCGACTCAGAATCGTGACAACTGTCTAAGCTAATGCGGCTTTGGGCGGATGACCATTGATTTTTTTGCGGGATGTTACAACTTTAGGGCCCCTTCGCGAGCAAGCCCGCTCCCCCATGTGCACTCGATCCACTGTGGGGGTCGGGCTTGCTCGCGAAAGCCATGGATCAGGCAACAGAAACCTTACTTTTCAAAACCGCTCGAAGGGAATGCATCGCTGCCCCGCCAACGCCGCACCGACCGCTGGAAGAACAGGCTGTTGGGCACCTGCACCATGGCACTGCCCGTGCCCAGTTCCTGCGCCTCGATCAGCGTGGTGTACAGCAGATTGATCGCCACCACTCGCCCCTTGACCCCGGGCTTGTCGGTGGTGTCCACCAACTCGACCACGTCACCGATCCGGAACGGGCCCACGGTGAAGATCAGGATCGCGCACAGCAGATTGGAGAGCACACTCCACATGGCGAAAAACGCCACCGCTGCGACCGCGACAAAACCGGAAAGCGCCGTCCACAGTACGGTGGCCGACACCCCGAGGCGCTCGAGCACGAAAATCAGCGCGCTGCCCATGATCAGCCAGCGCAAACCGCCACGCAGCGGCATCAGCAATTGCGGTGGGAAGGGGTAGCGCTCACCCAGTCGGGTCAGGCCCTTGGCCACGAACCGCTGGGCGATGTAACCCGCCAACAGGATCAGCAGAATTTGCACACCGAGCCAGATCGGCTCAATCCACATTGCCGGCAGCGGCAGCTTGAACGCATCCATCAGGACAGCGACTCCAGCTCCGCCTGCATGCTTTCGAGCAGTTCCAGAGCTTCCATCCAGGCCTCTTCCAGCTCCGCTTCACGCACCTTCAGCTTGGCCTGCTCGGCCAGCAGATCGCGCAATTCGTTCTTGCGCATTGGCTCGTAGATGTCGCTGTCGCCCAGGCTGACATCGATTTTCGCCAGCTTCTCGTGCAGCTTGCCCAACTCGGCTTCAAGCTTGTCAGCCTCGCGCTTGTGCGGTGCCAGTTGCTGACGCAGTGCAGCGGCGGCCTGACGCTGGGCCTTCTTGTCGGTCTTGTCCGGGTTGACCGCAGTGGTGCTCACCGGCGCATTGCGCTGACGATATTCCACCAGCCAGCGGGTGTAGTCCTCCAGGTCGCCGTCGAACTCTTCGACCTTCCCGTCCGCCACCAGGTAGAAGTTATCGGTGGTGCTCTTGAGCAGGTGACGATCGTGGGAGACCACCAGTACCGCGCCACTGAATTCCTGCAGGGCCATGGTCAGCGCCAGGCGCATTTCCAGGTCCAAGTGGTTGGTCGGTTCGTCGAGCAGTAACAGGTTCGGCCGGTCCCAGGCGATCAAGGCCAGGGCCAGGCGCGCCTTCTCGCCACCGGAGAAGTTCAGCACCGGCTCGTCGATTCGCGCGCCACGGAAGTCGAAGCCGCCGAGGAAATCGCGCAGGGTCTGCTCGCGCTCGGTCGGGGCCAGACGCTGCAGGTGCAGCAACGGGCTGGCCTTGGCGTCCAGGGAATCAAGCTGATGCTGGGCGAAGTAGCCGACGACGGTGTTCTCGCCGCGGGTCAAGCGACCGGCCAGGGGCGACAGTTCGCCGGCCAGGTTCTTGATCAGGGTCGACTTGCCCGCGCCGTTGGGGCCAAGCAAACCGATCCGCGCACCCGGGGTCAGTTGCAGCTTGACCTTCTCCAGCACGGTCTTGTCGCCGTAGCCCAGGCGGGCATCGGACAGGTCGATCAGCGGGCTGGAAATTTTCTGCGATTCGCGGAAGACGAAGTCGAACGGCGAATCGACGTGGGCAGCGGTCAGCTCTTCCATCCGCTCCAGCGCCTTGATCCGGCTCTGGGCCTGACGGGCCTTGGTGGCCTGGGCCTTGAAGCGTGCGATGTAGCTTTCCATGTGCGCACGCTGCGCCTGCTGCTTCTCGTAGGCCTGCTGTTGCTGGGCCAGGCGTTCGGCACGGGCACGCTCGAAGGCGCTGTAGCCACCGCGGTACAGGGTGATCTTGCGTTGATCGACGTGGGCCACGTGATCGACCACGGCATCGAGGAAGTCCCGGTCGTGGGAGATCAGCATCAGGGTGCCTGGATAGCTCTTGAGCCACTCTTCGAGCCAGATGATGGCGTCGAGGTCCAGGTGGTTGGTCGGTTCGTCGAGCAGCAACAGGTCCGAGGGGCACATCAGGGCCTGGGCCAGGTTCAGACGCATCCGCCAGCCGCCGGAGAAATCCCCCACCGGGCGGTCCATCTGCTCGTTGGTGAAGCCAAGGCCTGCCAGCAGCTTGCGGGCCCGGGCGTCGGCGGTGTAACCGTCGGCACTGTCGAGCTCGGAGTGCAGGCGGGCCTGTGCGGCACCGTCATGGGCCGCTTCGGCTGCCGCCAGGTCACGTTGCACCTGGCGCAGGCGAAGGTCGCCATCGAGCACGTAGTCGACCGCCAGGCGATCAAGGGTATCGACCTCCTGGCGCATGTGGGCGATACGCCAGTCGGCCGGCAGGAAGCAATCACCCGAATCCGGGTGCAGTTCGCAGCGAAGCAAGGCGAACAGGCTCGATTTGCCGGCGCCGTTGGCACCGATCAGGCCGGCTTTCTGGCCGGCGTGCAGGGTCAGCTCGGCGTCTTCTAGCAGACGTTGCGGGCCACGCTGTAAAGTCAGGTTCTGAAGTCGAATCATAATGGCGGCGGAGTCTACCAGCTTCGCTCGCAACTGGCGCGAGTAGCACTATGTCCTCTGACCTGTGGAGCTTTTCCGTTGAAACCTACATCCGTCGCGGCGCTGAACCCGCGTGCCTGCAGTTGCAGTCAGCGGGTGTGAACGTGTGCCTGCTGCTGTGCGGGTTATGGCTGGAGGCGCGTGGCGTTGCCTGCACCGAACAGCGCTTGCAGTCGCTGCGAGTGACGGCAGGGCCTTGGGATACGGATGTCGTGCAACCGCTGCGGGCCTTGCGCCAGCAATGGAAAGCCGCCGCCAGCTTGGATGCCGGGCTCAATGAATTACGCAGCCAAGTGAAGTCACTGGAAACGGAAGCGGAAAAACATCTGTTGTTGCGCCTGGAGCGATCGGCAGAACGCTGGCCGCAAGATGGGACGACCGAGACATCGGCCTGGCTCGAAGGGGTAGCGGCGGGCGCCGCACACCTGAACCGCGACGCGCTGCATCAGCTGCGCGTCGCGGCAACCGGCACTTAGGAGGCGCTGGTTGGGGTGTTGCTGGTGCTCGACGGTGCCACTGGCGTTGGCGCACTGGTGGTGGCCGTCGAGGCAGGGGCTGCCGGCGCAGGGGCGGCCGAAGCGGTTGGCGCCGGGCTTGCTGGCTTGGCGGCAGGCGCCGGGGTCGGCTTGGCAGCAGCGGCCGGCTTTTTCACGGCTGGTTTGGCGGCAGGCTTGGCGGCTGGTTTTGCAGCCGGTTTGGCTGCGGCCGGTTTGGCTGCTGGTTTAGCGGCAGCTGGCTTGGCAGCGGTTGCTGGTTTGGCGGCGGCAGGTTTGGCAGCGGCTGCTGGTTTAGCGGCAGCTGGTTTGGCCGCTGGCTTGGCCGCAGCAGGTTTTGCAGCAGCGGTTTTGGCCGCTGGTTTTGCGGCAGGTTTTGCGGCAGGTCTTGCGGCTGGCTTGGCAGCGGTTTTAGCTGCAACTGGTTTCGCAGCTGGCTTGGCGGCCGGCTTCGCGGCTGCGGTTTTAGCCGCTGGTTTTGCGGCAGGTTTGGCAGCGGGTTTTGCCGCTGTGGTTTTCGCTGCAGCAGGTTTGGCAGCAGCCGTTCTTGCAGCAGGTTTAGCGGCGGTGGTTTTGGCAGCCACTGGCTTGGCGGCAGGCTTGGCAGTTGCAGTTTTGGCAGCTGGTTTTGCAGCGCTGGCAGCGACTGGTTTTTTCGCTGCGGGTTTGGCAGCAGCGGTTTTCGCAGCAGGTTTAGCGGCAGGTTTTGCTGCGGTCTTGGCCGGTGCTTTTGCGGCAACCGGTTTGGCAGCGACTTTCCTGGCAGGGGCCGCAGCCGCCTTGGCCGAACGCAGGGACAGTGCCTTGCCGACAGCCTCTTGCACGCGACCAACACCCTGGGCCAGTTTCAGGCTTTCCTGAGCGTCGCGCTTGAGTTGCAGGATGTAGCCACGAGTGTCCGACTGACGTTCCTTGAGGGCGTCGAGCAGGTCTTCGAGTTCCTTCACGCCATCCTTCGCCTTGGCTTGTGCCTTGGCTTTGCCGGCCGCTGCAGCGTCCTGCAATTTGGTGCGGGATTTGTGCAATTTCTCTTGAGCTTTGCCGCGCTGTTTTTCCAGTTTGGCGAGCAGTTTTTCAGCATCAGCCAAGGCTTCTGAACAAGCAGTTTCTAAGTGCTCGAGCAAGCTGCCCGACAGTTGTTGGAGCAGGTGCAACGGAGTGTTTACTGGCTTCTTGGTGGCCGACATGGTTTACCTCCTGGCTGAAGTGAGTTGCGGCTCATACTAGACCTCTGCTGCAACCGCCGCTAGGGCATGTTGACACTATCGAAAGCGTCCTGTTGCAAAGCGGTGAAAAACTTCTGCAGTTGCGCAAAAGCAGTTCACCGTTAAGCACATTCACACTGGCATAATCGCTCGCATCTCAGGTCGGAGGGTGCCCATGTCGCGCTACCTTTTTTTATCGCTGTGCGTGATTTTTTCCGTGGCCCAGGCCGCGGAAAAAAACCAGGAAAATGACGCTCACGATCTCGCTTACAGCCTCGGTGCAAGCCTGGGCGAACGCCTGCGTCAGGAGGTTCCCGACCTGCAACTCAAGGCACTGGTCGAAGGCTTGCAGCAGGCCTATCAAGGCAAGCCACTGGCGTTGAAGGATGAGCAGATCGAACAGATTCTTGCCGAACACGAAGCCCGCGTCGCCATGCAGACACCCGCGCCGCAAAACGAACTGGCGTTGGAGCACGAGCAACGTTTTCTTGCCGATGAAAAAGCCAAACCCGGCGTGCGCGAACTGGCGGACGGAATACTGCTGACGGAGCTGACACCGGGCAACGGCGCCAAAGCCGGACCCAATGGAAAAGTGCAGGTGGTTTACATCGGTCGCCTGCCTGACGGCACCGTATTCGACCAGAACAATCAGCCGCAGTGGTTCAGTCTCGACAGTGTGATCAGTGGCTGGCGCAGTGCGTTGCAGCAGATGCCGGTCGGTGCGAAATGGCGGCTGGTGATTCCATCGGCGCAAGCCTATGGCGCCGACGGTGCAGGTGACCTGATCGCGCCGTACACGCCCCTGGTGTTCGAAGTGGAGTTGCGCGGCGCCACCAGCTGACCGCACAAATGAAAACGGTGCGCCGAGGCGCACCGTTCAAAGGTCTTGCAGGAAGGGCTTCAAGCCTGGACCGAGTCTTCGGCCTTGTGCGCGGTGTGCAGCACTTCGATCAGGCAGTCTTCCAGTTCGAAGCGTTCGTGCAACAGGCCGCCGAGTTCCTTGAACTTCTCTGCGACGCATTTGCCCTCATCACACAGGTCGTTGAACGCGAGGAGTTTCTCGGTGATGACATCGATTCGCGGGTAGATCGTCTCGGCCAGTTCCAGACCACGCTTGTCGTTGAAGGCCTTGGCCTCCCCTGTCAGTTGTTCGTAGATCTCGAAGTGGCCGGCAGAGACGTAATCGACCAGCACGCCGCAGAATTCCTGCAAAGGCTTGCGGTTTTCACCGAGCGCTTCAGGCTTGGCGCCGAGCGCATCATAGGCGCCGATCAGTTCTCGACGCTCCTGCAACCAGCGATCGATCAGCAGGTGCACTCCACCCCAGCGTTCCTGAGCATTCTGACAACTTTCGAGCATGGTGATCTCTCTTCCCTTGTGGGTCAGCTGCTCTGTGCCCGTGTGCGCCTCTTGTAATGGGCGTTCGGGCAGAGCGTCATCGAGCAACATAATTCCAATGACACGTGCGGGCCAGATTATGCCCGCACGACTGTGGCTTCAAGGTACGCAGGCGATAAAGTTCATACAAGTGTTTAATCGCGCGCCAGTGCGTGAGGCGCCGAATCGCCGCCGAGCGGTCGTCGTACCGCGGCCCAGACAAGACGCAACAACTGATAAACACCGAGTATCAACATCGCGACGAAGAACAGCAGACTCCACTCAGGGATGCTCAGGTCGAGCAGCGTCCAGGAGCGCTGTGGGCAATCGAAAGACCCGTTGAAGATCTGTTGCACGACGCAGACCCAGGACGCACTGGCAAACAGTCCGGGCAGATCGGACCCGCAGACTGATAGCTGATGCAGCGGATCATTCTGCAACAGCACCTGTCGCCACGCGGTGACCGTGCCCGCCACACTGCACAGAAGACCGGCCAGCCAATAAAGGGAAGCGCCGAGGGGACCGGGGCCGTGGACTGCGGCTATCAGGCAGATGCCCGTCAGCATTGCAAGGCAGACACGCTGCAACAGGCACAATCCACAAGGGCTCAGGCCGATGGAATATTGCAGGTAGTAGGACACGCCCAAGACCAGGGCGCCCGCAACGAAGACCGTGAAAAACAAGGAGCGTGTGCAGGCCGCAGACATGAGTTTTCCGTAACAGTTGAGAACGACGGCTACGGTAGAGGAAAGCATTCTGACGTTTCAAGACAAGCGAATACGGACTATTCAGCAAGGCCGTAGAGAATTCCCGACACGTGTTGGAGGATTCGGCGTAGCCCTTTGTAGGACTATTCAAAGAACGCTATCGGACGGAAAAAAATCCGACAATTATGTGGAGCTGGGGCCGCTACGCGACCCCACGGGAACAAGCCCCTCGCCACACCTTTGCCGCCGCCATCAAGCGTGAGCCGGTACCGGCAGCGGCGCTGCCAGCAAGCGTTCATCCAGCAAGCCCAGGCCTTCCTGAAACAACTGGTTGCTGCGCTCTGTATCACCCATTTGCGCCAGCAACCGCGCCAGTTCCGCGCAGGCTTCGGGGTTGCGCTGAATTCGCAGGCTGCTTTCCAGATAGTCGCGCGCCTTGCCCCACAGGCTGCTCTGCAGGCAAAGCCGCCCCAGGGTCAGCAACAAGCTTGAATCGGCAGGGTGATCCTTGAGCCAACCCTCGGCCAGCTGCAACTGACGCGCCGGATCACTGCCGCGCACCAGGCCATAGAGACGTGCCAGGTGACTGTCGTAGTTGCGTTTGAGCGCCGTGCGCAAGACTTCTTCGGCCTCGGCTTGCGCCCCCAGCTGTCGCAGTTGCTCGGCATAGGCGAGCACCAGTTGCGGCTCCTGGCGCTGGGCCGACGTCAGTTGCTGCCAGGCGCCATTGAGCGATTGCAAACCGACGGTCCCGTCCGCTTCCCGCTGCGCCGCCAGAGACAGGTTATTGCCCCATGCACGACGCTCCAGCTCCGCCAGTTCTGCCGCGGGCAGGACCTTGTCTTTGCGCAGTTCCGGCAACAGCTTAATCACCGCGGACCAGTCGCCACGCTGCTGATGCAGACGTTGCAACTGGCGCAAGGTCTGGGCGTTATGCGGGTGACGCTCGTGCATCGCTTGCAGTGTCGCCAGGGCACCGTCGGTGTCCCCGCGATCGGTTTGCAATTGTGCGTGATTCAAGGCAATCGCCAACTCGGCCTGGGGCTGGCGCTCCAGCGCACGCTCCAGCAGGTTGTCGCTCTCTTCGTAATGGCCTTGTTCATTGGCGGCTCGGGCGGCTCCGAGGTAATAGAGCAGTGGCTGGCGCTCGGCTTCGGCGGCCCGAGACAAGTGCCGTTGCGCACTGGACCAACGCCCTTCCGCCAGATCCAGTTGACCGTGTTCGATGGCGACCTGCACCCGTCGACTGCGATTGCGCCGCGACATGGGATTGACCACGCCAGCGGAGGTCATGACCAGCAAGACCAGCGCCTTGATGCCCCAGATCACCAGCCACAGCACGGCCACCAACGCCAGCGTCGCCCACAGGCTCGATTCGAAACGGAAGCTCCTGTAGGCGATCAGCACGTAACCGGAATGCTCGGCAATCGCCAGCCCCAACGCCGCCGCGGCGGCGATGACCAGAAACACGATCACATACAGGCGCTTCATGGCGTAGCCTCCTGCGCAGTACTTGCAGCAGGCTTGGGCAATGGCTTGATCGAATCTTCTGCGTTGACGTTGCGCCGCTCAAGATACCCCTGCACCGCACTCAGCGTGCCGGTCAGGTCAGGCGTCACCACGGTCACCGGCTGCTTGCTCAGTTCGGCCAACTGTTCAAGCATCACTTTGCTCTGCGGGTTGTCCGGGTTGAAATTGCCCTTGAGCACATCACGGGCCTCGTCCAGCGCCTGGCTGTAGACCGCCGCCTGGCCGTTGAGCGCGGCCCATTGCGCCTGCTCCAGGGTCAGGCTCAGCGCCAGACGCACCTGGCTCAGGCTCTGCCCGGCGAGCAACGGACGGACGTTCTTGTCGGCATTGAAATCGATGCGAATGTAGTGCGAGATCTGATCCCACCATTGCGCCCAGCGACTGGCGCCGTCACCGTCGGCGGTCAGGCCAAGCAGAGACTCACCACGATCCTTGTATTCAGGGGCCAGCTCGGTCAGGCCTACTACCTGCTCGCGCAACGCCCCCAGGCGCAGGAACAGACCGGTGCGGTCCGGCTGATCGGTGCTGCGCAAGGCCACCAGGGTCTTGGCCACCTGTTCCCGCGCGGCGAAGGCGCCCGGATCGTTTTGCTCTCGAAGAATATCGTCGGCGCCCTGCACCAGCGCCTGCGCGCTGCTGATGTCCTGCAAAGCGGACAGACGCAGGCTGGCCAGGCGCAGCAGGTGCTCGGCCTCGGCCAGGCGCCAGTCCTTGCGGCTGGCGCCCAGGACGGTTTCCAGACGTTGATTGAGCCGCTGCTGATCGCCCTGCAGCTGAATCACCAGCCGGCTGCGCTCTTCCAATACGTCGGCGCCGGGCAATTGCTCCAGACGCGCGCTCATGCGTTGCGCGTTGAGTTTCAGGCTTTGCGTTTCATCGCCCAACGCCTGCACCTGACTCAACTGCTGCTGATTGGTCGTCTGCAGGTGGCGCACCTGCCACACCCCCCAGCCGCCCACCGCAATACCGGCAGCGCCCAACAACAGCGCGACGATGGCCAGGCCATTGCCCCGACGCTGCGGCACAACAGGGGGCAGTGTTTCGTTGAAAGGGGTATCAACCGGCGCTTCAGGCACAGGCCGGACGTCATCTTTAGGCAAGGCTGTTTCGCTCACGTATCCATCCTTTGCATTAGAGAACGGGCACGGGATGCTCCCGTAACGCCGTCAGCAAAGCCGCGGCACTGGCGCCACGACAATCCACAACTGTTTGGGCGCCGGCGGCACGTGCCAGCTCGGCGACCCTGGGGCTTGGTACAAACAACGACAACTGCGCCAATCGCGGCCAGTCATTGCCAGCCAACTGCCGCAGGTGTTCAAAACCCTGTCCACTGCTGACCACCAGTGCATTCAGGCGTTCCGCCTGGATCCGTTCAGGCAGCGCTCCCGGCGGGTAGTGCGGCAGCTCACGGCGGTACAATTGCAGATAATCGACGCGAGCACCTCGCTCGCGCAAACCCTGCGCCAGCAGCTCGCGCCCGCCTTCGCCACGCAGTATCAATACCCGCGGATCCGGCCGGGCAATCGCCTGGCGCAAGCGCCCCAATTCAAGCAAGGCTTCGCTGTCGTCGCCTTCCTTCGGAAAGCTCACATCCAGACCATGCTCTTCAAGAATCTGCGCGGTGGCCGCACCGACGCTGAAGCATTTGACCTCGGGTACTCTCGGGCAAAACCGCTCAAGCAACTGGACACCGAGTCGCGCCGCAGGTTTGCTGACCACGATCACCGCGCAGTAGCGATCCAGCTTCTGGATCGCCTCGCGCATTGTGTCAGAGACCGGGATCGGCACGATGTCCAAAAGCGGCAGGCTGCTGCTGAAAATCCCCTGCTCTGCCAGGACGCTGCCCAGCGCCGCCGATTCATCCGCCGGACGCGTCAGCAGCAGGCGCCAGCCAGTCACTCGTGACCTGCCTCGCCATACACCGCTTTTAGGATGTCCGCGGCGCCCTGGCTCAACAAGTCTTCGGCCACGCGTACACCCAAGGCTTCGGCATCGCCGCGTGGCGCGCGTGCCTGGGCACTGAGCAGCAATCCACCGCTGGGCTCGCCCACCAGACCACGCAACCAGACCTGCTCGCCTTCAAGTACGGCGTAGCAGGCGATCGGCACCTGGCAACCGCCATTGAGGTGTTTGTTGAGGGCGCGTTCGGCCGTCACGCGAATCGCGGTGTCCTGGTGATGCAGTGGCGCCAGCAACGCGTGAATCTCACTGTCGGCGCTGCGACATTCGATGCCCACTGCGCCCTGACCACCGGCCGGCAGACTGTCATCGACACTGATGGCCGAGGTGATGCGATCTTCGAAACCCAGGCGGATCAAACCGGCGGACGCGAGGATGATGGCGTCGTACTCGCCGGCATCGAGCTTGGCCAGGCGCGTGTTGACGTTGCCGCGCAGGAAGCGGATTTCCAGGTCCGGGCGACGGGTCAACAGTTGGGCCTGGCGACGCAGGCTCGAGGTGCCGACGATGCTGCCCGGGGGCAACGCATCGAGGCTGGCATAGGTATTGGAGACAAAGGCGTCTCGCGGGTCTTCGCGCTCGCAAATGCAGAACAGGCCCAGGCCTTGCGGGAAGTCCATCGGCACGTCTTTCATGGAGTGCACGGCGATGTCGGCTTCGTTTTCCAGCAGTGCGGTTTCCAGTTCCTTGACGAACAGGCCCTTGCCGCCGATTTTCGACAGCGGCGAGTCCAGCAGCTTGTCGCCGCGACTGACCATCGGAACCAGGGTCACGAGCAGGCCTGGATGGGCCTCTTCCAGACGGGCTTTGACGTATTCGGCCTGCCACAGGGCAAGAGCGCTTTTACGGGTGGCGATGCGGATTTGGCGAGAGGACATGGATCAATCCGTACTGAATAGATACGACGGATAATAACAGCTCAGCCAAATCCACTTTGACTTGTATCAGAAACTACTCGGCCTCCCTGGCCCCGCAAGTCCGGAAATCGGGTGGAATATGCGCTGCGGCCCGCGATTCAAAGCTGTTGCATCATTTTCCGCACGCCGGCCACATGGCGCCGACTGACGATCAGGGCATCGCCGTTCAAGCCCTTGAGGAACAGTTGGAAATGCCCCAGAGGCGTACGCTGCAAGCGTTCGATCCGATCGCGAGCCACCAGTGCGTTGCGGTGGATGCGTACAAAACGGTCGCCGAATTCGTCTTCAAGGGCCTTGAGCGGCTCGTCGAGCAGCACTTCACCCGCTTCATGACGCAGGGTCACGTATTTGTGGTCGGCAATGAAGTAGACCACCTGATCCAGCGGGATCAACTCGATCCCTTTGCGGGTACGGGCGCTGATATGGCTGCGAGGGCCGCTGCCACTTTCCGCGGCCGGACGAGTCAGGGCCGACAGTTGAACACGGTTGGGACGTTCGGCTTTTTTCAACGAGTCATGTAATTGTTCAGTTCTCACAGGTTTCACCAGATAGCCTACGGCGCTGGCCTGTAAGGCTTCCACGGCAAATTCATCGGGGCCTGTGCAAAACACCACGGCGGGCGGGGTTTCACGTTCGCACAATCGCGCGGCCACTTGCAGGCCATCGAGGCCCGGCATGCGGATATCGAGCAGCACGATATCCGGCTTGTGACTGTCGATCAGTGCCAACGCTTCTTCGCCATTCGTGGCGCTGGGCTCCAGGACACTGTATCCCTCGAGTTCGCCAACCATTCGGCTCAGGCGCTCGCGGGCAAGGGGGTCGTCATCAACGATCAGGACATTCATATTGCGCTGGATTCCTGCGTGAGTCTCGCACAAGGATAGCGTAGACAGGTGAAGTGACGTCCGTCACCGCGATCCACGCTAAGACTAGCGCGAGCGTCAAAAAGTGCCGCTGGTCCGGCGGCTAAATTTTCAAGTGCCGGGTAATTGGCGGCCCAGGCCCGCATTGGCGACAGATCGCCACAGGGTTTGCTGATACGCAATATGAACACCCCCTCTTCTTATAGTCAGCGTCTGCACCGGTAAGTGCGCTGGTCCTACTGTCCAACTGTAGACGGTTGCCGGGACGTTATTGCTCAATTGAAAAATATCGTTGTGCAAATTGCCCGGGACGTATTCCGGGCAGGGCTGGCGCCCCCGAAAAACCAGTCGACCAGCGTCTGCGACAGCCCTGGCAACCCTGTTATTATCCGCCGCAGCTTTCAACGTCACTTTTCTTCAGCCGATACGAGCGAATTCATGAGCACTGACAAGACCAATCAGTCCTGGGGCGGCCGCTTCAGTGAACCCGTCGACGCCTTCGTCGCCCGCTTCACCGCCTCCGTCACCTTCGACCAGCGCCTGTATCGCCACGACATCATGGGTTCGATCGCCCACGCCACGATGCTGGCCAAGGTCGGCGTGCTGACCGATGCCGAGCGCGACAGCATCATCGACGGGTTGAACACCATCCAGGGTGAAATCGAGGCCGGCCAGTTCGACTGGCGCGTAGACCTCGAAGACGTGCACATGAACATCGAGGCGCGCCTGACCGATCGCATCGGCGTGACCGGTAAAAAGCTGCACACCGGCCGCAGCCGAAACGACCAGGTGGCCACCGATATCCGCCTGTGGCTGCGTGACGAAATCGACCTGATCCTGAGTGAAATCACCCGCCTGCAAAAAGGCCTGCTGGAGCAGGCCGAGCGCGAAGCCGGCAGCATCATGCCGGGCTTCACCCACCTACAGACCGCGCAGCCGGTGACCTTCGGGCATCACATGCTGGCCTGGTTCGAAATGCTCAGCCGCGACTACGAACGCCTGGTCGACTGCCGCAAGCGCACCAACCGCATGCCCCTGGGCAGCGCCGCGCTGGCGGGCACCACCTACCCGATCGACCGCGAATACACGGCGCAATTGCTGGGCTTCGAGGCCGTGGGCGGCAACTCGCTGGACAACGTGTCCGATCGTGACTTCGCTATCGAATTCTGCTCGGCCGCGAGCATCGCGATGATGCACTTGTCGCGCTTCTCCGAAGAGCTGGTGCTGTGGACCAGCGCGCAGTTCCAGTTCATCGATCTGCCGGACCGTTTCTGCACCGGCAGCTCGATCATGCCGCAAAAGAAAAACCCGGATGTGCCAGAGCTGGTGCGTGGCAAGACCGGCCGCGTGTTCGGCGCGCTGATGGGCCTGCTGACCCTGATGAAGGGCCAGCCACTGGCCTACAACAAGGACAACCAGGAAGACAAGGAACCGCTGTTCGACGCCGCAGACACCCTGCGCGATTCGCTGCGGGCCTTTGCCGACATGATCCCGGCGATCAAGCCCAAGCACGCGATGATGCGCGAAGCGGCGCTGCGCGGTTTCTCCACCGCCACCGACCTGGCGGACTATCTGGTGCGCCGTGGCCTGCCATTCCGTGATTGTCACGAAATCGTTGGCCATGCCGTGAAGTACGGGGTGGAAAGCGGCAAGGACCTGGCAGAAATGAGCCTGGAAGAGCTGCGCAAGTTCAGCGACCAGATCGAGCAGGACGTGTTTGCCGTGCTGACCCTGGAAGGTTCGGTCAATGCCCGTGATCACATCGGCGGTACTGCGCCGGCGCAGGTCAAAGCGGCCGTTGCGCGCGGTCAGGCGTTGATCGCCAGCCGCTAAAAGCACAGAAGCTTCGCGAGCAAGCCCGCTCCCACATTAGATTGCTGGTGGACACAAATTTTGTGAACACCACGGTCCGGTGTGGGAGCGGGCTTGCTCGCGAATACGCTCTTGAAACCGCTACAGGAACTTACTTCTTGGACGCGATCATCGCCATGAACGCCGGCATCGCCGCGTCCTTGTCCGCAGCAATGCGCTGCACGTTCGGGTTCTGTTCCAGGCGTTCCAGCAACGCCTTGGCCGCCGGCAACTGCGCCAACAGGTCGATATCGAACAGCTTCTTCGCCACGCCGCAGGCCAGCGGCACGCTGTACAGGAAATACAGATCCGCCACGCTCAGACTGTCGCCTGCCACATAGGGGCCAAATTTCCCGTGTCGAGCCAGCGACGCAATCCCCAGCAGCAACTCCGCCCGGGTCTTTTCCTTGATCGCCTCTGGCAGCGTCATGCCAAAGAACGCCTCCGAGTAACACGCACGCGCAGGCAGTTCGATGTACAGCTCGATCTCCCTGGCCAGCGCCAGCACCTGGGCCCGCTCGAATGGTTCAACGGGCAGCAGCGGCTTGCCTTGTTGGCTTTGCTCGATGTATTCCAGAATCACGCTGGTTTCATTGATGAAACCCTGTTCGACACCCAGCACCGGCACCTTGCCACGCGGGCTGACGGCCAGCGCATCGGGGGTCTGACCGCCGTAAAACGGCACTTCTTCGAACGGCAGTCCTTTTTCCAGCAACGCCAGCTTCACCATGTTGTAGTAGTTGCTGACCGAAAATCCATAAAGCTTGAGCATTACAAAGCCTCCAGGCCGTGCAGGGGGTTGGCAGTGCCCTGTTATAGAACGCCAAGTGCGTTCTTGCCAGCAGCATCACGGCCCTGAATGCGGGTAAACTGGCCGTCATTTCCAGAGGAGCCTGCCATGAGCGAGCCAACCGATATCGACAACGACGAAGAAGAGTTCGCCGAAAGTACCCTGATCCAGGCCATCGAAAACCAGATCGAAAGCGATAATCCGCCCGCGGCCAAGGCCACCTTCAACAAGCTGACCCTGGTGGGTTATGAGCGCGAGGACATCCTGAACCTGATGGCCCACGTTCTGGCGGTAGAAATCGACGCAATCCTCGAAGAAGACCGCGCGTTCGACACCGAATGGTACGAAGCGGCATTGCGGGCGCTGCCCGAGCTGCCACCACAAAGGAATTGACCCCCCGGCTGGCCGTAACACATCTGTGGTGAGGGGATTTATCCCCGCTCGGCTGCCAAGCAGTCGCAAATCCGGACAACTCTGTCTGGCTGAAAGGTCACTGAGGGCCGCTTCGCGCCCCAGCGGGGATAAATCCCCTCACCCCAAATCTTCGCCATGACAAAAAAACCCTGCCGCGAGCACTGGACATGCCGCACCGGCGGGTTCACCTTAGGGGCGCTGTCGTCCAATTCCTAGAAAGTCTGGAGTCCTTATGTCGCTTACCCCTGAGTTGGTTGCCGAACTGGAAATCCTCGCACTCTTCACCCTGGACAGTTCCCAGGAAGGCCTGAAAATTCATCAGACCGCTGCCCCCAAAGCCATTGCCGCCGCCCAACGCCTGTACGAAAAAGAACTGATCGACCAACCCGATGGCGGTTACCTGACCAGCCTGGGACGTGATGCCGCGCAAAGCATACAAACCGTTCTGACCATCCTGAGCGTCCGGGAAACAGCCTGAATTGCACCGTCTCGCCCACGGAAAGCCCTGATCGGGATTTCCGCGGGCCGACCCGGCAGGTAGCGCCCTTCAAAACGTTATAAATCTGACGCCAAAAAACCAAATTCAGCTTAAATGTCTCCTGGCCAAGGCGCTAAACTGCGCGTACCCGAGAGCCTCCACACCCGAGCCCTGCGAGCCGGTTTGAGCTGACATGATCCGCACCCACGAAATCCGCCCCGATCTGGACGAGGGAATCGACCGCAAGGTTCTCAGCCAACTGCGCGCCCGTTTCCTCAAGCTCAACGAGGGCCGCATGGCGCGTGCCATGGAGGGTCTGTCGACCCGCCAGCAAAGCGTGCTGAGCCTGCTGCCGCTGTTTTTCCACGTCAATCATCCGCTGTTGCCAGGCTATGTATCGGGCAGCACGCCGGCCGGATTGTCGAATTTCGAACCCGAGGCCAACGTCCTGGCCGAAGCCCAGCGCCTGACCCGTTCGTTCTCCTACAAGCCGCGCCACGGCAGTAATCCACCGCGCCCGATCCACGGTCTGTTCCTGATGGGCAGCCTCGGCACATTGGCCCAGGCCGATCAAAGCGATATGGACGTGTGGGTGTGCCACGCCTCGGACTTGAGCGAGAGTGAACTGGGCGAGCTGCGCAAGAAATGTCAGTTGCTCGAAACCTGGGCCGCCAGCCAGGGCGCCGAGGCGCATTTCTTCCTGATCGACCCGGCCCGTTTCGTGCGCGGTGAGCGCGACAATCAGCTCAGTTCGGAAAATTGCGGCACCACCCAACACTATCTGCTGCTCGACGAGTTCTATCGCACGGCGATCTGGCTGGCCGGGCGCACGCCGATCTGGTGGCTGGTACCGGTCTATGAAGAGGCCAGCTACGACCGTTACACCCATACACTGATCTCCAAGCGCTTCATTCGCGCCGACGAGACCCTCGACCTGGGGCACCTGGCATTCATTCCCCCCGGCGAGTTTGTCGGTGCCGGGCTGTGGCAGTTGTTCAAGGGCATCGAATCACCGTACAAATCGGTGCTCAAGCTGCTGTTGACCGAGGTGTATGCCAGCGAACATCCGCGGGTCCAGTGTCTGAGCCTGCGCTTCAAACAAGCGGTGTTCGCCAACCAGCTCGACCTCGATGAACTGGACCCCTACGTGGTGGTTTACCGGCGCATCGAGGAATACCTCATCGCCCGCAACGAGCCGGAACGGCTGGAGTTGGTAAGGCGCGCGCTGTACCTCAAGGTCAACCGCAAACTCACCGGCAACAGCCGCACCCAGAGCTGGCAGCGCTCGCTGCTCGAGCGCCTGGCTCATGAGTGGCACTGGGATCAACGGCAGCTGACACTGCTCGACAGCCGCAGCCAATGGAAAGTCCGCCAGGTCAGCTCTGAGCGCCGGGCGCTGGTCAACGAACTCAATTACAGCTATCGCTTCCTGACCCAGTTCGCCCGCACCGAACAGACCGTCAGCCTGATCAACAAACGCGATCTCAGCGTGCTGGGCCGGCGCCTGTATGCCGCTTTCGAGCGCAAGGCGGACAAGGTCGAGTTCATCAACCCGGGCATCGCCCCGGATCTGGCCGAAGACACCCTGACCCTGGTGCACGCCCCGAACAAGAAGGAACCGGGACAATCCCAGTGGGGCCTGTACAACGGCAGCCTGACCGCTCTTGAGTGGGAGCACTTCGCGCCGATCAAGCGCAGCCGCCATCTGCTCGAGCTGCTGACCTGGTGTCACCGCAACGGGGTGATCGACAGCAGCACTCGCCTGGCCTTGCATCCTGGCGGCAGCGACCTGAGCGAGTTCGAGCTGTTCAACCTGCTCGGCAGCCTGCAACAAACCATCCCCCTGCCACTGCCGACCGTCAACGAAGAGCCGCTACTGCGCGCCAGCGTGCCCAGTGACGTGCTGATTCTGGTGAACATCGGCGTCGACCCGCTCAAGCACCACCGTGACCTGAACATCCTGATGACCACCGAGCGCACCGATTCGCTGAGTTATGCGGGCGTCCGGGAAAACCTGGTGCTGACCCTGGACCAGGTCACGCTCAACAGCTGGAACGAAGTGCTGGTCAATCGCTTCGACGGCCCCCATGCCCTGCTCGACTGCCTGCGCGATTACCTCAACAATCTGCCCGCAGGCGTCCGGCAACCGAAGTTGCGTGTGCGCTGCTTCTGCCACAACCGCGCGCAGTTCATCGCGCAACGGGTCGAAGATATCCTCGACACGGCGCAAAACCTGTTGCTGAGCACGCTCAACCACCGCTACCTGATTCAGGTCCAGCAGCATTACCACGTGCTGGAGCTGGTGCCGGGCCAGGTCAATCATGTGGCGCTGGACACCTTGCCGGCGCTGGTCGATTACCTGAGCGAGGAGCTGGCCAGTTACAGCCCGCTGCACCTGGACCCAATGGCGCTGGAGGACCACGACCTGGCGCTGCTGCTGCCCATGGGCCAGCCGGACGGCATCCAGGTGTTTTATCGGATCAACGAAGACCAGGCCGACCTGTACGTGCTCGACGAATTCAATGCCTTGTGGCAGCAGCGACTGCCGTGGCATGACGAGCAGAGCCTGCTGGTGCCGCTGCAACGGTTCCTGCAATCGATCCAGTATCGACGTGATGCTTTGCTGCCCATGGAGGCGGCGCACCCCAAAAACCTGGACATCCTGTATTACCAGATCCTGCCTTCCGGCACCGGGCGCGCGCGCCGCGTCGACGCCCGGCCGGCGCCGCATACGCCGGTCAACAAGCCGTTCTATGACGTGCAGGCAATCGTCGGCAAAGCCGCACCGGGGGAAGTGCAGGTCACCTTGTATTGCAATCAGCGGGAGTTTTCAGAGCTCGAGCATGGCGACCAGCTGTTCAAGGTGGTCGCCCGGGAAATCGTCGATCAGCGCCGCGAGAGCCAGCGTTACCGCTGCTACATCACCGACCTGGACCTGTCGGGCCTGCTGGGTGATGGTCAGGGTTCAACCAATTTGTATCTGCGCTACAAGGCGGACCTGGAGCGCGCACTGAACGAGGCGCTCGATCAGGTCTGAGCGATCGTTACTGAGGGAAATCGCCACCGTTGGCCGGTTGCGATTCCACTTCGAGCAGGGTCAGTTTCAGGGTCTTGCCGCCGGGTGCCGGCCAGTCGATGTGCTGGCCGACTTTCAAGCCCAGCAGTGCGCTGCCCACCGGCGCCAGGATCGAGACCTTGCCTTCATCGGCGTTGGCATCCTTGGGGTAGACCAGGGTCAGGTGATAGTCCTTGCCGCTGCTCTCTTCACGGCAGTGAACACGGGAATTCATGGTCACGACATCGGCGGGCACTTCATCGTGGCCGACCAGCGTGTCGGCGCGGTCCAATTCGGTTTGCAGCGCAATAACGCCCGGCAGGGTTTCATCCAGGCTGTCGATCAGACGCTCCAGACGCTGAACGTCCAGACGGGTAAGGGTGATGGAAGGTGCGGTCATGATCAGGGCAGACTCCTTTCTTCTGCACGAAAAAAGCAAAACCCCGCCAGAAAAAGGCGGGGTTTTCACAAGCCTCGATGGGTTGAGGCGTAGCCGGACACTATCACAGCTCAAAAAATATACAAGTCAGGGCAAATCGTGCCCTTGGCCTGGAACCTCTGGTGCGAGGGATTTGCGCTTGGCGGCGCTGGCACAGATCAGCCGCCGCCGTTCATCATCGGCCGAGCGCCACTCGCGAATGTCTTCGACATGGCGAAAACATCCGCGGCAGACCTTTTGCTCGTCCAAGCGGCACACACCGCTGCACGGCGATGGCACCGCCGGGCTGACATTGCTGTAGAGCGGCTTGGGCGGGCGGACGGGGGCTGGCTGGGTCACGGTGTTACAGGCCTTCGAAATCGAATTCGGCACCGGCCTGTTGCTTGACGATGCGCTCGAGCATCTCGCCCAACTGCTCTTCGCTCTTGTCGCACATCCAGCGCTCGCTCTCTTCGTCGTAGTCGAAGTGGAAGCCACCGGACACCGCCGCCAGCCACAACTGCCGCAACGGCTCCTGGCGGCTGAAGATCAACTGAGTGCCGTTTTCGAACTTGACGGTCAGCACACCAGCCGAGCTCTCCAGATCGATATCCAGGTCGCTGTCATCAAAGATGTCTTCCAGGGTTTGCTGGGTGGCATCGACCAGATCGTGGAAACGCGCTTCGGACAAACTCATTACGGCAACCTCAAAAAATGTCTGATCAGGCTCAAGCGCCGCAAGATACGACCGAGTCCCGTCGATTGCAAAGGATAACGACCAGGAGCCTGTCTCTGTGGAAGCGAGCCTGTGGCGAGGGAGCATGCTCGCGCTGGGCCGCGAAGCGGTCCCCAAGCGCCTTGCGTCTGCTGCGCAGCCGAGCGCGAGCAAGCTCCCTCGCCACACAAGCCCGCTCCCACATTGGATCGCACGTGTCCTGTCGGTATCCGGCAAGGCCCGCCGGACGGGCGGCCGCTCGCATAGGCAAGCTGCCGGGTGGCCGGTATACTCCGGCGCAATTAATGCATTTTCAAGGATTTCGCCATGAAGCGCCTGATCTCTTCCCTTGCCGCGCTCCTCGCGGTTGCCTGTCTCGTGACGGCCTGCGGCCAGAAAGGCCCGCTGTACCTGCCCGACGAAGACCAGGACCCGGCCGAGCAGGCCAAGTCCTCGCAGAAGCAGCCGTCGAAGGCTCACAAGCACGACGTCTACCAATAAGGGATCACCATGGACGCTTTTAACTACCGTGACGGTGAACTGTTCGCGGAAGGTGTTGCCCTGTCTGCTATCGCCGATCGCTTTGGTACACCGACCTACGTTTATTCCCGTGCCCACATCGAAGCCCAATACCTGGCTTATGCCAATGCCCTGAACGGCATGCCGCACCTGGTGTGCTTTGCGGTCAAGGCCAACTCCAACCTGGGTGTACTGAATGTCCTGGCGCGTCTGGGCGCCGGTTTCGACATCGTTTCCCGTGGCGAGCTGGAACGCGTACTGGCCGCTGGCGGCAGCGCCGACAAGATCGTGTTCTCCGGTGTCGGCAAGACCCGCGACGACATGCGTCGCGCCCTGGAAGTCGGCGTGCACTGCTTCAACGTCGAATCCACCGATGAGCTGGAGCGCCTGCAAGTGGTCGCCGCCGAGCTGGGCGTTCGCGCGCCGATCTCCCTGCGCGTGAACCCGGACGTCGATGCCGGCACCCACCCGTACATTTCCACCGGTCTCAAAGAGAACAAGTTCGGCATCGCCATCGCCGACGCCGAAGACGTGTACGTGCGCGCCGCGCAATTGCCGAACCTGGAAGTGGTCGGCGTCGACTGCCACATCGGTTCGCAACTGACCACCCTGGCGCCGTTCATCGATGCCCTCGACCGCCTGCTGGGCCTGGTCGACCGCCTCGGCGACTGCGGCATCTACCTGCGTCACATCGACCTCGGCGGCGGCCTGGGCGTACGTTATTGCGATGAGGAGCCGCCACTGGCCGGCGACTACATCAAGGCTGTGCGCGAGCGTCTCGATGGCCGTGACCTGGCGCTGGTGTTCGAACCGGGCCGCTTTATCGTGGCCAACGCCGGCGTGCTGCTGACTCAGGTTGAATACCTCAAGCACACCGAACACAAAGACTTCGCCATCGTCGATGCGGCCATGAACGACCTGATCCGCCCGGCGCTGTACCAGGCCTGGATGGACGTCACCGCCGTGCGCCCGCGCGATACCGCCGCGCGCACCTACGACATCGTCGGGCCGATCTGCGAAACCGGCGACTTCCTGGCCAAGGAGCGTGAGCTGGCGCTGGAGGAAGGTGATCTGCTGGCCGTGCATTCGGCCGGCGCCTACGGGTTTGTCATGAGTTCCAACTACAACACCCGCGGCCGCGCCGCCGAAGTGTTGGTGGACGGTGATCAGGCATTTGAAGTACGTCGCCGCGAGACGGTAGCCGAGTTGTTCGCTGGCGAAAGCCTGCTGCCGGAGTAAAACCATGCTGCTGCGTTTTACCAAAATGCACGGCCTGGGCAACGACTTCATGGTCCTCGACCTGGTCAGCCAGCACGCGCACATTTTGCCCAAGCACGCCAAGCTGTGGGGCGATCGGCACACCGGCATCGGTTTCGACCAGTTGCTGATCGTCGAAGCACCGAGCAACCCGGATGTGGATTTCCGCTATCGGATCTTCAACTCCGACGGCTCTGAAGTGGAACAGTGCGGCAACGGTGCCCGCTGTTTCGCCCGTTTTGTGCTCGACAAGCGTCTGACCGCCAAGCGTCAGATCCGCGTCGAAACCAAAAGCGGCATCATTGAGCTGGATGTTCGCAACGACGGCCAGATCGGCGTCAACATGGGCGCACCGCGCCTGGTGCCGGCGGACATTCCGTTCCAGGCAACGGAGCAGGCCCTTAGCTATCAGGTCGACGTCGACGGCAAAGCGGTCGATTTGGCGGCGGTGTCCATGGGCAACCCCCATGCGGTGCTGCGGGTCAGCGATATCAACAATGCACCGGTGCATGACCTGGGGCCGAAAATCGAACATCACCCGCGCTTCCCGGCGCGGGTCAATGTCGGCTTCATCCAGGTCATCGACCGCAATCGCGCGCAGTTGCGCGTCTGGGAACGCGGTGCCGGGGAAACCCAGGCCTGCGGCACCGGCGCCTGTGCCGCCGCGGTGGCCGCGATCAGCCAGGGGTGGATGGATTCGCCGCTATTGATCGACCTGCCTGGCGGGCGTCTGTCCATTGAATGGGCAGGCCCTGGCCAACCGGTCATGATGACCGGCCCGGCAGTACGCGTATACGAAGGACAAGTGCGTCTTTGAGTGAGCCAAAGCCATGACCGATAAGCCACAGGTACCCGCCCGACAGCCCGACGAATCAGCGTCCGAAAGCCTGGAGGCGGCGGCCGTTGCCGCGTACCTGGAGGCTCATCCGGATTTTTTCGTCGAGCACGAAGAACTGCTGCCGGCCATGCGCATTCCCCATCGACGCGGCGACACCGTGTCGCTGGTCGAGCGGCAGATGACCATCCTGCGTGACCGCAACATCGAGCTGCGTCATCGCCTCTCGCACTTGATGGACGTGGCCCGCGACAACGACCGTCTCTTCGACAAGACCCGCCGCCTGATTCTCGCGCTGATGGACACCAGCACCCTGGAAGACGTGGTGATGTGCGTCGAAGACAGCCTGCGCCAGGATTTCCAGGTGCCCTTCGTCAGCCTCATTCTGCTGGGCGACAACCCCACACCGGTCGGCCGCTGGGTCACCCACGCCGAGGCGCAAGTGGCTATCGGCGGCCTGCTGCAGGAAGACAAAAGTGTCAGCGGCAGCCTGCGCGAGCATGAACTGGACTTCCTGTTCGGCGAAGAACAGCGCAAGCAGATTGGCTCCACCGCGGTGGTTGCCATCTCCCACCAGGGCATCCATGGCATCCTGGCCATCGCCAGCCGTGACCCGCAACACTACAAAAGTTCTGTGGGCACGCTGTTCCTGAGCTACATCGCCGAAGTCATGGGCCGCGTGCTGCCACGGATCAACAGCTCCCTGCGTTCGGTACGCTGAACATGGAACGGCAACTGGACGCTTACTGCGAACACCTGCGCAGTGAGCGGCAGGTGTCGCCGCACACGCTGTCGGCCTACCGTCGCGATCTCGATAAAGTCCTGGGCTGGTGCGTCAAGCAGGGTATCGGCAGTTGGGCGGCGCTGGATATCCAACGGCTGCGCAGCCTGATCGCCCGGCTGCACTCCCAAGGCCAATCCTCCCGCAGCCTTGCGCGATTGCTGTCGGCCGTCCGTGGGCTCTATCACTACCTGAATCGCGAAGGCCTGTGCGATCACGACCCGGCCAATGGCCTGGCGCCGCCCAAGGGCGAACGCCGGTTGCCGAAAACCCTGGATACCGACCGCGCGCTGCAACTGCTCGAAGGCGGGGTCGAGGATGATTTTCTGGCCCGGCGCGATCAGGCGATTCTGGAGCTGTTTTACTCGTCCGGATTGCGCCTGTCCGAGCTGACCGGGCTGAACCTCGATCAGCTCGATCTGGCCGACGGTATGGTCCAGGTGCTCGGCAAGGGCAGCAAAACCCGCTTGTTGCCGGTGGGCAAGAAGGCGCGCGAGGCGCTGGAGTTGTGGCTGCCCTTGCGGGCCATGACCAACCCGGTGGACGATGCGGTATTTGTCAGCCAGCAAGGCCGACGCCTGGGTCCTCGGGCCATTCAGGTACGGGTCAAGACAGCCGGCGAGCGTGAATTGGGACAGAACCTGCACCCGCACATGCTGCGGCACTCGTTCGCCAGTCATTTGCTCGAGTCCTCCCAGGACCTGCGAGCGGTGCAGGAACTGCTTGGCCACTCCGACATCAAGACCACGCAGATCTATACCCACCTGGACTTCCAGCACCTGGCCACGGTCTACGACAGCGCCCATCCACGGGCCAAACGCATTAAAGGCGACGATTCATGACGATCCAACTGATCACCTTCGACCTTGATGACACGCTGTGGGACACCGCCCCAGTGATTGTCAGCGCCGAAGCCGTATTGCGTGCCTGGCTGACCGAGCACGCGCCGAACCTGGGCGCGGTGCCGGTGGAGCACCTGTGGGCGATTCGCGAACGCATCCTGAGCATCGAGCCGAACCTCAAGCACCGCATCAGCGCCCTGCGCCGGCGCGTCCTGTTCCAGGCCCTGGAAGAAGCCGGCTACCCTCATGCAGAAGCCGCGGACCTGGCCGACCAGAGTTTCGAGGTATTCCTGCATGCCCGGCATCAACTGGAGATCTTCCCGGAAGTGCAACCGACCCTGGAAGTACTGGCCAACCACTACGCCTTGGGTGTGGTCACCAACGGCAACGCCGATGTACGTCGCCTGGGGCTGGCGGACTACTTCAAGTTTGCGCTGTGCGCCGAAGATATCGGCATCGCCAAGCCCGATGCGCGGCTGTTCCATGAGGCCTTGCAGCGCGGCGGTGCGACGCCCGAGAAGGCGGTGCATATCGGCGACCACCCGGGCGATGACATTGCTGGCGCCCAGCAAGCAGGATTGCGCGCGATCTGGTTCAACCCGGCGGGCAAGGCCTGGGAGGCAGACCGCTTGCCGGATGCAGAGATCCGTAGCCTGACCGAATTGCCGGCGTTGCTGGCGATGTGGAACGCCGGACACTGACTCCGGATCGTACACACATCCAATGTGGGAGCGGGCTTGCTCGCGAAAGCGGTGGGTCAGCCGACATCAGTGGTCACTGGCACGCCCCTTTCGCGAGCAAGCCCGCTCCCACAATGGATCATGCCGAATCCGAGCGTTTTGATTCAGGCATGAAAAAGCCCGCAGCGACGGCGGGCTTTTTCGGCAAGCGCGAAACAGGCTCAGATAGGCCGGCTGCCGTACTTGTTGTCAGGCTTCTTGGGCGGATCGGCGACCACATTGGCCTCCACTTCCTGCACCTTGCCGCCACGGGCCAGGAACTCTTCCATGGCTTTGGCCAGGGCGTCGCGCTCCTTGTTCTTGGCTTCGACACTCGGCAGCTCATCGACTGATACCGCAGCCTTGGCCTTGCCTTTGGCGGTCACGACGGGTGCATCGCCGCCGTCGTCTTCAGCGACGTCTTCGGCCGCTGCTTCCAGACCTTCTTCGGTTTCGTCGTCGTCGCCTACTTCGAGGTCGTCGTTTTCCAGATCATCGTCGCTCATGTTCTACCTCATGACTTGCGAAAAGCAGATTAGTTATAGCCCAGCTTTGCCCTCTGTCGAAGGCTGCCGGAAAAAAATCAACAGCCGCTGCTGACCAGCGGTTATGCCCCTTCACCGTGCAAGGTGGCGAGGACTTTACGGGCACCGCCATGATCACGGTGCTCGCCCAGATAAACGCCTTGCCAGGTCCCTAACGCCAACCGCCCTGCCGAAATCGGCAGACTGAGCTGACAGCCAAGCACGCTGGCCTTGAAGTGCGCCGGGAGGTCGTCCAGGCCTTCGTCGTTATGCTCATAGCCGTCTGTTCCTTGTGGGATCAGACGATTGAAAAATCGTTCGAAGTCGCGACGTACCGCCGGATCGGCGTTCTCGTTGATGGTCAACGACGCCGAGGTATGCTGCAGCCACAAATGCAACAGACCGACCCGACACCCTTGAGTTCAGGCAGGCCAGCGAGTAACTCGTCCGTTACCAGATGAAAGCCCCGGGGCCTGGCCCGCAGGGTAATCAGAGTCTGTTGCCACATACAGTTCTCCGCACGTTCGGGGCGCATTCTAGCGCGCTCTGGGAAAAAACAAAGGCCCTAATATTGCTTCGATCGCGTCAGCCATCGACCGTGCCAGAACCGCCCTCGTAAACGTTCAAAAAGCGGTCAGAAAAAACCTTTCAGCCACCCTTCAATGACAAATCGCAGGCAAAAAAATGCCCGGCAAGCCGGGCAAGTTTTTACATGCGCGCGCTTACAAGTTGTAGCCGCGTTCGTTGTGAAGCGCCAGATCGATACCGACAGCCTCTTCTTCTTCAGTGACGCGCAGACCCATCACAGCATCGAGCACCTTGAGAATGATGTAGGTGACGATCGCGGTGTAGATCACCGTGAAGCCCACGCCTTTGCACTGGATCCACACTTGTGCGGCGATGTCGGTCACGGTGCCGAAGCCACCCAGGGACGGTGCAGCGAACACACCGGTCAGGATCGCGCCGAGGATACCGCCGATACCGTGCACGCCGAAGGCATCCAGGGAGTCGTCATAGCCAAGTTTGCGTTTGAGGGTGGTGGCGCAGAAGAAGCACACCACGCCCGCCGCCAGGCCGATCACCAGTGCGCCCATCGGGCCCACGGTACCGGCGGCCGGAGTAATCGCGACCAGACCGGCAACTACACCCGAAGCGATGCCCAGTGCGCTAGGTTTGCCGTGGGTGATCCACTCAGCGAACATCCAGCCCAGTGCAGCAGCGGCGGTAGCGATCTGGGTCACCAGCATCGCCATGCCGGCGGTGCCGTTGGCGGCTGCAGCGGAGCCGGCGTTGAAGCCGAACCAGCCGACCCACAGCATCGCCGCGCCCATCAGGGTGTAGCCGAGGTTGTGTGGAGCCATCGGGGTGGTCGGGAAGCCTTTGCGCTTGCCGAGCACGATGCACGCTACCAGACCGGCGATACCGGCGTTGATGTGCACCACGGTGCCGCCAGCGAAGTCCAGTACACCCCAGTCCCACAACAGGCCGCCGTTACCGGACCAGACCATGTGCGCAATCGGTGCGTAAACCAGGGTGAACCAGACGCCCATGAAGATCAGCATCGCGGAGAACTTCATGCGCTCGGCGAAGGCACCGACGATCAGCGCCGGGGTGATGATGGCGAAGGTCATCTGGAAGGTGATGAACACTGCTTCAGGGAACAGCGCCGCCGGGCCGGTCAGGCTGGCTGGCGTGACACCGGCGAGGAAGGCCTTGCCCATGCCACCGAAGAACGAATTGAAGTTGACGACGCCCTGCTCCATGCCGGTGGTGTCGAACGCGATGCTGTAGCCATAAATGACCCACAGGACGCTGATCAGGCCGGTAATGGCGAAGCACTGCATCATCACGGAAAGAATGTTTTTCGACCGAACCATGCCGCCGTAGAACAGCGCAAGGCCGGGAATGGTCATGAACAGCACGAGAGCTGTCGAGGTCAGCATCCAGGCGGTGTCGCCGGAATTGAGGACTGGGGCCGCCACTTCGTCTGCCGCCATGGCCAGGCTGGGCATTACGAGGGACAACAGGGCTCCTAGCCCTGCGAATTTACGCAGAGTCATATTGTTTTCTCCTGGGGCGTTGGGTTTGTGGCGGCTTAGATTGCGTCGGTATCGGTTTCGCCGGTACGGATGCGAATCGCCTGTTCCAGATTGACCACGAAGATCTTGCCGTCACCGATCTTGCCGGTGTTGGCGGCCTTGGTTATCGCTTCGATAACCCGGTCGAGATCCTTGTCGTCAATGGCGACATCAATCTTCACCTTGGGCAGGAAATCGACCACGTACTCCGCGCCGCGGTACAGCTCGGTGTGACCCTTCTGCCGGCCGAAGCCTTTGACTTCAGTGACGGTAATGCCCTGCACGCCGATCTCGGACAGCGACTCGCGCACGTCGTCCAACTTGAACGGCTTGATGATGGCAGTGACTAGCTTCATGAAAACTCTCTCCCGAATTGGTGGACTTGCCCCAGGAAAACAAACCCGTCTCAAGTCTAAGCGCAGTGCCTGGCTTTGTAACGCATCGTCGGCCTTACCTGCCCGTCCGACGCCAGCTAACCGCTCCTTGCAAAACACTCCCCGTGTTCCGCGTGGCGCACTGCATTCGTCACAGCGACTGCATCAGTGCATGGGTCACGAGGGACTAAGCAGAAAGCTTGCCATCTCCACAAACTTCACTGTTTTCAAGCCTTTGCCCGCAGATACCGGCGACTTCGTCAAAACTCTCGACAGGTTACGCACAACAACGGTGCGATGCCGTCCATCCGCATGCGCGAAAAGCGTGCATCCCTTGCCCGCGAAAATGACTATAGACGCTGCGTGATACACTGCCGGCCATTGTTTCCAGGACATTTGCCATGCTCGCGCCCAAAGACTTCCTCGACGCCCTGACCGGCACCGCTTCCCGCCTCTTCAGCGGCGACACTCCTTTGCCAAAAGCCGAAATCGAAAGCCAGTTCAAGGCCCTGCTGCAGAGCGCCTTCAGCAAACTCGATCTGGTCAGCCGGGAAGAGTTCGATAGCCAGATGGTCGTACTGGCTCGTACCCGGGCGCGGCTGGAGGCACTTGAGGCCAAAGTGGCGCAGATGGAAGCGAAGCTGACTCCACCAGCCGAGTAAACACCGCTAATCCTTGTGGGAGCAGGCTTGTTCGCGATTGAAGGTCGATTGCAGATTTAGTCAGAACCCGGGCGTGGTGTTCAGGTGGATCGATAACATCCGGCAAGACACTCCATGCTCTTTCACCGAACTCCTTCAGCTTTATCAGCACGGTCCTACAAAGTGCGGTTCTCAAGCCTAATTTATCGGCCCTCAGCCTTTTCTTTACGCTTTTCGTCTTGTTATTCCCAGCCACAGGAGGTTTCCATGACTCAAAAAAAACGAAAAGCCAAATTGCTACTCCTCGTTCAATATCATGCTGAGGCGCTTCGGCTAGGCGGCAACATTTCATCCAATCAACAAAGATTTCTAGATGTCGCGGCGTCTCACGGCAAAGACCTTGAACCGGCGGGGCTGCTTGCTGGTAGAAGAGCCTGAAACTGCCTGCTGATAACCGCCGCGATGGCGGTTTTTTCTGTCCGCGTGTCTGATGTTGAACTTGCAACATCTCGCGAAAATTCACGATCCCTCCCGCCACGCGAAATCCTCCTCTCCCGTCTACCCTTCAAAAACCCGCAGGAAGCGGCCCCCGTACAACTCAAGGAACGACCATGTCCCTCTCCATCGTCCACAGCCGCGCCCAGATTGGCGTGGATGCACCCGCTGTCACTGTTGAAGTCCATCTGGCCAATGGTTTGCCTTCGCTGACCATGGTCGGCCTGCCCGAAGCGGCGGTGAAGGAGAGTAAGGATCGGGTGCGCAGTGCGATCATCAATTCGGGGCTGCAGTTTCCGGCGCGGCGGATCACCTTGAATCTGGCGCCGGCGGATTTGCCCAAGGATGGCGGGCGGTTCGATCTGGCGATTGCGTTGGGAATTCTGTCGGCCAGCGTGCAGGTGCCGACCCTGACGCTCGATGACATGGAGTGTCTGGGTGAACTGGCGCTGTCAGGTGCGGTGCGCGCCGTGCGGGGTGTGTTGCCGGCGGCTCTCGCAGCGCGCAAGGCCGGGCGCTGGTTGATGGTGCCGCGGGCGAACGCTGAAGAGGCGTGCCTGGCGTCAGGGCTGAAGGTGATCGCGGTGGATCATCTGCTACAGGCAGTGGCCCACTTGAATGGACACACGCCCGTTGAGCCCTATGTGTCCGATGGGTTGATGCACGCCAGCAAACCCTACCCGGACCTGAACGAAGTGCAGGGTCAGTTGGCGGCCAAACGCGCACTGCTGATCGCGGCGGCAGGCGCGCACAATCTGCTGCTCAGCGGGCCGCCGGGAACGGGCAAGACGTTGTTGGCGAGCCGCCTGCCGGGTTTGTTGCCGCCGCTGGCCGAGAGTGAAGCGCTGGAGGTGGCGGCGATTCAATCGGTCGCCAGTTGTGCGCCACTGAGCCACTGGCCACAGCGGCCGTTTCGCCAGCCCCATCACTCGGCTTCGGGGCCCGCGCTGGTAGGCGGCGGCTCGAAACCACAACCGGGTGAGATAACCCTGGCCCACCACGGCGTGCTGTTTCTGGACGAGCTCCCGGAATTTGATCGCAAGGTATTGGAGGTGCTCAGGGAACCACTGGAGTCCGGGTACATCGTGATTTCGCGGGCGAAGGATCGCGTGCGATTCCCGGCGCGTTTCCAGTTGGTAGCGGCGATGAATCCGTGCCCCTGTGGATATCTTGGCGAGCCCACTGGTCGCTGCTCTTGCACGCCGGACATGGTCCAGCGCTATAGAAACAAGCTGTCAGGACCGCTGCTGGATCGCATCGACTTGCACCTGACTGTAGCCCGGGAAGCCACCGCGCTTAACCCGGCGACAAAACCCGGAGAAGACAGCGCCAGTGCCGCAGCCCTGGTCGCTGAAGCTCGCGAGCGTCAGCAAAAGCGCCAGGGCTGCGCCAACGCTTTTCTGGATCTGCCGGGACTGCGGCGACACTGCAAGTTAGCCACCGCCGATGAGCATTGGCTGGAAACGGCGTGCGAGCGATTGACCCTGTCGTTGAGGTCGGCCCATCGATTACTCAAGGTTGCGCGCACCTTGGCAGACCTTGAACAGGCTGATGGCATTACCCGGGAGCATTTGGCGGAGGCATTGCAGTATCGGCCGGCGACGCAGTGAACGTGCTGGAACCGAGTCGACCCATTCGCGAGCAAGCCCGCTCCCACAGGTTTTGTGCCGTACGCCGCTCCAAATGTGGGAGTCAACGATGATGCGGGAAACCTGATACCCCGCGGTGTTCCGGCGTTCATCGCGAGCAAGCTCGCTACTACAGGGGAACGCATTCCAATGTGGGAGCGGGCTTGCTCGCGAAGGCTATTTGCGCGGCACCTCAACGAAACCGATCAACCTCGGCCCGCAAATCCGCCGCCAGCTTCTCCAGCTCTTTAGCCGTAATCGCCAGGTTGGACACCACTTCACGCTGCTCGCTATTGGCCAACGCAATACTTTGCAGATTGCTGCTGAGCAAGGTCGCCGTGCTGCTCTGTTCCTGAGTCGCCGTGGTAATCGCGGCAAACTGCTGACCCGCCGAACGGCTCTGCTCGTCGATCCGCGCCAATGCCGCGGCAACGTTTGCGTTGCGCGACAGGCCTTCCTGCATCAGCACATTGCCCTGCTCCATGGTGCTGATAGCGTTGCCGGTCTCCTGCTGAATGCTTTGGATCATGCTGGAAATTTCGTCGGTGGCTTCGCGGGTACGAGACGCCAGGTTGCGCACCTCATCGGCCACCACGGCAAAACCACGGCCCTGCTCGCCGGCCCGGGCCGCTTCGATGGCGGCATTGAGCGCCAGCAGGTTGGTTTGCTCGGCGATCGAGGTAATCACCCCGACAATGCCGCCGATTTCCTGAGAGCGCTGACCCAGGGTGTTGATCACCGTCGCGGTGCTGTTCAAGGCACCGGCGATCTGCTCCAGCGACGACGACGCTTCGTCCATGGACGTGCGGCCGATTTGTGTCTGCTGGGCGTTTTCCTGGGCCAGGCGCTGGGTGTTGCCCATGTTGTCGGCGATGTTCAACGAGGTGGCGCTGAACTCTTCCACGGCCCCGGCCATGCTGGTGATTTCCCCCGACTGCTGCTCCATCCCCTCATAGGCGCCACCGGACAGACCGGACAAGGCCTGGGCACGGCTGTTGACCTCCAGCGAGGCATTGCGGATGTGCTCGACCATGGTCGACAGCGCCTGGCTCATCTGGTTGAAGGCGCGGCCCAACTGACCGATTTCGTCGTTGCTGGACACGTTCAAGCGCACGCTCAAATCACCAGCGCCCAAGGCTTCGGCCTGACGCACCAGATCCCCCAGCGGCGCCAGTTTGCTGCGCAACAGCCACACTGCCGAACCGACGGCCAGCAACATCGCCAGCAAACTGCCGATGGCCAATTGAATACCGACGCTCCAGGTGACGGCGCTGATTTCGGCTTTGGGCATGCTCGCCACCACCGACCACGGGCCACCTTCGAATGGCACGGCCACGCTATAGAATTCTTCGGACGTGTCGCTCCAGAAATCGCCCTTGCCGGGCGTTTTCGCCAGCTCGACAATTTCCGGGACGGCTTGATCCAACGCCTCTACACCGGCAATCGGCACCAGCCATTTGTTCTGCTCATCCAGCAGCGCCAGGGAACCGGTCTGGCCGATACGGAAACGCTTGAGGTTTTCGAATTGGGCTTTCTGCGCGTCGGTGTAATCGAACCCTACGTACAACACCGCAAACACCTTACCGCTGCTATCACGCACCGGGGTGTACTGCGACATGTAGAAGCGCTCGAACAGCAGAGACCGTCCAACGAAACTCTGCCCCGACATCAAACGGGCATAGGCCGGGTTCGCATGATCGAGCACCGTGCCGATGGCGCGGCTGCCGTCCTGCTTGGTGACGTTGGTGCTGATGCGAATAAAGTCTTCGCCGCTGCGCACGAACACTGTGGCCACGCCCGCGGTCATTTGCTTGAACTCGTCCACTTCCTTGAAGTTGTTGTTCAGCACTTCGCTGCCCAGCTGCAAGCCAGGCGTCTGGGTGCCCGCCACGGTCACCGGCTCATCCGGGTGCACGGTCAGGCCTGCGCTGAATCGCTTTTCGAACAGCCCCGCCAGGCGCTGGGTGCTTTCACGCAAGGTGCCGTGAAAGGTGCTCAACTGATCGGCCAGCAACCGGGCTTCACTGGCCAGGTGCTCTTCGCGGGTGGCGAGGTTGGCGGTGTCCAGCGAGCGCAAGGCGAACAAGGTACTGCCGGTGATGACAATCGCCAGTATCACGGCGAGCGCAAGACCAAGCTGTGAAGCGATCCGGGCACGAGGTTGAGACATGACAGCTCCTGGCCGAGCAGCCGGATCATCCTGATCTCGAGCTCACTCAGCAAAATTTCTAATAATGGGAGTAGCGTGAAACCTGCACGAAGGTCCCACGCCAAGATTTTCGGCGGCTGGCGGGAATACTTGAGTCCCCAACCGGGATAAGGCTTGAGGCCGCCATTGCAGCGGCTTCATCGATTCAGCTCAAATGCACGACATCCGGCAATTCCATGGCCCTCACTTCCCCCTGCAGAAAGTCGCTGAGGCGGCGCATGCGCTCACCGCCCGGACGGGTTTTCGGCCACACCAGGTAATACTTCTCGCCGCTGGCCACCGCCGTCGGCCAAGGCAGGCTCAAACGTCCCTGGGCGACGTCTTCGGCCACCATCAACAGGTCACCCATGGACACACCGTAACCCCGTGCAGCGGCGATCATGCCCAGCTCCAGGGTGTCGAACACCTGCCCGCCCCTGAGCGACACCTGATCAGCCAGTCCCATGCGCTCCAACCAATTGCGCCAGTCGCGCCGGTCTGGCGTCGGGTGCAGCAACTCGGTGTTGGCCAGGCGCTTGGCATCCCAGGGTTGAGCGCTCGGCAAGTTGGGCGCGCCTACGGGGATCAACTCTTCGGGGAACAGGTAACTCGCCTCCCAGTCCGGTGGGAAATGGCCGTTGCTGAGCAACACCGCACAGTCAAACGGCTCATCGTTGAAGTCGACCGAGTCGACGTCCATCCAGGCGCTGGTCAATTGCACTTCGTTGCCCGGCTGCAAATGACGGAAGCGACTCAGGCGCGCCAGCAACCAGCGCATGGTCAGCGTCGACGGGGCTTTCATGCGCAGGATGTCGTCTTCGGCGCGCAGGGTGTTGCAGGCCCGCTCCAAAGCAGTGAAGCCCTCACGGATGCCCGGCAGCAGCAAACGGGCCGATTCGGTCAGTTGCAGGTTGCGCCCACTGCGGTGAAACAAGCGACAGGCAAAATGCTCTTCGAGGGTGCGAATATGCCGGCTGACCGCACTTTGGGTGATGGACAGCTCTTCGGCAGCACGGGTGAACGAGCTGTGCCGCGCGGCCGCTTCGAATGCGCGCAGGGCATACAAGGGAGGAAGACGACGTGACATCGGGAAAGCTCCTACCGCGGAATTCAATCACCCTATCAGAAATTTCCTTGCATGAGTTTGACTCATGCCACCCATCCTTTTTATCCCTTTGTGCAAACCCCGCAGAGCGCCGAGAATCAACACTTTCCCATTCATATTGACCGTCGAGCGTGATGACCATGCAGCATCCGGCACGTACTGAACTCTGGGCCATTTTGCGGCTGTCGGGGCCGTTGATTGCCTCGCAGCTGGCGCACATGCTGATGGTCCTCACCGACACCTTGATGATGGCGCGCCTGAGCCCAGAGGCGCTGGCCGGCGGTGGGCTAGGCGCAGCGAGCTACTCGTTCGTGTCGATTTTCTGCATCGGTGTGATCGCCGCGGTGGGCACGCTGGTGGCGATCCGTCAGGGCGCTGGCGATATCCTCGGCGCCACCCGACTGACCCAGGCCGGGGTGTGGCTGGCGTGGCTGATGGCGCTGGGCGGTGGGTTGCTGCTGTGGAACCTCAAGCCGGTGTTGCTGCTGTTCGGCCAGACCGAGAGCAACGTGCAGGCAGCCGGACAGTTCCTGGTGTTCCTGCCGTTCGCCCTGCCCGGCTACCTGAGTTTCATGGCCTTGCGCGGCTTCACCAGCGCCATCGGCCGGGCGACGCCGGTGATGGTCATCAGCCTGGGCGGCACGGTGGCCAACTTCCTGCTCAATTACGCGCTGATTACCGGGATGTTCGGCCTGCCCAAACTGGGCCTGATGGGCATCGGCCTGGTCACCGCGATCGTCGCCAACCTGATGGCGCTGGCCCTGGCGTGGCACATTCGCCGGCACTCGGCTTACAACGCCTACCCGCTGCGTCAGGGGTTGTTCCAGCTCAACCGGCAATACCTGAAAGAGCTGTGGCGCCTGGGCCTGCCGATCGGTGGCACCTACGCCGTGGAGGTCGGGCTGTTTGCGTTTGCAGCGCTGTGCATGGGCACCATGGGCAGTACGCAACTGGCGGCGCATCAGATCGCCCTGCAGATCGTCTCGGTGGCGTTCATGGTACCGGCGGGGATTTCCTATGCGATCACCATGCGCATCGGCCAGCACTATGGCGCCGGGCAACTGCTGGATGCGCGTTTGGCCGGACGGGTCGGCATCGCCTTCGGCGCGGTGGCCATGCTGTGTTTTGCGATGGTGTTCTGGCTGTTGCCGAATCAGTTGATCGGCCTGTTCCTGGACCACAACGACCCGGCCTTTGGCGACGTCATCCAACTGGCCGTGAGCCTGCTCGCGGTAGCGGCCTGGTTCGAGCTGTTCGACGGCACGCAAACCATCGCCATGGGCTGCATTCGCGGGCTCAAGGACGCCAAGACTACGTTCCTGGTGGGGCTTGGCTGCTATTGGCTGATTGGCGCACCGGCGGCCTGGTGGATGGCGTTCCACTTGCAGTGGGGGCCGACGGGTGTCTGGTGGGGTTTGGCGCTGGGGTTGGCCTGTGCGGCGGTAAGCCTGACGCTGGCGTTCGAGGGGAAGATGAAGCGGATGATTCGGCGGGAGCCGGCGCCGCGGCATTACGACGCCGTTCGGGCGCAGTGATATCTATTGTGGGAGCGGGCTTGCTCGCGAATGCGGTCTGTCAGGCAAATCAGTGTTGACTGACACACCGCATTCGCGAGCAAGCCCCCTCCCACATTTCGTCCGCGTTCAGACCACCACTTCCAGCGCTGGCTGCTGATTGCCGTCGAAGGTCAGGTACTCCACCAGATCCGCCAGCGCCAGCGGCTTGCTGATCAGGTACCCCTGCACCTGATCGCAATCGAACCCGCGCAACAAATCCAGTTGCTCCGGTGTTTCCACACCTTCAGCCACCACTTCCAGATTGAGGTTGTGCGCCAGGTTGATCATCGCGTGAACCAGCTTGCGGTTCTCTTCGCGCTGCTCCATGCCGCCGACAAAACTCTTGTCGATTTTCAGCAAGGTGATCGGCAGGCTGTTGAGGTGCACGAAGGATGAGAAACCGGTGCCGAAATCGTCGAGGGAAAAGCGCACGCCCAGGCGCCCCAAGGCATCCATGGTCTGCTTGACCAGATCGCTGCGGCGCATGACTGCGGTTTCGGTCAGTTCGAATTCCAGCCATTGCGCCTCGACCCCGCGTTCGGCAATCAGCCGACTCAGGGTCGACAGCAGTTGGCTGTCCTGGAACTGTCGGAACGACAGGTTGATCGCCATGTGCAATGGCGGCAAGCCCAGCTCCAACAGCGCCTGCATGTCGCGCAGGGCCCGGGAAATCACCCAGTAGCCCAGCGGCACGATCAGGCCGCTCTGTTCGGCCAGGGGCACGAACTCGCTCGGCGGCAGCAGGCCACGCTCGGCATGACGCCAGCGCACCAGAGCTTCGAGGCCGACGATCTGGCCGTCCTCAAGGTTCAACCGTGGCTGGTAGTGCAGCTCCAGCTCATCACGGCGCAGCGCCCGGCGCAGCTCGGTTTCGAGGTCGGCGATGCTGCGCGCGTTGCGGTTGATGCGTTCGTTGAAGATGTGGAAGGTACAGCCCTGGGTGCTCTTGGCCTGCTGCATGGCGATGTGGGCATGCCACATCAGCGGGTCGGCGCCGGCCTGGGCGCGAGCGTGGGCGATGCCCAGGCTGGAGCCGATCAGCAGGCTCTCGCCATCGACCCAATAGGGCTCGGCCAGCGCTTCGGTGATGCGTTCGGCCATCCACTCGGCGCGCTGCGGTGCGCGGCGGGTGTCGATGAGCAAGGCGAATTCGTCGCTGCCCAGGCGGGCCAGTTGATCGCCAGCCTCGAGCTGGCTCTTGAGCCGCGCCACCACCTGCAGGATCAGCCGGTCGCCGGCCTGATGGCCGAGGGCGTCGTTGGCGTAACGGAAGTTGTCGAGATCGAGATGACCCAAGGCCAGGCCACGCCCGTCGTTTTCCGCCAGGCGTGCGGTCAGTAAGGTCTGGAAGCCCTGGCGATTGGCGATTCCGGTCAGCGGGTCCTGTTCGGCCAGGCGTTGCAGAGTGGTTTCCAGCACGCCGCGCTCGCGCACATGGCGCAGGCAGCGACGCAGCATGCCGGCGTCGAGGTGGTCGCGTACCAGCCAGTCGCTCACACCGTCGGGCGGGAGCTGCGGCTCATGTTCGAGCAGCAGCACCGTCGGCAGGCAGCAACGGCCCGGCGCAGGCTGAAGGGCCGGGATCGTCAACAACACCGCGCTGCGGTTGTCATCGAACAGACTGCTGACCGACTCCCAACTCGGAGCGCTGATGAGCACGGTCGAGCTCCCCATCGGAGCCAGACACTCGCGCAACAACGCTGCCCACGCTGGCTCTTCGGCCAGTAGCAGCAAACGCAAGGGTTCGACAGGCGTAGACAAGCTAGCTCCCTAGACTCTGCAAAGATGTAGGCGACGGGCATTATGCCGTGCTGATAAGCAATGACCAAATGACATCAGTTATCAAACGAGGCCTTTGTATCCGGAATTACGAACATTAGCCGGTAATTCGTTGCGCATCCTGCGTGAAAGTAACAAAACCGGCAATTAGAGATCGCGTTGTGCGTCACAAGTCGGACAGAGCAGCACAATTCTCAGAGCCTGTTAAAATGCCGGCCCATTTCGTGACTGACTCCTGAATTTACCTATGTCCCGACTCAATCCCCGGCAGCAAGAAGCCGTGAGCTACGTCGGCGGCCCTCTTTTGGTGCTCGCCGGTGCTGGCTCCGGCAAGACCAGCGTGATCACCCGCAAGATCGCACACCTGATCCAGAACTGCGGCATCCGCGCCCAGTACATCGTCGCCATGACCTTCACCAACAAGGCCGCACGCGAGATGAAAGAACGGGTCGGGACCCTGTTGCGCGCCGGCGAAGGCCGTGGCCTGACGGTGTGCACTTTCCACAACCTGGGCCTGAACATCATCCGCAAGGAGCACGCGCGACTGGGTTACAAACCGGGCTTCTCGATCTTCGACGAAACCGACGTCAAGGCCCTGATGACCGACATCATGCAGAAGGAATACTCGGGCGACGATGGCGTCGACGAGATCAAGAACATGATCGGCGCCTGGAAAAACGACCTGATCCTGCCAGCACAGGCCCTGGAAAACGCGCGCAACCCCAAGGAACAGACCGCCGCCATCGTCTATACCCACTACCAGCGCACGCTCAAGGCGTTCAACGCGGTGGACTTCGACGACCTGATCCTGCTGCCGGTGAAGCTGTTCGAAGAACACGCCGACATCCTGGAAAAGTGGCAGAACAAGGTGCGCTATCTGCTGGTGGATGAATACCAGGACACCAACGCCAGCCAGTACCTGCTGGTGAAAATGCTCATCGGCAAGCGCAACCAGTTCACCGTGGTGGGCGACGACGACCAGTCGATCTACGCCTGGCGCGGCGCGCGGCCGGAAAACCTGATGCTGCTCAAGGACGACTACCCGTCGTTGAAAGTGGTGATGCTGGAGCAGAACTATCGCTCCACCAGCCGCATCCTGCGCTGCGCCAACGTGCTGATCTCCAACAATCCCCACGAATTCGAAAAGCAGTTGTGGAGTGAGATGGGCCACGGCGACGAGATCCGTGTGATCCGCTGCCGCAACGAAGACGCCGAAGCCGAGCGCGTGGCCATGGAAATCCTCAGCCTGCATTTGCGCACCGACCGGCCCTACAGCGATTTCGCGATCCTCTATCGCGGCAACTACCAGGCCAAGCTGATCGAGCTGAAACTGCAGCATCACCAGGTGCCATATCGCCTGTCCGGCGGCAACAGCTTCTTCGGCCGTCAGGAAGTGAAGGACCTGATGGCCTACTTCCGCCTGATCGTGAACCCGGACGACGACAACGCCTTCCTGCGGGTGATCAACGTGCCGCGCCGGGAAATCGGCTCGACGACGCTGGAGAAACTGGGCAACTACGCCACCGAACGCAAGATCTCGATGTACGCCGCCACCGACGAAATCGGCCTGGGCGAGCACCTGGACAGTCGTTTCACCGATCGCCTGTCGCGCTTCAAACGCTTCATGGACAAGGTGCGCGAGCAGTGCGCCGGCGAAGACCCGATCGCGGCCCTGCGCAGCATGGTCATGGACATCGACTACGAGAACTGGCTGCGCACCAACAGCTCCAGCGACAAGGCCGCCGACTACCGCATGGGTAACGTCTGGTTCCTGATCGAGGCCTTGAAGAACACCCTGGAAAAAGACGAAGACGGTGAAATGACCGTCGAGGACGCCATCGGCAAACTGGTGCTGCGCGACATGCTCGAGCGTCAGCAGGAAGAGGAAGACGGCGCCGAAGGCGTGCAAATGATGACCCTGCACGCCTCCAAGGGCCTGGAATTCCCTTACGTGTTCATCATGGGCATGGAAGAGGAAATCCTCCCGCACCGCTCCAGCATCGAGGCCGACACCATCGAAGAAGAACGGCGCCTGGCCTACGTGGGCATCACCCGCGCCCGTCAGACCCTGGCCTTCACTTTCGCCGCCAAGCGCAAGCAGTACGGCGAGATCATCGACTGCGCGCCCAGCCGCTTTCTCGATGAGCTGCCACCGGACGACCTGGCCTGGGAAGGCAACGACGACACGCCGACTGAAGTGAAAGCCGTTCGCGGCAATAACGCATTGGCGGATATACGCGCGATGTTAAAGCGCTAGAATTGACCACTTTTACTTACACCTTCGGCGCACAAGGCGCCAACAGAGGACAGCTTCATGGAAGCACTGCACCAGAAAATTCGTGAACAAGGCATCGTGCTTTCCGACCAGGTCCTGAAAGTCGACGCCTTTCTGAACCACCAGATCGACCCGGCCCTGATGAAGCTGATCGGCGACGAATTCGCCACGCTGTTCAAGGATTCGGGCATCACCAAGATCGTCACCATTGAAGCCTCGGGCATTGCGCCGGCGATCATGACCGGCCTGAACCTGGGCGTGCCGGTGATTTTCGCCCGCAAGCACCAGTCCCTGACCCTGACCGAAAACCTGTTGTCGGCGACCGTGTACTCGTTTACCAAGCAGACCGAAAGCACCGTGGCGATTTCTCCGCGCCACCTGACCAGCAGCGACCGCGTGCTGATCATCGATGACTTCCTGGCCAACGGTAAGGCGTCCCAGGCGCTGATCTCGATCATCAAGCAGGCCGGCGCCACCGTGGCGGGCCTGGGTATCGTGATCGAGAAGTCGTTCCAGGGCGGCCGTGCAGAGCTGGATGCACAGGGTTATCGCGTGGAGTCGCTGGCTCGGGTGAAGTCGCTCAAAGATGGCGTCGTGACTTTCATCGAATAAGCCGACCCACCTCGTACCCAATGTGGGAGCGGGCTTGCTCGCGAAAGCGATTCATCCGTCAACATTTTCGTTGACTGACACACCGTTTTCGCGAGCAAGCCCGCTCCCACATTTGATCTGCGCCAGCCTTTATTGCGTGGTGGCCTTGAGGCCTGTGAGCAGCAGCCGCTGATATAAATCTTCTTTCAGGCCATCCGGCTCGCTCAGCTGCATTCGCTGCAAATGCTCGGGGAAGGTCTCAGGTGATGGCGCATCCAGCGCCGCCTTGCCCAACTCAAGAATCTCGCTCAGCTTGAACTTGCTCTTCAACCAGTTCAGCGCCCGCAACAAATCCTTTTCCACCTCGGTGAAATCACAACCCAGCGGATACTCCGGGAACAAATGCGCATGGTTGGCCTGGATTGCCTGCAAACGCTGCGGGCTGTTGTCGGTGAAACGCGGATCGAGGCGGAAATCCTTGGGGAGTTTGCCGGCCTTCTGCGCCTGCTCGATCAACCCTGTCTGAAAGCGTGAGTCGCTGATATTGAGCAGCGCCTCGATCACTGCCGCGTCGGTCTTGCCACGCAAATCGGCAATGCCGTATTCGGTGACCACGACGTCCCGCAAGTGCCGTGGGATGGTGCAGTGGCCGTACTCCCAGACGATGTTGGAACTGACCTCCCCGCCTGCCTCGCGCCAACTGCGCAATAGCAGAATCGAACGAGCATCGTGCAGCGCATGGCCTTGGGCGACGAAGTTGTATTGGCCACCGACACCGCTGAGCACCCGCCCGTTTTCCAACTGATCGGCCACGCCGGCGCCGAGCAGGGTCATGGTGAATACGGTGTTTATGAAGCGCGCATCGATACGCTGCAAGCGCTTGAGTTCTTCCTGGCCATACAGCTCGTTGATGTAGCTGATGCGGGTCATGTTGAATTCGAGCCGCTTGCTTTGCGGCAACTCGCGCAGGCGCTCGTAGAAGCTGCGCGGCCCGAGGAAGAAACCACCGTGCACCGAGAGGCCATCGTTCTGCGCGGCTTCATCCAACGTGCCGTCATTCGCCTGCTGTTGAGTCTGCACGTCCGGGTACACCTTGCGCCGCACGATACCGGCATCGGCCAGCACCAGCAGGCCGTTGACGAACATTTCGCTGCAACCGTACAAGCCCTTGGCGAAGGGGTCGAGACCGCCTTCCCGATCGATCAGTTGCGCCCACGGGCTGAGGTTCACATCCGCCAGCAGCGCCTTGTAGCCAGCGTTGTCCGCCTGGCGCGCCAGCAAGGCCGCCGTCAGCGCATCGCCCATGGCGCCGATGCCGATCTGCAAGGTACCGCCATCGCGCACCAACGTACTGGCGTGCAGGCCGATGAAATGATCTTGAAAGCCCACTGGCATGTTTGGCGTGGAGAACAGTGTGGTGTTGTCCTTTTCGTCGATCAGCAAATCGAAGGTGTCGATGCCAACCTCGGCATCGCCAGGCATGTAGGGCAGGTCGCTGTGTACCTGGCCGACCATGAGGATCGTCTCCCCGGCTTCCCGGCGCCTGCCGATCATGGGCAGCAGGTCGAGGGTGATGTCCGGGTTGCAACTGAGGCTCAGGCGGTCGGGGTGGTCAGCGTGGCTGGCAACCAGTTGCGCCACCAGGTTCAAACCGGCGGCGTTGATGTCCCGGGCGGCGTGGCTGTAGTTGCTGCTCACGTAATCCTGCTGCGCCGCTTCGCTGTGAAGCAGGCTGCCGGGCTGCATGAAGAATTGCTGAACGTGGATATTGGGAGGCAGGCTGTCGCGCTTGAGTTCAGCCAGGAAATCCAGCTCAGGATAGTCGCCGAAAACCCGCTCGCAGAAGGGCTCGAGGAAACGCTTCTGCAATCCATCGCCCAAGGCAGGGCGCCCCAGGCAAAGCGCGGTGTAGATCGTCAGCCGCCGCTTGGGCAATTGCGCAACCCGCTGATACAACGCATTGACGAAGTGATTGGGTTTGCCCAAACCCAGAGGCAGGCCCATGTGGATATGCGCCGGCAACCGCGCCAACACTTCATCGACCGATTGCTCGATAGAACACAACTGCACCATCCGATTCTCCCTGCCATTCCATGATGTGGGGTTGGACCGAGCTTGCCGGGTCTTTGCTGCATTGAACAGCCTGTCAAAGCATTCGAACCATACACCTCCCCTGTAGGAGCGAGCATGCTCGCGATGGTCGTCAACGATGACGCTGGGCGCCTGACACCCCGCGGCGTCTGTGAGGACATCGCGAGCATGCTCGCTCCTACAGGGGGCGGCGGTGTTATCGAAACGGCGGGCACGAAAAAGCCGCTCGAAAGCGGCTTTTCAGCGCGAAGATACGGGGCTTATTTCAGGCCGGACATCTTCTGGATCGCGCCTTTGAGTTCTTCATCGGAGCAGTCGGCGCAGGTGCCTTTTGGCGGCATCGAGTTGATACCGGTAATGGCTTTGGCCAGGATGCCGTCGAGGCCGCCCTGGTGGTCGGCACGGTCTTTCCAGGCCGCGGCATCACCGATTTTCGGTGCACCCAGCAGGCCGGTGCCGTGGCAAGCGTTGCAATGTTTTGCAATGACTTCGTCAGGGGTCTTGGCACCGCCACCACCGCCGGCAGAAGCGGCCACTTCCATGCCTTTGCACTCTTTACCCTGAACGCAGACCTGGCCGACTGGCTCAAGGCGCTTGGCGATATCGTCGGTGGTCGCAGCTTGAGCGCTGACAGCCCAGAGGGCCAATACGGTTGCTGGTGCGGCCAGCATTTTCATAATTAGGTTCACGCGTTCACCCTCAATGGTGGCTAGTCACGCCTGCGGCCACGGTTCGCAGGCGGGCGCAAGTATAGCGGTTAGCCCGCGACACTGAAACAACCCCAAAGTCAGAGGGGTCTTGTTGCGCAACGGAAAAACAGCTCGGTGCCTCGGCCACACTGGCAGGGCGCCTCTCTCTTTAAAAATTCGCGGGTGTAGCTGCGCTGATTAGTCGCGCCGGCGCATCGAACGGATTACGGAAACGATGCGGCTTGGTACTTTCAAAGTAGTAGCTATCGCCAGCTTCGAGCACAAAAGTTTCAAGCCCGACCACCAACTCCAGACGTCCTTCGAGCAGGATCCCGGTTTCTTCGCCTTCGTGGGTGAGCATCTCGTCACCGGTGTCGGCGCCTGGCGGGTAAATTTCGTTGAGGAATGCGATAGCCCGGCTCGGGTGAGCCCGGCCGACCAGTTTCATGGTCACTGCGCCATCGGAAATGTCGATCAGCTCGTTGGCCTTGTAGACGATCTGGGTCGGTTTTTCCTGCAGGATTTCTTCGGAAAAGAACTCGACCATGGACATGGGAATCCCGCCCAGCACTTTCCTCAGCGAACTGATCGAGGGGCTGACACTGTTCTTTTCGATCATCGAAATGGTGCTGTTGGTGACGCCCGCGCGTTTGGCGAGCTCACGCTGGGAAAGACCTTTGAGCTTACGGATCGATTGCAGTCGTTCACCGACGTCCAAAGCTTGCGCCTCCAAGGATTCAGGTTGTTGGAATATTGATCGTTATCATGGCGACAGCGTTCAGTATTTACAACACTTGGACCTGAATCCTGGTCAGCAAGGCGACTTTCGGTCCGGGGTGCCTGGCGTCAGGCCCCGGAATAGAGCATTGGCACGCGACGCAGGTTGCAGAATATCTGGTAAGGAATGGTACCGGCCGCGATGGCCACATCGCTGGCAAGGATGTTTTTGCCCCACAACTCGACGGTCGAACCCAGACCGGCCTGCGGGATATCGGTCAGGTCCACGCACAGCATGTCCATCGACACCCGGCCGATCAGTTGGCTGCGTTGCCCGGCCACCAGCACCGGCGTGCCGGTCGGTGCCAGGCGCGGATAGCCATCGGCGTACCCCATGGCCACCACGCCAACGCGCATCGGTTTGGGGGTGATGAATTTGGCGCCGTAACCGATCGGCTCGCCGGCCGGCAGTTCACGCACGCTGATCACTTTCGATTCCAGGGTCATCACCGGTTGCAGGCGCGAGGCCACGGCATTGGCTTCTTCGAAGGGCGTAGCGCCGTAGAGCATGATGCCGGGACGGACCCAATCGCTCGGGATCTGCGGCCAGCCCAGCACCGCCGGCGAATTGCGCAGGCTGACCTCGGCGGACAAGCCCTGACGCGCCGCCTCGAACACCGCGACCTGCTCGGCACTGGCCTGGCTGTGCAATTCATCGGCACGGGCGAAGTGGCTCATCAGCACGATTTTTGCGACGTTACCGCTGGCCAGCAGCCGCTGGTAGCCCGCCTGGTAATCCTTCGGATGCAGGCCGACCCGGTGCATGCCCGAATCGAGCTTGAGCCAGACCGTGATCGGTTGGCTCAGCGCCGCTCTCTCAATGGCTTCCAGCTGCCACAGCGAATGCACCACGCACCAGAAATCATGCTCGACGATCAGCGACAGCTCATCGGCTTCGAAAAAGCCCTCCAGCAGCAACACCGGTGCGCGTATGCCGGCGGCGCGCAGTTCCAAGGCTTCTTCAATGCAGGCCACGGCAAAGCCATCCGCTTCAGCCTCGAGCGCCTGGGCGCAACGCACCGCGCCATGCCCATAGGCATCGGCCTTGATCACGGCGAGGGCACGGGCACCGGTGACTTCACGGGCGACTTGGTAGTTGTGACGCAGGGCTTGAAGGTCGATCAGGGCACGGGCAGGGCGCATGGCGGCAGACTTCTGGTCGGTCGTTTGGAAGAAAAACCGGCGCTGGCTGACGGCGTGAACCGCCAATAGCGCCGGGAGAGGGATCTGTAGCTAAGCGACTATGGCCGAACACTCATGCCGTCATTGGTGAGCGGGGGCTGGACTGACATGTTTTGCGGACTCCTGACGCTTGTTGCCGTAACGGGAAATATCCAGGCCTTCGGCGCTGATCTGCGGCTTTCTCTTGGCCATCAGGTCCGCCAGCAGACGACCCGAACCACAGGCCATGGTCCAGCCGAGCGTGCCGTGACCGGTGTTCAGGAACAGGTTCTTGAACGGCGTGGCACCCACAATCGGCGTGCCATCGGGCGTGGTCGGACGCAGGCCGGTCCAGAAACTGGCCTCGGCCAGATTGCCGCCCTGAGGATAAAGGTCGTTGACGATCATCTCCAGGGTTTCGCGCCGGCGCGGGTTGAGCGACAGGTCAAAACCGGCGATCTCCGCCATGCCGCCGACGCGGATGCGGTTGTCGAAACGGGTGATCGCGACCTTGTAGGTCTCGTCGAGAATGGTCGAGGTCGGGGCCATTGCCGGGTTGGTGATCGGCACGGTCATCGAGTAACCCTTGAGCGGATACACCGGCGCCTTGATGCCCAGCGGCTTGAGCAATTGCGGTGAGTAGCTGCCCAGCGCCAGGACGTAGCGGTCAGCGGTTTCCAGCTTGCCGTCGATCCACACGCCGTTGATGCGATCACCGGCGAAGTCCAGGCGCTGAATGTCCTGACCGAAACGGAATTGCACGCCCAGTTGCGCGGCCATTTCTGCGAGCTTGGTGGTGAACATCTGGCAGTCGCCAGTCTGGTCGTTCGGCAGGCGCAGGGCACCGGAGAGGATATCGGTGACGCTGGCCAGGGCCGGCTCGACGCGGGCAATGCCTTCGCGGTCGAGCAGTTCGAATGGCACGCCGGATTCTTTCAGCACGGCGATGTCTTTCGCGGCGCCGTCGAGCTGAGCCTGGGTGCGGAACAGTTGAGTAGTACCGAGGCTACGGCCTTCGTAGGCAATGCCGGTTTCCGCGCGCAGTTCGTCGAGGCAGTCACGGCTGTACTCGGACAGGCGCACCATGCGCTCCTTGTTCACCGCGTAACGGCTGGCGGTGCAGTTGCGCAGCATCTGCGCCATCCACAGGTACTGGTCGATGTCGCCCGTGGCCTTGATGGCCAGCGGTGCGTGGCGCTGCAACAGCCACTTGATGGCTTTGAGCGGCACGCCCGGTGCAGCCCACGGCGAGGCGTAGCCCGGCGACACTTGGCCCGCGTTGGCGAAACTGGTCTCCATGGCAGCAGCTGGCTGCCGGTCGACCACCACCACTTCAAACCCGGCACGGGCCAGATAATAAGCACTGGTGGTACCGATGACGCCGCTACCCAAGACCATGACGCGCATTTTCATTCCCTCATCGCGGCGAACCGCTGACGTTTGTTGTTCAGAGCTTCAGATGTGCGCAGTGTAAAAAAGAATGACCAGTGATTTTCACTATATAAGCGCCTATATTTGGCGACAATTCTCGGCAAAAACCCTTTTTACGGAGGCGCATCCCCTATGCGAACCAACACTCAAACCAAACGTGAGCTGGACAAGATCGACCGCGCCATCTTGCGGATCCTGCAAGCGGACGGGCGCATCTCATTCACGGAGCTTGGGGAAAAGGTCGGGTTGTCGACCACGCCCTGCACCGAGCGGGTCCGGCGCCTGGAGCGCGAAGGAATCATCATGGGCTACAACGCACGGCTCAACCCGCAACACCTCAAGGGTAGCCTGCTGGTGTTCGTCGAGATCAGCCTGGACTACAAGTCCGGCGATACTTTCGAAGAGTTCCGACGCGCGGTACTGAAATTGCCCCATGTGCTGGAGTGCCATCTGGTGTCAGGGGATTTCGACTACCTGGTGAAGGCGCGGATTTCGGAGATGGCTTCGTATCGCAAGCTGTTGGGGGACATCCTGCTCAAGCTGCCCCATGTGCGCGAATCCAAGAGTTACATCGTGATGGAAGAAGTGAAGGAGAGCTTGAGCCTGCCGATTCCGGATTGACGGTCTTTTAAACCAGCACCTGCCGATTCGCGGCCATGTACTCGAAAATCTGCTTTTCGACCCGCGGGTGAATCAGCTCCACCGGCCCGCGCCCGTTGGGGCACGGCAGCGTTTTGGTGGTGCCGAACAACCGACAGATCAGCGGCCGCTCGTCATACACCGTGCAGCCACCGGGCCCCAGGTGCACACAGCTGTACTCGTCCATCGCCGCCTCCTGCTCGGCCCGGGTCTTGCGCGGCAGGCGCGACATTTCTTCGGGTGACGTGGTGACCGGGCCACAGCAGTCGTGGCAGCCGGGCACACACTCGAACGAGGGGATCTGCTGACGCAATGTGCGGATTTTCTGACTGTTGCAGCTCATCGAGGGGCTGGCCGGTATCGGAATAGAGCGCAATTGTGCGGTAAAAGCCGTGATCCAGACAGCGGCAACCGACCAATGTTGCCCGTGCGCGAAGGTGGGGCTTATGCTCCGTCAAATTTTCCAGACACAACCATCAGGACGATGCGCATGAACGCCAGTGCCCAGCACGCTGCCTCCTATTACGCCGCCAGCAGCCTGCTGCAGCCGGACTACCCGGCGCTCATCGGCGATCTGGTGGCCGATGTGTGCGTGGTCGGCGGCGGGTTCTCGGGGCTGAACACGGCGCTGGAACTGGCCGAACGCGGGCTCAGCGTGGTGCTGCTGGAGGCCCGGAAAATCGGCTGGGGCGCCAGCGGACGCAATGGCGGGCAATTGATTCGCGGCGTCGGCCACGGCCTGGATCAGTTCACCAACGTGATCGGCGCCGACGGTGTGCGCCAGATGAAACTCATGGGCCTGGAAGCCGTGGAAATCGTCCGGCGACGCGTCGAGCGTTTTCAAATCGAATGCGACCTGACCTGGGGTTACTGCGACCTGGCCAACAAGCCCCGCGACCTCGAAGGCTTTGCCCAAGACGCCGAAGAACTGCGCAGCCTCGGCTACCGCTACGAAACCCGCCTGTTGCAACCCCACGAAATGCGCACCGTGGTCGGGTCCGATCGTTATGTGGGTGGCTTGATCGACATGGGTTCCGGGCATTTGCATCCGCTGAACCTGGCGTTGGGCGAAGCGGCCGCCGCACAGCAATTGGGCGTGAAGTTGTTCGAGCAGTCGGCGGTCACCCGCATCGATTACGGTCCCGAGGTCAAGGTGCACACCGCGCAAGGCGTGGTTCGCGCCAAGACCCTGGTACTGGGCTGCAACGCCTACCTCAATGGCCTCAACCCCGAACTGAGCGGCAAAGTGCTGCCCGCCGGCAGCTACATCATCGCCACCGAACCCTTGAGCGAAGAGCTGGCGCACTCATTGTTGCCGCAGAACATGGCGGTCTGTGATCAACGGGTGGCGCTGGACTACTACCGGCTTTCGGCCGACCGCCGCTTGCTGTTCGGTGGCGCCTGCCATTACTCGGGCCGTGATCCGAAAGACATCGCGGCCTACATGCGACCGAAGATGCTGGAGGTTTTCCCGAAACTGGGCGATGTGAAGATCGATTACCAGTGGGGCGGGATGATCGGCATCGGCGCCAATCGCCTGCCGCAGATCGGCCGGCTCAAGGACCAGCCGAACGTGTATTACGCCCAGGCGTATTCCGGGCACGGGGTCAACGCCACTCACCTGGCGGGACAGTTGCTGGCCGAAGCCATCAGCGGGCAGCACAGTGGTGGGTTCGATCTGTTTGCGAAGGTGCCGCACATGACCTTCCCCGGCGGCAGGCATTTGCGCTCGCCGTTGCTGGCGCTGGGGATGTTGTGGCATCGCTTCAGGGAGTTGGCCTGAAAGATTTCCTTCGCCTGTGATGCCGCCATCGCGGGCAAGCCTCGCTCCTACACGACATAAAACCCTGTAGGAGCGAGGCTTGTCCGCGAAGAGGCCCGAAATGACACTGCAAGCACTCAAATCCGCCAAAAAGGCTTAAGCCCCTCTTCCAACGCCTGTTCCCGGGTCAGTCCAATGTCTTTGAGCTGATCCGTCGTCAGGGCGAGCAACGCCTTGCGCGTGTGCAGGCGTTGCCAGAACAGGTCCCAGCGATTCAGGTGGGACGGTGCATTGCGCATCACATTTCGCGCACTGTCCTGTTGCCCGGTCACCAGTTCCTGACTGTGTAACGTCAGCCGCACATCGCTCAAACCGTTCATTTTGATCGCTCCTGTTTACTTGGGTAGCCAGAGATTCCATGATGCGTAAACGGGAAAAAGCATTACAGATCCAACTCATCTGTATTATTTCCATACAGATTTGCCAATTCGGCCTCTGAATCCTGAATTCCTGGCGCATCTGTACTGGTCAACCGACCCACCTCCATCGGGAACTGCACCATGACCCTCTACGTCAACCTCGCCGAATTGCTCGGCACGCGTATTGAACAGGGCTTCTATCGCCCGGGTGACCGGCTGCCGTCAGTGCGGGCGTTGAGCGTGGAACATGGCGTCAGCCTGAGCACGGTGCAGCAGGCCTACCGGGTGCTGGAGGACAGCGGCCTGGCCACGCCCAAACCCAAGTCCGGGTACTTCGTGCCGGTCGGTCGCGAGCTGCCGGAGCTGCCGGCGGTGGGCCGTCCGGCGCAGCGGCCTGTGGATATCTCGCAGTGGGATCAGGTACTGGAGCTGATTCGCGCGGTACCGCGCAAGGATGTGGTACAGCTGGGTCGCGGCATGCCGGACATCACCACCCCGACCCTCAAGCCCTTGCTGCGGGGCCTGGCGCAACTCAGCCGCCGCCAGGACATGCCCGGCCTGTACTACGACAACATCCACGGGCACCTCGAACTGCGTGAACAGATCGCCCGCCTGATGCTCGATTCCGGATGCCAGTTGGGCCCAGGCGATCTGGTGGTGACCACCGGCTGCCACGAGGCACTGTCCACCAGCATCCGCGCGATCTGCGAGCCAGGGGATATCGTGGCCGTGGATTCGCCCAGTTTTCATGGCGCCATGCAGACTCTCAAGGGGCTGGGCATGAAGGCCCTGGAAATCCCCACCGACCCGCTCACCGGCATCAGTATCGATGCCCTGGAACTGGCGCTGGAGCAGTGGCCGATCAAGGCCATACAGTTGACCCCCAACTGCAACAACCCACTGGGCTACATCATGCCGGAGTCGCGCAAGCGCGCGTTGTTGACGCTCGCCCAGCGTTTCGACGTGGCCATCATCGAGGACGATGTGTATGGCGAACTCTCCTACACCTACCCGCGCCCGCGCACGATCAAATCCTTCGATGAAGATGGCCGCGTTCTGCTCTGCAGTTCCTTTTCCAAGACCCTGGCCCCCGGCCTGCGCATCGGCTGGGTCGCGCCCGGTCGTTATCTGGAGCGGGTGCTGCACATGAAATACATCAGCACCGGCTCCACCGCGCCGCAGCCGCAGATCGCCATCGCCGAATTCATCAAGAGCGGTCACTTCGAACCGCATTTGCGGCGTATGCGCACACAATACCAGCGTAATCGAGACATGATGATCGATTGGGTCACCCGCTACTTCCCCGCCGGCACCCGCGCCAGCCGACCGCAAGGCAGCTTCATGCTGTGGGTAGAACTGCCGGAAGGCTTCGATACCCTGAAACTGAATCGTGAGCTGCATGACCAGGGCGTACAGATTGCCGTCGGCAGTATCTTTTCCGCCTCGGGCAAGTACCGCAATTGCCTGCGCATGAACTACGCTGCCAAACCAACAGCACAGATTGAAGAAGCGGTGCGCAAGGTCGGCACCGCCGCGATCGAACTGCTGGCGCAAACCAACGGACTGACCGACTGACTTTTCTGCGGATACCAGCGTCCATATGCCAACCCCTGCCGCCAATCGGAACGTTCCTACGTGAGAGTCAGACAGCCCCTGCTTGCTCTGGTGTTATTAGCTTCGTTACTCGGCGGCTGCGCCAGTCTGGATGTACCGCGCGAACCGAGCCAGTCACTGCCGGCCAGCGCTTCGGCCTTTGGGCGATCGGTCCAGGCCCAGGCAGCTCCCCACGAAGGACAATCAGGATTTCGCCTGCTGCCGGACAGCACAGAAGCCTTCACCGCACGCGCCGAACTGATCCGCAACGCACAGAGTAGCCTCGACCTGCAGTACTACATCGTCCATGACGGCATCAGCACGCGCATGCTGGTGGAAGAACTGCTCAAGGCGGCCGACCGCGGCGTGCGCATTCGCATCCTGCTCGACGACACCACCAGTGATGGCCTGGACCACACGATCGCCACCCTGGCAGCACACCCGCAGATCCAGATTCGCGTGTTCAACCCACTGCATCTGGGACGCAGCACCGGTGTCACGCGCACCCTGGGTCGCCTGTTCAATCTCTCGCAGCAACACCGGCGCATGCATAACAAGCTGTGGCTGGCCGACAACAGCATGGCCATCGTCGGCGGGCGCAATCTGGGGGATGAATATTTCGATGCCGAGCCGAATCTGAATTTCACCGACATCGATATTCTGGGCGTCGGCCCGGTCGCCGAACAACTGGGGCACAGTTTCGACCAGTACTGGAACAGCGCCTTGAGCAAACCGATCGATGCGTTCGTTTCCAGCAAGCCGACCGCCCAGGACCTGGCCAATAGCCGCACCCGTCTGGAAGCGTCACTGGAGGAGTATCGCCGACAGAACCACGCGCTCTATCAACAACTGATGAAGTTCGCCACCGACCCGCGCCTGGATATCTGGCGCAAGGAACTGATATGGGCCTGGAACCAGGCGTTGTGGGATGCGCCGAGCAAGGTGCTGGCCAAGGACGAACCCGATCCGCAACTGCTGCTGACCACGCAACTGGCGCCGGAACTCAAAGGGGTCAGCAAAGAACTGATCATGGTGTCGGCCTACTTCGTGCCGGGCCAGCCAGGGCTGGTGTTTCTGACCGGGCGCGCCGATGCCGGCGTGTCGGTGCGGCTGCTGACCAACGCGCTGGAAGCCACGGACGTACCGGCAGTGCATGGCGGCTACGCGCCGTATCGCAAGGCGCTGCTGGAGCACGGCGTGCAACTGTTCGAGTTGCGTCGCCAGCCCGGCGATGAAGGCGGCAGTGGACCTCGCCTGTTTTCCAGCAAGTCCTACGGTGGTTCCGATTCCAGTCTGCACAGCAAGGCGATCGTCTTCGATCAGAAGAAGGCCTTTATCGGGTCGTTCAATTTCGACCCGCGTTCGGTGCTGTGGAACACCGAAGTCGGGGTGCTGGTGGACAGTCCCGAACTCGCGGCGCGCGTGCGTGAACTGGCGCTGCAGGGCATGGCGCCGCCGCTGAGTTATCAGGTGAATCTGGAAGAAGGCCAGGTGGTCTGGGTGACTGAAGACGACGGCAAGATGCACACACTGACTCGAGAGCCGGGAAGTTGGTGGCGGCGCTTCAATGCCTGGTTGAGCAATACAGTCGGCCTTGAGCGGATGTTGTAACCGGGATCGACAACGCCTGCGGTGGCGAGGGAGCTTGCGCCCTCGCCACAGGCTCAGCGCAAGGCTCACGCCGGTTCGGCAACCGCACCAAACGCCCCCTGACGCGACACCAGAATCACCAGCCCAAACGCCCCCGCCGCCATCAGCAACGGCAACGCATGCCCGCTGATCCATTGGCTGCCGGCACCGGCGATCAACGGACCCAGCAGGCAACCGATGCCCCACAGTTGCGCGATATGCGCATTGGCGCGAACCAGCGCATCGTCGCGATAGCGCTCGCCGATCAGGATCAACGACAGGGTAAACAACCCGCCGGCACTCGCTCCGAACAGCACCCACAACGGCCAGATCAACAGGGTCTCGATCAGCAGCGGGATGGCCAGGCTCGACACCAGCAGCACCACTGCGCAGCCTGTGAACAGGGCGCGTCGAGACACGCGATCGGCCAGTGCGCCGATCGGCAATTGCAGCAGGGCATCCCCCACCACTACGGTACTGACCATCGCCAGGGCGATTTCCGTGGTGAAACCCTGACGCAGGCAATACACCGGCAACAGCGTCAGGATCATCGCTTCGAACGCGGCGAACAGCGACACCGCCCAGGCAATCGCCGGCAAGCCACGGCAGAAGGTGAACAAATCACCGAAGGTCACGCTGCAGGCTTCACTGCCAGGCGCCCCGCTGCGGCCCAGCAACAGCAGCGGTGCCGCCACCAGCAAACCGACGCCGACCCAGAAGCCGTAGTCATGCTCGGTACCCAGCACCCCCAGCAGAATCGGCCCCGCCAGCTGACTCAAGGCGTAACTGCTGCCATACAACGCCACCAGCCGGCCGCGCCACTGCTCGACCACCAGTTGATTGATCCAGCTCTCGCCGAGGATGAACACCAGCGTCAGGATCACACCGATCATCAGGCGCAGCCCCAGCCATACCGGATAGCTTGGCAAAAGCGCCAGCAAACCGATGGACACGGCACCGCCCCACAGGCACAGGCGCATCAGGTTGGCCGTACCCAGGCGCGCCGCCAGGTGACTGGATACCTTGGCGCCCAGCAGCACGCCAATGGCCGGCATGGCCGCCATCACACCGATGGCGAACGAGCCGTAGCCCCAGCTTTCCAGGCGAAACGACACCAGCGGCATGCTGACGCCCAGGGCCAGGCCAACACTCAAGACAGACGCCAACACGGCGAAATACGTCGCCCAACGCATGTTCCACGCTCCTGTGGATATTATTTTCAGGGTCACACAAAACAAATGTGGGAGCGGGCTTGCTCGCGAAGCGGCCATCACACCCAACATCATCGTTGGCTGTTACGGCGCCTTCGCGGGCAAGCCCGCTCCCACAGGGGATCTACGTCGTTACAAAAACCGACTTACAACTTGATCCAGGTCGCCTTCAATTCGGTGTACTTGTCAAACGCGTGCAGCGACTTGTCGCGGCCGTTGCCGGACTGCTTGAAGCCACCGAACGGTGCGGTCATGTCGCCGCCGTCGTACTGGTTGACCCAGACGCTACCGGCACGCAATGCCCGGGCGGTCAGGTGAGCCTTGGAGATGTCGGCGGTCCACACCGCCGCCGCCAGGCCGTATGGTGTGTCGTTGGCGATCGCGACGGCTTCTTCGGCCGTGTCGAAGGTGATGACCGACAGCACTGGTCCGAAGATTTCTTCCTGGGCGATTTTCATCGCGTTGCTCACACCGTCGAAAATCGTCGGCTCAACGTAGGTACCACCGGATTCCTGAAGGGTGCGCTTGCCACCGGCCACCAGTTTTGCGCCATCGGCGTGACCGGATTCGATGTAGGACAGCACGGTGTTCATCTGCTGGGTATCGACCAGGGCACCGACGTTGGTGGCCGGGTCCAGCGGGTTGCCCGGCTTCCAGGTTTTCAGCGCCTCGATCACCAGCGGCAGGAATTTGTCCTTGATGGAGCGCTCCACCAGCAGGCGCGAGCCGGCGGTGCACACTTCGCCCTGGTTGAAGGCGATGGCGCCGGCTGCCGCTTCTGCCGCTTCCTGCAGGTTCGGTGCATCGGCGAAGACGATGTTCGGACTCTTGCCGCCAGCTTCGAGCCAGACGCGCTTCATGTTCGATTCGCCGGAGTAAATCAGCAGTTGCTTGGCGATCTTGGTCGAACCGGTGAACACCAGAGTGTCGACGTCGTTGTGCAGGGCCAGGGCCTTGCCGACGGTGTGACCGTAACCTGGGAGCACGTTGAGCACGCCTTTCGGAATACCTGCTTCAACAGCCAGCGCGGCAATGCGAATAGCCGTCAGCGGCGATTTTTCCGAAGGCTTGAGGATCACCGAGTTACCGGTGGACAGCGCCGGGCCGAGCTTCCAGCAGGCCATCATCAGCGGGAAGTTCCACGGCACGATGGCGCCAACCACGCCCACTGGCTCGCGGGTGACCAGACCCAGTTGATCGTGCGGGGTGGCGGCGACTTCGTCGTAGATCTTGTCGATGGCTTCGCCGCTCCAGCTCAGGGCTTGCGCCGCGCCGGGCACGTCGATGTACAGGGAGTCGCTGATCGGCTTGCCCATGTCCAGGGTTTCCAGCAGGGCCAGTTCTTCGGCGTGCTGTTTGAGCAGGCCGGCGAAGCGGATCATGGTGGCTTTGCGCTTGGTCGGCGCCAGGCGCGACCAGACGCCGGAATTGAAGGTGGCGCGAGCATTTTCCACAGCGCGCTGGGCGTCGGCGGCGTCACAGCTGGCAATCTTGCCCAGCAGACGGCCATCGACCGGGCTGATGCACTCGAACGTCTCGCCGGAGACCGCATCGGTGTACTCGCCATTGAGGTAAGCGCGGCCTTCGATCTTCAGATCGCGAGCCTTTTGTTCCCAGTCGGCACGAGTCAGGGTGGTCATACGAGTGTCCTCCTCTTATTGAATACGACACCCGCGGTGTTCGCGGGCGCTGTCAGGAATTCTGCCCGGCCAACCTGTCTTTGGGCTCAGGGCAACCGCCACCCTAAACCAGCGGCAGGTGAAGTTTCAATATATTTGACATAACCCCGGCAAACGGCCTTGCGATGTTCATTTTAATAAACATAGACTTTGCGCCTATCAACCACTCGCGTCGCATTCACGGGGGAATACAACAATGAGCATCCAGAACATCGTCGACTTCAGCCAGGCCACCACCGCCGCCGAACGTTATCGCCCGGACCCGGCCAGGGTGCTCAAGGGCGACCCCGAGCAAGTGGTCTACAACCACTACAACAGCCCTTGCGGCCAGTTGAACGCCGGGGTGTGGGAAGGCGCGGTCGGGCATTGGACGGTGAACTTCACCGAGCACGAATACTGCGAAATCGTGCAGGGGGTTTCCGTGCTGCGCGACATCGATGGCAATGCCAAGACTGTACGTGCCGGTGATCGCTTTGTGATCCCTGCGGGCTTTCGTGGCACTTGGGAAGTGCTGGAGTATTGCCGCAAGATCTATGTGGCGTTTGAGCAGAAGGCCTGAGGATTTGCGCTGGTTGGGCTGACGCTTTCGCGAGCAAGCCCGCTCCCACATTCGATCTGTGTCGTTCACAAATCCAGTGTGGGAGCGGGCTTGCTCGCGAAGGGGCCCTTAAAGGCAACACACAAAATCCAGGCAACAAAAAAGGCCCGTATCTCGCGATACGGGCCTTTTTCGTAAGAGGGAAAAATCAATTACTTGATTTTGCCTTCCTTGTAGATCACGTGCTTGCGAACAACCGGATCATATTTCTTGATCTCGATTTTGTCCGGGGTAGTACGCTTGTTCTTGTCGGTAGTGTAGAAGTGACCAGTACCGGCGCTCGAAATCAAACGAATCAATTCACGCATGATTAGCTCCCTTAGATCTTGCCGGCTTTGCGGATGTCGGCCAGCACGGCAGTGATGCCACGCTTGTCGATGATACGCATGCCTTTGGCAGATACGCGCAGACGCACGAAACGTTTCTCTTCTTCAACCCAGAAGCGGTGATGCTGCAGGTTCGGCAGGAAACGACGACGGGTTTTGTTGTTTGCGTGGGAAATGTTATTCCCAGTCACCGGACCCTTACCGGTAACTTGACAGACTCTAGACATGCCTCAGCCCTCTAAAACCACATGCCCAACCCGGCATGGGTTGGCCGCTTAATCTCTCAGTCATTTGGCGCCAGGCGCCGCGTTTCTTTAAGGGTCTTACCGGCTACACCTACAGTGAAGGAACCGGGCCCCTAGAAAAGAGCGCTGCTTTATACCAGAAAGACTGGAGAGCAACAACATTCGCTGTGCTGCGAGTTGATAAAAACCCGATTTTTCACGCTTCAGGCGCTTTGGATAAAGGCTGTCGTCGATTGCGACCGCTCGTCGCAGAGAATCCGCGCGATGCCCCATCCCGGGCTTTTTCCACCCGATCTCAGCAAAAACAGTCGTCTATAGTCCACTCAAAATGAAAAAGGGGATAGTCATTTGCAAAGGAGCCCACTAGGGTAAGCCTTTTCCAGACTGCACTTGCAGATGGGCCTTCGATCTGTAAAGGAATCCGACCATGCGCCTCGCTGCCCTACCGCTGTTGCTCGCCCCTCTTCTGCTGACCCCCCTGGCCCAGGCGGCCGCGCTTAGCGTCTGCACCGAGGCCAGCCCGGAAGGGTTCGACGTGGTGCAATACAATACGCTGACCACCACCAACGCCTCGGCCGATGTGCTGATGAACCGTCTGGTGGACTTCGACACGGCCAGCGGCAAGGTGGTCGCCAGCCTCGCCGACAGCTGGGAGGTCAGCCCGGACGGCTTGACCTATGTGTTCAAGCTGCGCCCGCAGGTGAAATTCCACCGCACCGAGTACTTCAGCCCCAATCGGGACCTGACCGCCGAAGACGTGAAATTCAGCTTCGACCGCATGCTCGATCCGGCCAACCCTTGGCACAAGGTCGCGCAGAGCGGCTTCCCCCATTCGCAATCGATGCAATTGCCGGCACTGATCAAGAAAATCGACGCCCTTGACCCGCTGACCGTGCGCTTCACTCTCGACCACGCCGACTCGACCTTCCTCGCGACGCTCAGCATGGGTTTCGCTTCGATCTACTCGGCCGAGTATGCCGACAAGCTGATGAAAGCCGGGACCCCGGAGAAACTCAACAGCCAGCCGATCGGCACCGGGCCGTTCGTGTTCACGCGCTTCCAGAAGGACGCATCGGTTCGCTACAAGGCCAATGCGGATTATTTCGGCGGCAAGCCTTCGGTCGATCCACTGATCTTCGCCATCACGCCGGACGCCAACGTGCGCCTGCAGAAGCTACGTCGTAACGAATGCCAGATTGCCCTGTCGCCCAAGCCGCTGGACGTACAGGCCGCGCTGAAAGAGCCGACCCTGAAAGTGGAAAAGACTGACGCGTTCATGACCGCGTTCGTCGCCATCAACAGCCAGCATCCGCCGCTGGACAAGCCCGAAGTGCGCCAGGCGATCAACCTGGCCTTCGACAAGGCCAACTACGTCAAAGCGGTGTTCGAAGACACCGCCGAGCCCGCCAACGGCCCTTACCCGCCAAACACCTGGAGCTACGCGAAAAACCTGCCGGGCTATCCCCACGACATCGCGAAAGCCAAGGCACTGATGGCCAAGGCCGGGCTCAAGGACGGTTTCCAGACCACCATTTGGACGCGCCCGTCCGGCAGCCTGCTGAACCCTAACCCGAGCCTTGGCGCGCAACTGTTGCAGTCGGACCTGGCGGAAATCGGCATTCAGGCCGAGATCCGCGTAATTGAATGGGGCGAACTGATTCGCCGTGCCAAGGCCGGTGAACACGACTTGCTGTTCATGGGCTGGGCCGGCGACAACGGTGACCCGGACAACTTCCTCACACCGCAGTTTTCCTGCGCCGCAGTCCAGTCCGGGACCAACTTCGCCCGCTACTGCAACGCGGATCTGGACAAGCTGATCAGCGCCGGCAAGACCACCGGCGAACAAGGCGTGCGCACCAAGCTTTATGAGCAGGCGCAGGCGCAGATCCAGCAGCAGGCACTGTGGCTGCCCCTGGCCCACCCGACTGCATTCGCCCTGACGACCAAGACTGTCGAGGGATACGCGGTCAGCCCCTTTGGCCGGCAGGACTACGCCAAGGTCAACCTCAAATAACCCACCTCGACACCAAACCTGTGGGAGCGGGCTTGCTCTCGAAGAGGGCGTGTCAGACGGCATCGATGTCGCCTGACACGCCGCTTTCGCGAGCAAGCCCGCTCCCACAAAGGTCACCTACATCCAGCCGTACTCTGCCATCGACAGCGGATCCCCATCGCCAATGATGAAATGGTCCAGTACCCGCACATCAATCAGGCCCAACGCTTCTTGCAGGCGCTTGGTCAGCACCCGATCTGCCTGGCTCGGATCGGTATTGCCCGAAGGGTGGTTGTGACAGAGGATCAGGGCCGCCGCGTTGTTGGCCAGCGCGCGCTTGACCACCTCTCGCGGATGAACACTGGTGTTGTCGATCGAGCCGCGAAACAGCGTCTCGAACGTCAGCACCTGATGCTTGGAGTCGAGAAACAGGCAACCGAAGACCTCCTGAGCCTCATGACGCAGCATCGATTTGAGGTAATCACGCACCACATGGGGGTTTTCCAGCGCCGACTTTTGCCGAGCCCGTTCGGCCAAATGGCGCCTGCTCATTTCCTGGGCCGCTTGCAACTGGGCGAATTTTGCCGGCCCGAGCCCCAAATGCCTGCTGAACGTCACCAGATCGGCTTCAAGCAGCGAACGCAGACTGCCGAACTGATTCAACAGATACCGCGCCAGATCCACCGCGCTTTTGCCCGGCACCCCGGTTCGTAGAAAAATCGCCAGCAATTCGGCGTCCGAAAGGCTTCCCGAGCCTTGCTCCAGCAGTCTCTCCCGCGGTCGCTCCGCCGCCGGCCAATCACGAATACTCATAGCACCTCCCTGTCTGTGGGCGCCGCTGTTCCATAGCGGTCGCTGTGATATCGTAGCCCATCTTTTTTGCGGGCGAATTCACCCTGGGGAGGGGGTTTCGCTACGTTTGTCACCAACGAATTGAAAGGCAGGCCTATGCAGCGGCTGTATCGGAAACGCATTGTTCTGGGCGTCGGCGGCGGCATTGCCGCCTACAAGAGCGCCGACCTGGTCCGCCGTCTGATGGATCAGGGCGCCGAAGTGCGCGTGGTCATGACCCGTGGCGGTGCCGAATTCATCACCCCGCTGACCATGCAGGCCCTGTCCGGGCATCCTGTGCACCTGGACTTGCTGGACCCGGCGGCCGAAGCCGCCATGGGCCACATCGAGCTGGCCAAATGGGCCGATCTGGTATTGATCGCACCGGCCACCGCCGACCTGATCGCACGGCTGTCCCAAGGCATTGCCGACGACTTGCTGACCACCCTGGTGCTGGCCACCGACGCGGTGGTCGCCGTAGCCCCGGCGATGAACCAGGCCATGTGGCGCGACCCGGCCACCCAGGCCAACCTGCAAACCCTTGAAAGCCGCGACATCAAGGTCTTCGGCCCCGCCTCCGGCAGCCAGGCCTGCGGTGACGTGGGCCTGGGTCGCATGCTCGAAGCCACCGATCTGGCGCAACTGGCCGCCGACTGCTTCAAGCGCCAGGCGCTGACCGGCAAACACGTGCTGATCACCGCCGGCCCGACCCAGGAAAACATCGACCCGGTGCGCTATATCACCAACCACAGTTCCGGAAAAATGGGCTTTGCCCTGGCTGAAGCCGCGGTGGAAGCGGGCGCCCGTGTGACCTTGATCACCGGCCCAGTGCATTTGCCGACCCCGGATCGTGTCACGCGTATCGACGTGGTCAGCGCCCGTGACATGCTCGCCGCCTGCGAAGCCGCGATCCCCTGCGACCTGTTCATCGCTTCGGCAGCGGTTGCGGATTACCGCCCGGAAGTCGTCGCACCACAGAAACTCAAGAAAGATCCTACGAACGGCGACGGCCTGTTGCTGCAAATGGTGCGCAATCCGGACATCCTGGCCAGTATCGCCACCCGTCCCGACCGTCCGTTCAGTGTCGGTTTCGCCGCCGAAACCGAACACCTGCTCGATTACGCTGCCCGCAAGCTGAAAGACAAGAATCTCGATTTGATCGTCGCCAACGACGTTGCCAACCCGAGCATCGGCTTCAACAGCGAAGAAAACGCCTGCAGCGTCATCGATCGCCAGCTTCATGCCACACTTTTCGCCCAGACCAGCAAGAGCAAGATTGCTCGCCAGCTGATCTCTTTCATCGCTGAACGACTGAACCAGGTTTAATTTACATGCACGCTTTGCAAGCCAAGATCCTCGACCCACGCATCGGTACCGAATTCCCGCTGCCGCAGTACGCCACCCCAGGCTCCGCCGGCCTCGACCTGCGCGCCATGCTTGAACAGGACATTGTGATCAAGCCGGGCCAGACCGTGCTGATCCCGACCGGCCTGTCGGTGTACATCGGTGACCCGAATCTCGCCGCGCTGATCCTTCCGCGCTCTGGCCTGGGCCATAAGCATGGCATTGTGCTGGGTAACCTGGTCGGCCTGATCGACTCCGATTACCAGGGGCCGCTGATGGTCTCCTGCTGGAACCGTGGCCAGACCGATTTCACCATGACCGTCGGCGAACGCCTGGCGCAACTGGTGCTGGTGCCAGTGGTTCAGGCCCATTTCGAGATGGTTGAAGAGTTCGTCGAAACCCAGCGCGGCACCGGCGGTTTCGGTCACTCGGGCACGAAATAAACCTCGCTCCTGTCGGGGTCGTGCATTGCCACACATGGCGTCATGGCCCTTTCACACCACGAACTCTCTGCGAAAAACGCCGTCATACCTTTCAGTTTGAGCCTGCCGGCGAGTGATTCTCCGGCATGTCCAGCCACTTTCAAGATGGAGCATTTCTGCAGATGAGCACCCCCGCCCGTGTCGCCCCCAAGTTCCCCGACAGTATTTTCCGCGCCTATGACATTCGCGGCACCGTCCCGGAATTTCTGAATGCCGAGACCGCTTATTGGCTCGGTCGCGCCATCGGTGCCCAAAGTCTCGCCCAGGATGAACCGAATGTGTCGGTCGGCCGTGACGGTCGTCTTTCCGGCCCGGAACTGGTGGAGCAATTGATCCAGGGCCTGGCCGACAGCGGCTGCCACGTCAGCGATGTCGGCCTGGTACCCACGCCCGCGCTGTACTACGCCGCCAACATCCTGGCCGGCAAATCCGGCGTGATGCTGACCGGCAGCCACAATCCGTCGAACTACAACGGCTTCAAGATCGTCATCGCTGGCGATACCTTGGCCAACGAACAGATCCAGGCCCTGCACGATCGCCTCAAGAACAACGACCTGAGCAGCGGCAAGGGCAGCATCACCAAGGTCGAGATCCTCGACCGCTACACCACCGAAATCGTCCAGGACATCAAACTGGCGCGACGCCTGAAAGTCGTGGTCGATTGCGGCAACGGCGCGGCCGGCGTCATTGCTCCGCAACTGATCGAAGCGCTGAACTGCGAAGTCATCCCGCTGTTCTGCGAAGTCGACGGCAACTTCCCCAACCATCACCCGGACCCGGGCAAGCCGGAAAACCTTGTCGACCTGATCGCCAAGGTCAAGGAAACCAACGCCGACCTCGGCCTGGCCTTCGACGGCGATGGCGACCGCGTCGGCGTGGTGACCAACACCGGGAGCATCGTCTACCCGGATCGCCTGCTGATGCTGTTCGCCCGCGACGTGGTAGCGCGCAACCCGGGCGCGGAGATCATCTTCGACGTCAAATGCACCCGTCGCCTGACGCCGTTGATCAAGGAATACGGCGGCCGGTCGCTAATGTGGAAGACCGGTCACTCGTTGATCAAAAAGAAAATGAAACAATCCGGCGCCCTGCTGGCCGGCGAAATGAGCGGGCACATCTTCTTCAAGGAGCGCTGGTTCGGTTTCGACGACGGCATTTACAGCGCCGCGCGCTTGCTGGAGATCCTGAGCAAGGAGAAATCGTCCGCCGAGGAGCTCTTCGCGACCTTCCCGAACGATATTTCTACGCCGGAAATCAATATCCATGTGACCGAAGAGAGCAAATTCAGCATCATTGATGCATTGCACGACGCGCAGTGGGGCGCAGGCGCCGACCTGACCACCATTGACGGCGTGCGAGTCGACTATGCCAAAGGCTGGGGCCTGGTTCGCGCCTCCAACACCACGCCGGTGCTGGTACTGCGCTTCGAGGCCGATGACGAGGCTGAATTGCAGCGCATCAAGGACGTCTTCCGCGTCCAGTTGAAGCGTGTTGCACCTGATCTCCAACTACCGTTCTGATTCACCCGGAGCCCTGAATGACCCTCGAACGCGATGCCGCTGCCAATACCGCCAAGGTCCTGTCCGAAGCGCTGCCTTACATTCGCCGCTATGTCGGCAAGACGCTGGTGATCAAATACGGCGGCAACGCGATGGAAAGCGAGGAGCTGAAAACCGGCTTCGCCCGCGACATCGTGCTGATGAAAGCCGTGGGCATCAACCCGGTGGTGGTTCACGGTGGCGGCCCGCAAATCGGTGACCTGCTCAAGCGCCTGTCGATCGAGAGCCACTTTGTCGACGGCATGCGCGTCACCGACGCGGCGACCATGGACGTGGTGGAGATGGTCCTGGGCGGCCAGGTCAACAAGGACATCGTCAACCTGATCAACCGTCACGGCGGCAGCGCCATCGGCCTGACCGGTAAAGACGCCGAGCTGATTCGCGCCAAGAAGCTCACCGTCACCCGCCAGACGCCCGAGATGACCACCCCGGAAATCATCGACATCGGTCACGTGGGCGAAGTGGTCGGCATCAACACCGACCTGTTGAACCTGCTGGTCAAAGGCGATTTCATTCCGGTCATCGCGCCAATCGGTGTCGGCGCCAACGGTGAGTCGTACAACATCAACGCTGACCTGGTGGCCGGCAAGGTCGCTGAAGCGCTGAAAGCCGAGAAGCTGATGCTGCTCACCAATATCGCCGGCCTGATGGACAAGTCGGGCAAGGTTCTGACCGGCCTGAGCACCCAGCAGGTCGACGAACTGATCGCCGACGGCACCATCTACGGCGGCATGCTGCCCAAGATTCGTTGCGCGCTGGAAGCGGTACAGGGCGGCGTGGGCAGCTCGCTGATCATCGACGGTCGCGTACCGAATGCGATCCTGCTGGAGATCTTCACCGACACCGGCGTGGGCACGCTGATCAGCAATCGCAAGCGTCACTAAGCGATAGCCCGTAAACAAAAGACCCCGCTCAGCCTGGCTGAGCGGGGTCTTTTTTTGCCTGCGATTCCAGCTGGAACTGCTTTTTGTGGCGAGGGAGCTTGCTCCCGCTGGGCTGCGCAGCGGCCCCAGAGGTTTTGTGAGCGCTGCGCACTCAAGCGCGAGCAAGCTCCCTCGCCACAAAAGCCCGTACCACGAAGAACCGGGGTCAGACGCCGAATTGGGCGCGGTACGCTTCCACGGCAGGCAGGTGTTGCTTGAGCTGTGGATCATCAGCCAGGAACTCGAGGACCTGGTTCAACGAAACGATGCTGATCACCGGAATGCCGAAATCGCGCTCCACTTCCTGGATCGCCGACAACTCACCGTTGCCACGCTCCTGGCGGTTGAGGGCGATCAGCACACCAGCGGCCTTGGCGCCGTCCTGGGAAGCGATGATCTGCATCACTTCGCGAATGGCGGTGCCGGCGGTGATCACGTCGTCGATGATCAGCACATTGCCGGTCAGCGGTGCGCCCACCAGGCTGCCGCCTTCGCCGTGGGCCTTGGCTTCCTTGCGGTTGAAGCACCAAGGCAGGTCACGGTTGTGATGCTCGGCCAGTGCCACGGCGGTAGTCGCCGCCAGCGGGATACCTTTGTAGGCCGGGCCGAACAGCACATCGAAGGGAATGCCGCTTTCGGCAATGGCTGCGGCGTAGAAACGCCCCAGTTGCGCCAGGGCCGAGCCCGAGTTGAAGAGGCCCGCATTGAAGAAGTAAGGACTGGTGCGCCCGGACTTCAGGGTGAACTCACCGAAGCGCAAAACGCCGCGATCGATGGCAAAACGAATGAAATCGCGCTGATACGCTTGCATGAAAAAAACCCCAAATACCACGGATTTAGCTAATTAGCTTGACGCCGTGTATCATACACGCACGCGATTTTTGGGGCCATTTATGCGGATCATCAGTGTGAACGTCAATGGTATTCAGGCTGCAGTCGAGCGGGGTTTGCTCAGTTGGCTGCAGGCACAGAATGCCGACGTCATCTGCCTGCAGGACACCCGTGCCTCCGCCTTTGAACTGGACGATCCAGCCTTCCAACTGGATGGATACTTCCTTTATGCCTGCGACGCCGAAGTCCCCGCCCAAGGTGGCGTGGCTTTGTACTCGCGGTTGCAACCGAAGGCTGTCATCAGCGGTCTCGGTTTCGAGACGGCCGACCGCTACGGGCGCTACCTGCAAGCCGATTTCGACAAAGTCAGTATTGCAACCTTGTTGCTTCCGTCGGGTATGAACGGCGATGAGGACTTGAACCAGAAGTTCAAGCTCATGGACGACTTCGCCAAGTACCTGGACAAGCAACGGCGCAAACGCCGCGAGTACATTTATTGTGGCTCGCTGTACGTGGCGCAACAGAAACTGGACATCAAAAACTGGCGCGACAGCCAGCAATCTCCGGGCTTCCTGGCACCTGAACGGGCCTGGATGGACGAGATTGTCGGCAACATGGGTTATGTGGATGCCCTGCGCGAAGTCAGCCGTGAAGGCGACCAGTACAGCTGGTGGCCCGACAACGAACAGGCCGAAATGCTCAACCTGGGCTGGCGCTTCGACTACCAGATCCTGACCCCGGGCCTGCGCCGCTTCGTACGCAGTGCACGCCTGCCTCGTCAGCCACGGTTCTCGCAGCACGCGCCGCTGATCGTGGATTACGACTGGACGCTGACCATCTGATCGTCATTTCGCAAATACAGAAAAGCCGACATCGCTGTCGGCTTTTTTGTGGGCGTTGATTCCCAATGTGGGAGCGGGCTTGCTCGCGAAGGCGTCGTTTCAGTCAATACACGTGTCGCCTG
>NZ_LYVP01000007.1 GCF_001984065.1 Pseudomonas sp. KK4
TCAGACAGCCATCGTCATCGTTAACGTCCATCGCGAGCAAGCTCGCTCCTGCAGGGGCGTACGCGGTTATTGATCGGCAGTTTGCATGCCCGCCCGGGTCGCTCTGCCCAGGGTACGTGAGAAGAAGCGCCCCGCTTCGGTGATCAGGTTGCGGTGAATGTCTTCACGGTCAACGCCATCGGCATCGGTGCACAGCGCCGGCATGGCGAGAATCTGTTCCTCGTTGCACGGCGCCATGAACACGAAGTGCCCTGCCCCGGCCAGCAGTTTGAAATCCGGCGCGATGGGCAGCTTGCGCGCCAGGGCGGCGGCGTTCTTGTCGAAGGCCACCAGTTTGTCGCCATCACCGCTGTACAGCAGCACCGGCACATGAACGTCGGCCAGGGTATGGCGGCCAAACTTCAGGCTCAGCGGCGCCATCAGCATGAGCGCGTGGACACGCGGGTCAGCCACCGGCTGCAAATCATCACGGTCGACGATCAACTCACCTTGGGTATTGCAGGCGTCGCGATCATCCGGGCGTTCCTGACAGTAACGACGCAAGCGGTCCAGGTCGGGCGTGGCGCCGGACAGAATCAGCGCGGTCTCGCCGCCTGCGGAGTAACCGATGACCCCCACCTGGTCGGCGTTGACGAACGGCGCAAGCATGCGGTCGCCCAGGGTCGCGGTGATGGCTTCGGAAATCTGGATAGGCCGCCCGTAGAGGTTGCTCAAGGTGCCGAGGCGGCTGTGGTCCTTGGAGTTGTCACCAGGATGAATCACCGCCACCACCACAAACCCCTTGCGCGCCAGGGAGGTGGCGAGGTCGTGCAGGGCCAGCGGGGTTCCGGTGTTGCCATGGGACAGCATCAGCATCGGGAAGCGGCCCATGGCCACTTTGGCGTCTTCCCCGGCCTCGATGTTGTAGCCTTCGAGCTTGCTGGTGTGTTCTTTTTCGCTGGAGGGATAGAACGCGATGGCGCGCATCGGCTGCAGATCGAGCGGGTCGAGAAAGCTCATCTCGTGATACCCGACGCTCCAGTGTGGATGAGGCGCAGGGGCGGCGTGCACCGAATTCAGGCTGCCGAACAGGCATATCAGTAAGGTTGCACAAAGACGCATCATCGGATGCCTCACCTGTTACCGGATCGAAGACGTTCACCCTCGACTGCATAACCCGGGCCACTATTACTGCAAAAGTGTAATAGCCAGAAACAAAAAACTCTGTATCTGACACTTGCGTGATCAGAATACAGAGTTTTCGGGAGGTTTGCCTGTGCCGTTTAAAGGCTTTACGCAAGCCTTACGCGGCGGCGAACAATTGCTCACTGATGTGCGTCTGCGCATCGCTCATGGCTTTGGTGCGCACTTCGTCACCGTAGGCCAGACCGTGTGCACGGACGAACTCGATGTCGGTGATCCCGATGAAGCCGAACAGCACCTTCAGGTACTCCTCGTGGGCAACGCCAGTGGCCTGGCCAGCGTGGATACCGCCGGAGGTGGAGACGATTACCAGCTTCTTGCCGCCGCACAGGCCTTCAGGACCGGCTTCGGTGTAGCGGAAAGTCTGGCCGGCGACAGCGATGCGGTCGATCCAGGCTTTGAGCTGAGTCGGGATGGTGAAGTTGTACATCGGCGCTGCAATCACGACCGCGTCAGCGGCCAGGAACTCGGCCAGGGTCGATGCGCTCAGTTCGGCTTCGTGCTGTTGTGCGGCGTTGCGCAGCTCAGCGGTGGTACCTGCGGCAACCAGGGTGTTCGAGGAAAAGTGGCTCATGGCATCGGCGGCCAGGTCGCGGTAAGTCACCACGGCGGTTGGCTCGGCGGCTTGCCAGGCTTTGACGACTTCGCCGCTCAGCAGGCGGGAAGCCGAGTTGTCACCAAGAATACTCGAATCGATATGCAGCAGTTTCATGTGGGATCTCCAGGTGAGGATCGCCGCAGGGCGATCTGATGGAACAATCCTACAGACGAAACCAATGACTGATTAGACAGTACCAATGCGATAGTTTGTCTCACTGATAGGACGATCGAGACGCATCCAGGCAAGACCTGAATATTCTCCTGGAATGACCGATACCCCCCGAACCTCCCTCCTCTCTCTACTACTGCCTACCACCGACCATCTGCTGTGTCGGAAACGGTCGCCATGGTGGGATGGTTGGATTTGCGGGCACGCTATTCATAGGCATTTTCGCCCAGTTGATCGGCATCCAATCCAGATAGCTCAGAAGCCTCTGACACTCGAACAGTGATAAATCGGTTGATGACCCACAGCATCATGTAGGTGAAAACAAACGCCCAAATGCTGGAGCAAACAACCACCACGACTTGTTTGAAGAAGAAGTCCCCCCCTCCATGGATCAAGCCGTCGGCGCCGTGTGGATTCCAGGCCAGCGAGCTGAATATGCCGAGCAAGAGTGAGCCCATCAGCCCCCCCATGCCGTGGACTCCGAACACATCGAGGGCGTCGTCCAGCCCAAGCCTGTGCACCAGCAATACGGTGGCGTAGCAAACCAGGCCCGCGATAATCCCGATAAAGCACGCGGTGGTCAGCGACACGTATCCAGCCGCAGGCGTGATCGTTGCCAGGCCCGCCACGGCCCCCGTCAATAGACCGATGAAGCTCGTGCGATTGGCGTGAATTCGCTCGACGATGAGCCATGTAATAGCGGCGAACGAAGCAGAGAGATCCGTCGCCAGAAAGGAAGATGCAGTAATCGTATCCACCCGCAGCTCTGAACCTGCGTTGAAACCGTACCAACCAAACCAAAGAAGTCCTGTGCCGAGCGCAATCAACGGTACGTTGTGGGGGCGGTCTCCCGTTTTTTTCCTCGCTCCCACAAACAGGACAGACGCTAACGCTGCAAATCCGCAAGTGTTATGCACCACGATTCCCCCGGCGAAATCGAGAACGCCCCATTTGGCAAAGAGCCCGTTTGGACTCCACACCATGTGCACGAACGGAAAATAAACAAAAATCAGCCAGAACGTCAGGAACAGAATGTAGGCTTTAAAAGTCACGCGATTCGCAAATGCACCGGTAATAAGCGCCGGAGTGATGATCGCGAACATCATCTGATACGCGATATGAACGATGAGCGGGATCCCGGCATCATTGTCGGCGAAAATAGTACTTGGAGTTACATTATTAAAAAACGCGTAATACGTCGGGTCGCCGATGATCCCATGCCACGTTGGACCGAAACACATCGAGTAGCCAAACATAAACCAAAGGACCGTCGTCCATCCCATGGAGGCGAAGCTTTGCATCATCATCGTCAACACGTTACGCCTTGAAACCAGCCCCCCATAAAAAAACGCCAGTCCCGGCGTCATAAGCATCACCAGGCTAGTGCAAACCAACATGAAGCCGGTGTTTCCAATATCAATTGCCGGAGAGAGAATGGCCATCGCATGCCCCGCGCATTATCAAAGGTCTGATTAATAATCTCCGGCCCTCAACAACGCTTAGGTCGGATGAAGGCGCATAGTGTGCTCCGTTGGGTTCGCATTCATCCTGTTACCCATATTGATACAGGTTTTTCGGACACTCAATGAGAGATCGGAAATAGACAACTGCTAATTTCCTTCTATGTAAGCAGCAAACAAATCTGCACGACATGAATTGACTATTCAATTACTGAAATAATTAGCTCAACAGTTCCATTAGAGTAAAGTATCGCCATGCCAGAAAACTTAGTTCACTAAATTTCCTGGAGAAGAACTGGCGAAAAATAACGCCCGATGGCGAGGATATAGATACATACACGATTCTCGCTCACCTATAACGCGGGCCATCTTCTATGCCCGTGAAGCATCTGCCTGAACTTTATAAGCCATTGTCACGTTACGGCAGAAGAATGGGGAGAGGTATCGGCCGCTGCCGAACGATCGGCCTCACTCCAGGAACGGGGCCGGCGTTGACACCCGCATGCGTCAACCCTGTCGAACACTGATCCATGGCTAATCTACGCCAACGAGTTTGGACGATCAGTCGCCTATCTTGGATTTTTAGCAGCCAATAAGCCAAAAACCCCTCTAACATCGACTCCGTACCCAGCGCACATCGCGCATCAATCATCGGAGCATCATCATGACTCGCATTGTCCCAATCAACCTTGAACACGCCACCGAAGCTACTCGTCCACTGCTCGATGGCATCCAAAAGAAAATCGGCTTCCTGCCCAACGTTTTCCGCGTACTCGCCCACGCTCCGGCGGTCCTGGCCTCCTACATGCAAGGCTCTGTTGCCCTAGGTAAAACGTCCCTCAGCGCGCTGGAAAAGGAATCGATTTTCCTCGCCACCTCCCAAGCTAACGGTTGCGACTACTGCCTGGCGGCCCACACGCTGTTCGCCAGTAAAGCCGGTTACAACAACCAGGAAATTCTCAGTGCCCGCGAAGGGAAGCTCGACGCCTTTGCACTGCTCGCCAAGCAAATCACTGAAAGTCGCGGTCATCTGACCAACGAGCAAATCGCCCAGGCACGCGCCGCCGGTATTGACGATGCCAAGATCATTGAGGTGATTGCACATGTGGCTTCGCAGACGCTGACCAACTACCTGAACAACGTTGCGTTGACCGACATCGACTTCCCATCGATCAATTCCTGAGTAAGGGCGAAAAACAGAGAACCCACCATGAAAACTGTGACGCTGTACACCACTGAGACCTGCCCGTACTGCCGAAACGCGAAATTCCTGCTGGCCAGTAGAGGGGTCGGGATGAAAGAGATCAACATCCAGACCTACCCTGGCAAGCGTGAAGAGATGGTCAGACGCAGTGGACGCCGCACCGTGCCGCAGATCTTCATTGGTGACACGTATATCGGCGGCTTCGATGAATTGGCCAAGCTGGACCGGCAAGGCGGGTTGATGTCGATGTTAGCTTGAGATCAGCCATGGGCCCTGCGGATCTGGCTTGCGCCCGGCTTTGACCTGCCGGGACGAGGCGTCGAACGAGCATTGAGGCCTGCGTTGCCCGTTTACGCCAGCAGGCCCGTACGTCAACGCGAATTCCAAATTCGGTTACAACGGGTATAACTATCAAAACAAAAATGGGGTCGCACGGAACAGCCCCCCAGATAGCTCAGGGTCAAGTGCCCTGGGCCTGATCAGCACCTGCGGCCCGGAGCGATATGATGAGTCCCAAAGCGTGGCGATGGGCGCGTACGAGTCTTTTTGGCTGCCTCGAGCTGGCCTTGCTAGCCGTTCCGCTATGCGCCAGCGCCATGTACAAATGCCAAGCGATGGATGGAGCCATCCGCTATACCAGACAAGCCATCGCGGGCGCCCGCTGCGCTCGCGTGAATGCCGACGCGGGCGACGGTGTCGGTGCCAAGGCATTGACCAGGCCCCGGGTAGCGCGAGACGACGACTCAGGCACGATGCGGATTCGGGTGTACACCTTCATGTACAAGGGTGTTCGTCAATATGTGAGCCGAAGGCCCGTCGGGATCTCCGAGCGGGTCGATGTCCTTGAGGTCAATCACATCAGGGGCTGCTATCTGTGTGCGGCGCCTAAGGATTTCAAGGTCGCTTCGCTGCGCCTGGACACCCAGTCCTATCGACGGGAAATCGAAGCCGCTTCGGGGCGCTTTGGTGTCGACACGGCACTGATTCGCGCCGTGATACACGCCGAGTCGGCGTTTCGCCCCCATGCGATTTCCGAAGCCGGCGCCCAGGGGCTGATGCAATTGATGCCCGACACCGCCGAGCGCTTCGCCGTGGACGACCCGTTCGATGCCCGACAGAACATCCGTGGCGGCGTTCGCTATCTGGCTTGGCTGCTCAAGCGCTTCAACGGCAATCAGATGCTTGCCTTGGCAGGCTACAACGCCGGCGAAGCGTCGGTGGCCGAGTACAACGGGGTGCCGCCATACCCCGAGACACAATCCTACGTCACCCTCGTGCAGTCCTTGACCGAACGCTATCGCAACCGTCGCTGATACCGTAGGGCGCATGATCGGGCATGAGCGCCCTCAACCATCCTTTGAAGCCTGCGAAATGATCTCGCGCGCTCTGTGGTTACGCAGCCTCCAATGGCTCGTTGAACATAGGCAGCGAGAGCGTGCGCGGTGACCAGCAAATGTGAGCCGTCATCTCTTTTCGATCAGACGGTCACGAATACCCGCAACCGCGGCCTGGATCTCCATGATTTTTTCAGCGCTCAGTCCCACAGCATCCTGAATGCAGTTGGGCACCTTCAATGCCTCGGCCTTGAGCGCCCAACCTGCCTTCGTCAGTTTCACGCGCACCTGGCGTTCATCCTGTGGGTCTCTATTGCGAGTCACCAACCCCGCGCTTTCGAGTCGCTTCACCAGGGGAGTGAGTGTGCTCGACTCCAGAAACAACTTGCTACCCAAGTCCTTGATGATCTGATCATCCTCGGACCATAGCGTCACCATCAGCAGATATTGCGGGTACGTCAAACCCAGCGACTCCAGCATCGGGCGATAGAACTGCGTCAGCGCATGGCTGGCCGAGTAAATCGAAAAACATAAAAAATCATTCAGCGGCGCAAAGTCGCTATTGCCGTTTTCTGACACCTGAATCCCTCCTTTAGTCTCGAATGCACATTATTACGTGCACGATTCAATCGCAAGCCATTGACATTGAATTTTACCTGGCTCACGATTACTACCAAGGCGACTATTTAGCGCGCAATATATTTATCGAAGTCCCCCTCCCCGACAGGTAGCATCCGCATGAAAAAGATATTCTCAGGCTTGGCCCTCGCAACCGCACTCCTCACCGGCGCCATTGCCAGCGCTGCCGACGCCAAACCCACAATCGTGCTGGTGCACGGTGCTTTTGCTGATTCAAGCAGCTGGAATGGCGTTATCAGGATTTTGGAAAAGGATGGCTACCCTGTCATCGCAGCCTCCAATCCACTGCGCAGCCTCAAAGGCGACGCACAATCCGTTGCGCAGTTGCTAGCCTCCATCAAATCTCCAGTGGTCCTTGTCGGCCACTCTTATGGCGGCCCCGTCATTTCTGAAGCGGCTTACGGTCAAACCAATGTCAAATCGTTGGTATACGTAGCGGGTGTGGCACCTGAAGCAGGAGAGTCGACGGCAGACCTGGCCGGTAAATTCCCGGGGGCGACCTTGGGCCCGACTCTGGCTCCGCCTGTGGATCTGGCTGATGGCAACAAAGACCTCTATATCCAGCAGGACAAATTCCACGCGCAGTTCGCCGCTGATGTGCCAGCCGCGCAAGCCAGGCTGATGGCCGCCACCCAGCGTCCAGTGACAGCGCAAGCGCTCAATGAGAAGTCGACTGAGCCCGCTTGGAAGACCGTTCCGTCCTATTTCGTTTATGGCGACCAGGACAAGAACATCCCCGCTCAGGCCCAGGTATTCATGGCTGAACGCGCGCACGCAAAGGCAGTCGTCAAGGTCAAAGGTGCTTCTCACGTCGTGATGGTCTCCAATCCGAAAATCGTTGCCGATTTGATTGAAAAAGCAGCGAAATAATATTCAGAGCCGTTATCAAGAGGCTATGTGCATTCATATTATCTGACCTTCATTGACTTAGCTCTTTTCTGATCCTGATGTATTTGGCCCGCGCTCTGACGCGGGCTTTTCTTTGCGCGCTCTAATACTGCGACATGTCAAATCACATACTTCAGTATTAGCTGGCTGTACACCCGCACTAAAAAATTCGGTCTTAGGTAGAAGTGCTTAATGGCGGCCAATACTCCATTCTAGATCCAAGGCAGCAAAACAAGTTACCAAGCAGCACCGAAGTATCGAGCCGCTAACTTTATTACGCTGCCAGCCCCATGCACTGGAAAATGATCGAGCGGTGAAGCGCCGATAACGACCTCACTTAACCTAACTTGAGAAGCTTGGAAATACATTCATAGGAAGGGCTTATACGCAGCATTGTCTATCAGTCTTGGACGCTATCAAGCAAACGGCAGAAGATTGCCACACACAACACGCAACCTTAAACCTCCTAACTTCGACAGGAAAACAACCATGACACAGTCTCACGCCTACAAAGACACCAGCCTCGAATTGACCGCCAGAATCCTCGACGCCAAAGCTCGCAAAAATCTGTCTTTTGAAGACATGGCTGAAGGTACCGGCCTGGGCCTGGCATACGTCACCGCAGCGCTCCTGGGCCAACACCCATTGCCTGAAGCAGCCGCCAAGGTGGTCGGTGAAAAACTGGACCTGGATGCCGACTCGGTCGCCCGCCTGCAAATCATTCCATTGCGCGGCAGTCTGAATGGCGTCCCAACGGATCCTACTGTTTATCGCTTCTACGAAATGATCCAGATCTACGGAACGACCCTCAAAGCCTTGGTTCATGAACAGTTCGGCGACGGCATCATCAGCGCAATCAACTTCAAGCTGAACATGAAAAAAGTTGAAGACCCTGAAGGCGGTCACCGTGCAGTCATTACACTCGACGGCAAGTTCCTGCCACTGCGTCCATTCTAAGAATGTCATTGAAATCGCAAGTTGGCCCGCAGTCTTGCGGGCCTGCTTAAAACGCTTGCCTGGCCACTACTTATTATCAAATATTGGAGCATTCACCATGAAAAATATTCTGTTCCTGGCATTATCGCTGACCGCCTCGTTCTCGGCTTTTGCACAAGAAGTCGGCACCACGACAGACGTCGTGCATTACAAATATGGTATGCACCTGGATGTCGCAAAAGTAATCCATATTACCGAAGCGGCGCCTACATGCGCCCCCACTCCCGTTCAAATGACCTACCAGGACTCCCAAGGGCAAACGCATACGCTGGAATACAGCATCATCGGCGGCGGCTGCAGCAATTAATCAGCACTGGCAGCACACTAACTTTTTGAGGATCAAACCATGAAAGCGCTCATTGACGGTTTTTTGAAATTTCAAAATGAAGTGTTCCCACAGCGCACTGACCTGTTCAAACACCTGGCCACCACCCAGCATCCGGGCACGTTGTTCATCAGTTGTTCTGACAGCCGTGTGGTACCCGAATTGCTGATGCAGCAAGAGCCCGGTGAGCTGTTCGTCATTCGCAATGCAGGGAACATAGTGCCCTCCTACAGCCCGCAATCCGGTGGGGTGTCAGCCACGATCGAATACGCCGTCGCTGTGCTGGGCGTGACCGACATCGTGATCTGCGGGCACTCGGACTGCGGTGCCATGACAGCCGTTGCCAAGTGCAAATGCATGGACCACCTGCCTGCCGTCGCTGGCTGGTTGCAACATGCCGAGTCAGCAAAAGTCATCAACGAATCCCGTCCGCACGCCAGTGAAGCCGCCAAGGTCAGTTCGATGGTCCGTGAAAACGTCATTGCCCAACTTGCCAACATCCAGACCCATCCCAGTGTGCGTCTGGCTCAGGAAAAAGGCCTGGTGAATTTGCATGGCTGGGTATACGACATCGAAACCGGATCGATCGATGCTCTGGATGTCGACAATCGCAGCTTCAAGTCTTTGGCCAAGCATCCTTCTACCTGTGCCGTCAATGCACGTGCTCTGGCAGTGGCATGATCCGGGCGTGTTGAGGTGATCATCACCCGGCAGTTCGCATCTCATCACACCATTTCACAGCTCTTAACTCGTTACGTAGTCGTACGCTGCTCATAATCTCAACGGGCACAAACACCGATGAGATCAGTGCATTTGAAGTGTCCAGGAGCCGCTGCCACCCGACGCCGGCTGACAGGTTGAGTGGCTGGCCGACCGATCAAGGCAATCCGATTCGTTGCAGTCAGAAGAAATGGGGACGAACGTTGAGCAGTGAAATCCGTATCCCAATTGCGCCGGACGAAACGATCCTGGCCTACGGCACACCCACGACAGCGACGCGGGAAGGTACGCTGAGTTACTTGCCCGTGGCGCTCTTTGGCGCGGTCATGGGGCTGACAGGCTTATCGTCAGCTTGGAAGTTCGCAGACGGCCTTTATGGCTTGCCTTCATGGATGGCCAGCTTTTTCGCAAGCCTGTCGATCATGGCTTTCGTTCTTGTCGGGATAGGCTATGCAATCAAGACAGTAACGGGCTTCAAAGCTGTAAAAGCAGAGTTTCAGCACCCTGTTGCCGGTAATTTGTTTGGCACGCTGTTCATCAGCCTCCTGTTGATTCCTATCCCCGTCTGCGCCTACAGCCTGAACGCGGCACGGTGGATTTGGGCAGTCGGCACGCTGGGCATGATCCTTTTTTCCTGGGTGATCATTTCCCGCTGGCTCGGACAGCAGCAACAGCCAGCGCATGCTACGCCCGCATGGATTATTCCGATGGTCGGGCTGATAAACATCCCCATAGCAGTGCCGACCCTGCAGATACATGGGCAGGACGAATTACTGATGTTCTCGCTTGCCATCGGGCTCTTCTTCGCTGTGCCCTTGTTCACGCTGGTCATGTCCAGATTGATCTTCGAAAAGCCGCTCATTGTGTCGCTTCAGCCTTCCTTGATGATTCTTGTCGCGCCTTTCGCTGTCGGGTTTTCGGCCTATGTGAATGTTGTTGGTGAAGTAGACCGGTTTGCAACCGCCCTTTATATGCTGACTATTTTTTTGCTGACGGTGATGATCGGTCGCTTGCGCTATCTGGCGATCACTTGCCCTTTTCGCCTGGCTTGGTGGTCAGTGAGTTTCCCTTTAGCCTCTGCTTCAGTGTGCGCACTTCGCTATGCACAGCACTCACCCAATTTATTTACGCACTCAGTGGCGATCGTGTTGCTGGCAGGCGTGACATTACTGTTGACTGCCATGTCCGTGAAGACTATTGCGAGCCTGCTCCAGGGCCATCTGAAGTTGTTGATTGGCTAATCCAATCAAAAAACATAACACTCCATGTAACGCCCCTCCCTGATGACTTACTCCCACGCACCAGCCACTACAAGATCAGATATCCCACCGCAGCTTCTCCGACACCACATTATCGACAGCAAAAAACATGCGTCGAAAACAATCCGTATTTTGCCAATATTGAATTTTATTGATAATTTCAATAATTCACGATCTGCACCCTCGACTGCGACAGCCCTAAAGAGGAATTAAAACAAATCGCAGTGTGAACACATGAATAATCTGACAAAAATCGTCAAGACCATTCCGCACTTCAACATTATAAACGAGACATTAAACTCAGTAGCACAAAGAGTAAAAGCCAGTATATTCATTTCACATAACAAGCACACCAATGCGCCCTCTTATTATTGGACGCCCTCTCTTGCCCAGATTAGCCTGTAATAAAAATACCGTTCAACACACCACCTGAGGGGTAATTGCACATGAAAGCGCTCATCGAAGGTTTCATCAAATTCCAAAAAGAAGTCTTTCCACAAAGAACGGATCTTTTTAAATACCTTGCTACAACACAAACGCCTGAAACGTTATTCATTACCTGTTCTGACAGCCGAGTCATACCAGAGATGCTGACGCAGCAAGAGCCTGGCGAGTTGTTCGTGATACGCAATGCAGGGAATATCGTCCCTTCCTACGGACCTCAACCAGGCGGCGTAACAGCTACAGTGGAATATGCCGTCGCCGTGCTGGGGGTGTCCGATATAGTCATTTGCGGCCATTCCGATTGCGGTGCGATGACGGCGGTTTCGAGTGGAAAATCCCTCAACCATTTGCCGGCCGTTGCTGCGTGGATGAGCTACGCAGAATCGGCAAAAGTGATCAACTCAACTCGTACCTTTACATCGGACAAGGATCGCATTTGCTCGATGGTACGAGAAAACGTGATTGCTCAACTCTCCAACTTACGAACTCACCCCAGTGTACGGCTTGCCTTTGAGCAGAAAAAACTGAACCTGCATGGCTGGGTTTATGACATCGAAACAGGCTCCATCGAGGCGCTGGACGGAAAAACCAATAAATTTGTCTCTTTGGTTGATTTTCCAGAAACAAAAGCCTGATGAACGCCTGGTTGAAAGTCATTTCATTTCTTTCAAACAGTTACTGGAAAAATGTTCAGTATCTGCCACCAATTATCTATAGGGAGGACTTATCCAATGGATTGTAAATGGGTCTTGGACGCTATCTGCCGTTCAGACGATGATTGCTTCACAGCAAAGCGACACCAACGGTTCAACACCAATCAAACAAATCGAGCGGAGAAATACCATGGTCCAGTCCCACGCTTACAAAGACGCCAGCCTTGCCCTGACCACTGAAATTCTCGATGCCAAGGCCCGGAAAAACCTGTCCTGGCAGGATATGGCCGACGGCACTGGCCTAGGCTTGGCGTATGTTACGGCCGCTCTGCTCGGTCAACATCCGCTGCCAGAAAGCGCTGCTAAAGTTGTTGGTGAAAAGCTGGGCCTGGGTGCAGACGCGGTAGCCGCACTGCAAATCATCCCCCTGCGCGGCAGCTTGAACGGTGTCCCGACGGATCCGACGGTTTATCGCTTCTACGAAATGATCCAGATCTACGGCACCACCCTTAAAGCCCTGGTTCACGAACAATTCGGCGACGGCATCATCAGTGCAATTAACTTCAAGCTGGATATGAAAAAAGTTGAAGACCCGGAAGGCGGTCATCGTGCCGTGATCACGCTGGACGGCAAGTTCCTGCCACTGCGCCCTTTTTAAGAGCGTCATTCTCCCCTGGCACTTGGCCCGCATCCTGTGCGGGCCTGTTTTAAAAATTTCCTGTCAATCCTGGACATCACCATGTGCGATTGGAAGATTGTTCATGAACAACATTCCAGTTCCTGTCTTGGTGTGCGTTTGGCTCAGGAAAAAGGCCTGCTGAATTTGCATGGCTAAGGCACCTAACTCAATTATCGGAGCCAGCATGTCCAGAGAAACAACATTGGGTGCACACAGTGTCCTCCCTGCCGCCGATGGGCTACCTGAAAGCGCCCGCCGACTGGCCATATTTTCCCTCGCCATCGGTGTTGGCATGGCGTCCCTTGATACGGCGATAGCGAACGTAGCGTTGCCGGCGATTGCTGAGCAATTAAACGCCACGCCCGCCTCATCGGTCTGGATCATCAACGTCTACCAACTGGCGATGGTCGCAACCCTTTTACCGTTCGCGGCACTCGGTGAAATTATCTGTTATCGCCGTGTTCTTCTTTTTGGGCTGCTTTTATTCACGATTGCTTCCCTGGGTTGCGCACTTGCCTGGTCGTTACCTTCACTTGTCACCGCTCGGCTGCTGCAAGGGGTGGGCGCGAGCGCTGTCATGGGTGTGAACACCGCCATGCTCAAAGCCATCTATCCCACTAAAATGCTGGGTCGAGGCTATGGGACCAACGCGCTGGTGGTCGCTGTCGCTTTTGCCATAGGGCCGACCATGTCGTCCCTCATTTTGTCAGTCGCCAGTTGGCCGTGGCTCTTCGCAATTAATGTTCCGCTTGGCCTGGTTGCATTTTTCCTCGGTCGCAAAGTACTGCCTGCCACCCACCGTGCAACGCACAAATTCGACGGATTGACTGCCCTGTACAACGTCATGGCATTCAGTTTGTTGATCCTGCTTTTTGGAGATGCGGCTCATCAAGCCAATGTTACAACGCTGCTGCTGGAGTTGATCGGCGCAGTCTTGTTCTTCGCGTTGTTACTGCATCGGCAGGCGGACCACAAAGCGCCAATGCTGCCAATCGACCTGCTCCGCCGCCCCATGTTCGCGCTCTCAGTCGTCACGTCGGTATGTACTTTCGCGGCTCAGGGGCTGGCATTTGTCGCCCTGCCTTTCTACTTCTTTTCCACGCTGGGTCGGTCCCCTGTCGAGACCGGATTTCTAATGACTCCCTGGGCTGTCATGGTGGCAATCATGGCTCCGATTGCTGGTCGCTTGAGCGATCACTACTCCCCCGGCGCATTGGGCGGAATCGGCCTTGCGATATTGGCGGCTGGATTGCTCGCCCTGGTGCTGATGCCCGATGCCCCGTCGACACTCGACATCAGTTGGCGGATGGCAATGTGCGGGGTTGGGTTCGGTTTTTTCCAAGCACCTAACCTCAAAGGGTTCATGGGCAGCGCACCACCTCAACGCGCTGGCAGCGCCAGTGGCATGGTTGCGACCTCTCGACTGATCGGACAATCCACGGGAGCGGCGTTAGTTGCCTACTGTTTCATGTTATCGAGCGAGCAAGGAGCAATATTCGCACTGTGGGCAGCTGCCGCATTCGCGGCAACCGCAAGCGTCGCCAGTTTTGGGCGCGTGGTCGCCGTACGCACTTGAACGGCGATCGCTGTCATGGCACGAGCCGCGCCACAAACAGGCCTGCCATGCGTGCCAGACAGTTCAGTTCCCCTACGTAGCTCGCTTCAGATGTTCAAGGAGAATCAAACATGCTTGATTTGGCATTAAGCCAATGGCTGGACACGCACGCAGAGGGGCTTGACTCGGGATCCAGTGATCCACAAGTTGTTTTGTCACAACTGGCGAAGGCCAACGTATTACGCGTTGGAATCAGTCCTTTCCTGGGCGGAAGCGGCAAGAATCTGGCCGACGCGGTTGAGATGTTAGCGGCCGTCGCCAGCCATTCGCTGACGGCAGCCTTTGTCCTTTGGGGTCAACGCACATTTATCGAATATGTACTGCAAAGCTCTAATTTCGCATTGCGTGAAAGGCTGCTCCCCTTCCTGCTTGACGGAAAACTGGCCGGCGCAACGGGCCTATCCAATGCCATCAAGTTCCTGTCGGGCATTGAAGCGCTGCAGGTGCAAGGCAGCCCGACCAAAGTGGGCTGGGCGTTGAATGGAGGTCTTCATTGGGTAACGAATTTGCGCAGGAGTGGATTCGTGGTCGCGGCCGCGGTAGAGAACACGCAAGGTGGCAAGCCTTTCATTTTGGCGATTCCGGGCTCAACAACAGGCCTTACGCGTTCAGAAGATTTGCAGTTGATGGGATTGCAATCGAGCAATACAGCTGCCTTGGATTTAGTCCAGGCCGAAGTTGGGACAGAATGGTTACTGCATGACGATGCGCACGCCTTTGTGCAGTCGGCGCGACCCGCATTTCTTGGGTTGCAGTGCGGCATGTCCATTGGCTTGGCCCGACGCTCGTTGCAGGAGGTGGAGGAGCACTTGCAGCACGACCGCTCGACCCTGCTGGAAACCTTGCTCAACCAACGCTGGCAACTGGAAGGGATGGTCACCGAACTCAAGCGTGGGTTGCTGAACGGGCGTTTTCGGGAACAACCCGCAGCCTTGTTTTGCCTGCGGATATCCCTGGCTGAGGCGGCTGCCAATGCCGTGCAACTGGAGCTGCAAGCGAGCGGTGGCAAAGCCTATCTGAACGAACACGGTACTGGGTTTGCCCGGCGGTGGCGCGAATCGGCATTCATACCCATCATTACCCCGACTCTGGTGCAGCTTCGCGCTCAACTGCAGCGATGACCAACGTGTATTGTTCCTCGATCACGTCGTGTTTTCATGACGGCCAGCCTTTCCGTTATCAAGATCCGCTCCTGTAGACGTGACCGGCTCTGATAACGTTCGAATAGCACCCGACTGAAAAAATTTCAGGACTCTTTCGGACCGCTGAATTATATAGTTCAAAACGGCCATTTTATTGCAGGCTAATCAGGTTTATTGCCGGCGAACGGTTTTGCTCGCTACAGTTTTACCGACTAAAATCAAGGGTATTGTCGGTGTCGAATTACAGACTTGGCGGGCCCATTGATTTATGAAAATCATAACCGAACCAAAGGTAATTACTGGAACGTACTCCCGCCCCCTTCTTTCTTTTTTGCAGCTTAAACGCTTAGGCGCAATAGCGCTTTCAAGCACCATATTCATCGTCGACCTTGTCAGCTCAATCCATGTCGCGATAGCAGTGCTCTACGTGGCGGTGATTCTGATTTCTGTCAATATATTCCCAAAAAAAGGCGTCATCCTCGTTTCTCTGGTTTGCATCGGATTAACGCTGATTGCATTTGTCTCAGAACATGGTCTGGATATTTATGACGATAGTTTTGCGCGACTTTTGGTCAGCCTTTCAGCGATTGGCATCACGACGCTTCTAGCTCTTAAAAACAAGGCCTTCAGTGATGAGCTGCAGGAACAGGTTCGACTGCTGGCACAAACCCATGACGCGATCATCGTACGCGACATGAACCACATCATCTCGACCTGGAGCGCCGGCGCCGAAGCGCTGTACGGCTGGACGAGAGAACAAGCCATAGGCCAAGATTTTCGTACCCTCCTGGCACCTCAGCTCATGACATCCTGGGACGAGATGATGACCTCGCTTCTGGAAACGGGTCATTGGGAGGGAGAGGTCGTCGAGCACTGTCGAGATGGAGCATGCGTGACCGTTGTAAGCCGATGTTCGTTATCACGTGGGGAGCACAATGAGCCCAAGGCAATCCTCGCGACACATAACGACATCTCAGCACGAAAGCACGCAATCGATGCACTCAAGCGCAGCGAAGCGTTCCTTGCAGGCGCACAGTGGCTCAGTCGGACAGGAAGCATTGGCCTCAAGGTCCCGAGCGGCGAAATGTACTGGTCGGATGAAGCACGGCGGATATTTGAATTCGATATCGACGAGCATCCAATGCTGACAAGCGTCTTGAATCGAACCCATCCAGATGATCTCCATCTGGTGAAAGAGTCGATCAAGCGTGCCTACCAGAAAGAATCCCGAATAAACGCAGAGTACCGACTCTTGATGGCGGACGGGCGCGTCAAATATCTGCAAATGCTGGCGCAGCTGATGGAAGATGGGCCGGACGACTTTGAGTACATCGGGGCGTTGATGGACGTCACCGACGCGAAAACGTCTGAGGAAGCATTGCATCGATCACAAGCCGAACTGGCTCACGTCACTCGCGTCGCCACCCTTGGAGAGCTCGCGGCGTCCATCGCCCATGAGGTCAATCAGCCGCTGGCCGCCGTGACGACCAACGGTACCGCTGGGTTGCGCTGGCTGAATCGGGAGGTACCCGACATTGGCGAGGTGCGTGGTGCAATCGAACGCATGGTCAGTGAGACTAACAGGGCAAGCGAAGTCATCCGCCGTATCCGAGCGATGTCCCGCAAATCACAGCCACAAAACGTTGCGCTCAACTTTATTGAAATCATCAATGAGTCCGTAGCCCTGGTCGAGAGAGAACTCAAACGAAACAAAATTGTGCTAGACCTTAGCTATCTCAACGAGGTTGCCGAGGTCGACGGCGACCGAGTCCAGTTACAGCAGGTCATTATCAATTTGCTGATGAATGGCATGCAGGCAATGATCAACGCGAAAACCAAAAATCGAACCTTGCGTTTGAGCCTGAAAAACTCAGCAATGGGCGAAGTGCTCATCGAGATACAAGACAATGGCCCGGGCATTGCGCCGGATCAGATGTCGAAATTGTTCGAAGCGTTCTACACCACCAAGGCCGAAGGGATGGGGATGGGGCTGTCGATTTGCAAATCAATCATCGAAGCCCATGGTGGGCGTATATGGGCCACGTCTGAACAGGGAGAAGGCGCGACTTTCCATCTGTCCTTACCCGTTACCCGGAAGGAGCATGTGTGAGCCAGGATACCGCGTCGCAAATGCCATTGGACGATGGGCCGATTGTCTTCGTTGTTGATGACGATGAAGCGGTACGCGTCGCACTCAGCAGCCTGTTCCGCTCAACGGACGTTCGTGTCGAAACCTTCGCCACGGCAGCGGAGTTCCTGCAACGCCCAGATCCGCAGGCTCCTTGCTGCCTGGTGCTGGACGTTCGTCTCCAAGGCTCCAGCGGCCTGGATTTCCAACGTCAGCTGCTTGATGCGAATAACAATGTCCCCATCATCTTCATTACCGGACATGGCGACATTGCAATGACTGTAAAAGCGATGAAGGCCGGGGCTGTGGATTTTCTGGTCAAACCATTCCGCGATCAGGATCTTTTGGACGCCGTGTCAGCAGCCCTCAGGGCGGATGGGAAACGAAGAGAAAGCGACAAGCAGGATTCCGAAATGAACGCGTGCTACAGGACATTGACCCCCCGTGAGCGAGAAGTGATGGCCTATGCGGTCAAGGGTTTGATGAACAAGCAGATTGCGAGCGAGATTTGTTTGAGTGAAGTAACAGTGAAAATTCATCGAGGTCACGCGATGAAAAAGATGCAGGCGAAATCGTTTGCAGACCTGGTTCGCATGGCCGAAGCACTGGGAATTGGCGTGAAACACTGATTGCAGTAATACGTGTGTGTTATTTCCTTAATTGTAATACGCCCCTAAAGTGGTCGTCAGACGTCGAGTGCACATCGTCCTCGAATTTGCTACCGACCGGATTTAGGGTGTAACACCGTGAACAAAACCCCCATGATTTCCATTGTCGATGACGACAAGCCAGGTCGTATCGCGTTGAGCAGTCTGGTTCGCTCAATGGGCTATGAATCCTCGCTTTTTTCATGTGCCGAGGATTTTCTGGCGTCCGCTGAACGGGGCATGACCGACTGCCTGATCACTGATTTTCAGATGCCTGGAATGACCGGTCTGGATCTCCAGGGCAAGCTGGTCAGCGATGGACAGAATATCCCAATCATCTTCATCACCGCTTACCCGGAAGAATCGGTGCGCAATCGTGCGACAGCGGCTGGCGCGGTCTCCTTTCTTAGCAAGCCGTTTGATGGTCAAGTGATCATCGACTGCATCGAGCAGATCTTCAGCAGAGATTGAAAACGAGCTGTAGTTATTACCTTTCTCTACCCTGATTCAACACCGTCACCCACTGCCCCATTCCCCCTCAGTGCCCTCCCCCTTCTCCCGTCATTCCTATGCTGGCGTGGAAACACTTACACCTTCGTGACATCTCCACCCCCTTCAAACACATACTTCTGTATTAGCGACTACCACTCAGGCGCTAAGAATTTCGCCCTTATGTAGAAGTGTTTATCAGGGCCCGAAACCCTACTCTACATACAAGCCATCGAACAAAGCGCCACAGGCTAAAACTGCAAACTCAGCCACTTGCACCCATTTTTCGCATGTTGAGGCTACCCGCCCAAACGGTGATGATAATGAACAGAAATGATCTTCGTAAAATCGACTTCAGCCTTCTGATCGTATTCGAAACTCTGATGCACGAACGCAACCTTACCCGTGCCGGAGAAAAACTGTTTCTTGGGCAGCCTTCCATCAGCGCTTCTCTCAATCGGTTGCGTCAATACTTCAATGATCCGCTTTTCATCAGAATGGGCAGGACCATGGAGCCAACGAGCAGAGCGTTTGAAATCCATCAAAGCCTGACGCCTGCATTGGACAACATGGTCGTCGCACTCAGCCACATCAGCGAGTTCGATCCCCTGACCAGCCATGCCGTGTTCCGGATCGGCCTGTCGGATGATGTTGAATACTCTTTGTTGCCAGGGTTGCTGCGTCAACTGCGCATGGAGGCGCCAAAAGTCAGTTTCGTAGTGCGCCGTACCGATCACACCATGATGTCCGATCAACTTTCGACTGGAGAGGTATCGCTGGGTGTTTGTCACAGCCGCGAACTCCCGGCCAATGCAAAACGAAAATTCCTTCGTGGTATCTACCCGACCGTGTTGAGTTCCCGTTCGATCTGCGCACCATTCGACTTGGACGAGTACTGCAAACGCCCACATGTCTCCATTTCTCTGAATGGCGAATTGACCGACTGCATTGACCGGACGTTGAACTCCATGGGGCGCCAACGCCAAGTCGTGTTGGCTGTTCCCCAATACAGCGCCCTCAAAACACTTCTTGAAGACACTGACATGATCGCAGTTGTACCGGAGTACGTCGCCGCAGCCATGACAAAACAAGGCGGTCTGCGAATGGATCCGGTTCCAATGAGTATCCCTGCCCTGGATCTATCGCTGGCCTGGAGTGGAACGCTGGACAACGACCCGGGCGAGCGCTGGCTTCGTTCCCGCGTCTGCCATCACCTGTCCGACAGAAACGGCTCCGTCAGCAAACTAAGCCTCCAAAAAGCAGCTGCATAACGGTGCCTGAGTCATCAAATACCTGCCAATAAATGGCCCATATGGATGTTCATTAGCAATAGTCACTGAACGCACGCACATAGGCACAACCTATACAACGGATTGCATATCGATCTTGGATGTTATCGAAAGACTGGACGATGATGGGTTAATACCTGAGCGATGCTTGATAACAACATCAGTTGCATAGACTTTCCTGGAGATAACGTCATGAGACAGTTTCGCGTCTACAACGAAATCAGCATCGCTCTGACCACTGAAATTCTTGAGGCCAAGGCCAGCAAAAAACTGTCCTGGCAAGAACTGGCGGATAACACTGGCCTGGGACTGGCTTATGTGACAGCAGCATTGCTCGGCCAACAGCCCCTGTCAGAAAAGGCCGCCAAGGTGATTGGCGAGAAATTGGAACTGGATGCGGAGATGGTGGCTCTTCTTCAAGCCCTACCGTCACGTGGCAACTTCTCGAACGTGCCCCGTGATCCAACAGTCAATTCATTCGATGAGATGGTTAAGATTTGCGACTCAACACTTAAGGTTCTGGCTCATGAGCATTCTGCGGCGGCCTGATCAATATCTTTAATCTCTCCATCTATTGCTATAGCGCATTACATGACTTGATTCGGTCCTGACTAAACACCAACGTTAATTGGAGGGTATGCTCATGAAAAACAGGTTACTTCTCGTCTTGGCCGGCGTCGTTTCATTGTCGGCCTATGCTGAACAAACGCCAGCCTCGCCCGACGTTGTCTCATATGACTACGGAATGCATTTGGATATATCCCAAGTGGTCAATATGGCGCCTATTGCTGATGTGTGCTGGCCCACCCTGGCACAGATAACCTACAAAGACTCTCACGGCGAAGTTCACATACTTGGATACAGTGTAATGGGCACTGGGTGCTCCAACTAAATCCACTACCCGACAATTCCACCATCGCTTGTGATTCGGCGGCTCAGTTATTCCACCCGCCACTCAACTTACATACTTGGAGCAACAGCCATGCTTACTGTCACCCTGTACGCCACACCCACCTGCCCGTATTGCCAGGCTGCGAGACATTTGCTTGCCAGAAAAGGCATTCCATTTAACGAGATAGAAGTGACTTCGGTAGATAAACGAGTCGAAATGATCAATCGCAGCGGCCGTCGGACAGTACCGCAGATTTTTTTCGGAAATTGGCATGTGGGTGGGTACGACGACCTGGCTCAACTTGAAGAGGAAAGCGGACTGAAGGAAGCACTCAACTCGCGCGTGGCATGTTGAGAGAACTTGGTAATTGCTTATTTTGACTCCTTTTCACGCAAGCCCACCAGAGGGTTTTAACCATGAGTTACCCATCTTCATTTAAATCGGTGCTTCAAAAAGCCAGTACGCTGGATAGTTTAGGCGTTCACCTCATTCGAATAGCTGTCGCTGTCGTTTTCATCTGGATTGGTGCGTTAAAATTTGTCCCGTATGAAGCGGATAGCATCACACCATTCGTGGCTAACAGCCCAGTCATGTCATTTTTCTACGAGCATCCAACCGAATACAAAGAACACCTGACTCATGAGGGTCAGCTCGACCCCGTAAAACGCGAATGGCAAACGCGAAATCACACCTACGCGTTTTCCGATGGACTAGGCATCGTTGAAATCCTCATCGGTTTGATGGTGCTTTCCTATGCGTTCTCACGCCGAATGGGCATGGTGGGTGCAGTACTCGCCTTCCTGACTCCCGTTGTTACGTTGTCTTTTTTGATTACGACACCAGAGGCTTGGGTGTCGAATATCGGTGATGCCCAATATGGGTTTCCCTACCTGTCCGGTGGAGGGAGGCTGGTGCTCAAAGATTTGCTGATGCTTGCAGGAGCGGTAGTCATGATCGCGGATTCGGCACGTAAGCTCTTGCGCCCCATTCCCCAGATCAGCAGATGCCCTGCGTCAAAAGAGCCCATGCAACAATGGATCGGGTTGCCATAACCAGCCAACTGACCTTCCTCTGAGTAAACCGTTGGTCGATAAATGAAATGGCGTGCCCCTGGTGAAAACAGGTGCCGCCGCAACTACCGGCCGTCACGGGATTGTTTCATTCAACTGAATGGAGTCATCAGACTTTTGCGCCTTCTCTTAAACCCATCATGAGGGGAAAATGAAGAAACCTGCTCGTTCGTTTCTTCAGAGATCTCCTTTTCAGGAGTTTCGAAATGTTCGACAACACGTTCCGTCATTGCATGGATAAGGATGCGGATAAACCCGGCATCCCCGCGCATGAATACGAAAGTAGTTTCTTGCTACCGCAATTGATGATGATTCATGCCATGCCGTCTGGAGTTTCGTGGCAAAAAACGAACTGCCATCAGCTCATGCATAACGCCAGGCCCTCGTATCTGTTCAACCGGCTTATGCACGCACTGAAGCGCCGTATTGCCCCTTGACACATTCAATAACCTAGCGCTGTACAACCCCATCAGGGAACTAAGATGACTTACGATTTCGATCTGTTTGTTATAGGTGCAGGCTCAGGCGGCGTACGGGCGGCTCGTTTTTCTGCAGACTTTGGCGCCAAAGTGGCGGTTGCTGAAAGTCGCTATTTAGGTGGCACTTGCGTAAATGTGGGGTGCGTACCGAAAAAGCTGCTCGTATACGGCGCCCACTTTTCAGAGGATTTCGAACAGGCCAAAGGGTTTGGTTGGAGAATCGCAGACGCGCAGTTCGACTGGGAAACTCTTATTGCAAACAAGAATCGTGAGATCGAAAGACTCAACGGTATCTATCGCAAGCTGTTGAGCAACAGTGGTGTCACGCTATTTGAGGGCCATGCGCGCCTGACCGACGCCCATCATGTCGAGGTCAATGGCAAGCGCTTTAGCGCCAAACAAATTTTGATTGCAACAGGTGGCTGGCCGCAGATACCTGACATCCCTGGACGTGAGCATGCAATCACGTCCAATGAGGCGTTTTTCCTCAAGCATCTACCAAAGCGGGTGCTGGTGGTGGGCGGAGGTTACATCGCCGTCGAGTTTGCCGGCATTTTCAACGGCCTGGGCTCTGAGACGCGGCTGCTATACCGCGGTGATCTGTTCCTGAGAGGATTCGATCAATCAGTGCGCAACCATTTGGCGCAAGAACTCACCAAAAACGGCGTACGCCTGGAGTTCAATTCGGACATCGTCCAGATCGACAAGCAATCTGACGGGAGCCTGCTCGCGACACTCAAGGACGGCCGTCAGTTGGAAACCGACAGTGTTTTTTACGCCACAGGTCGACGCCCCATGCTCGACAACTTGGGGTTGGAAAACACCTTTGTAGAGCTCAACGATGCCGGATACATCTCGGTAAACGAAAATTTCGAAACACGCGAACCTTCTATCCTGGCCCTGGGCGATGTAATTGGTGGCGTGCAGTTGACGCCTGTCGCAACGGCGCAGGGCTCGGCCATCGCTCGTCGCTTGTTCAAGCCTGAGCAGTTTCGCCCGGTCGACTACCGACACATCCCGACCGCGGTGTTCAGCCAGCCAAGCATTGGTACGGTGGGCCTGACCCAAGAGCAAGCAATCGCTGACGGCTATACCGTGACCATTTTCGAAAGTCGTTTTCGTCCGATGAAGTTGACGTTGACCGACTCTACGGAAAAGACACTCATGAAAATGGTGGTAGATGCTCGTACTGATAAAGTATTGGGAGTGCATATGGTCGGCCCTGACGCGGGAGAAATCATCCAAGGCTTGGCGATCGCCCTCAAAGCGGGTGCAACCAAACGCCTGTTCGATGAAACCATAGGCGTGCATCCGACCTCAGCTGAAGAGTTCGTCACGTTACGTAATCCGGTCATGGCTTCTTGAGTGCCTGGCTTGAATACGAAATGCTGGGTATCTGCCTCATCCACGAGTGACACATGCGATGCTGCTACGACATTTGCGTTATCTGTTAGCCGTCGCTGATAACGGCGGCTTCACGCGGGCGGCCGAGGCTCTCCACGTATCTCAACCTACCCTGTCACAACAGATTCGCCAGTTGGAGGAAACGCTTGGCGTTGTGCTGTTCGACCGTACTTCGCGAACAGTGACGCCCACGGATGCCGGGCAGGCGTATATCGAATGTGCACGCCGCGTGCTCGTAGAACTGGCAGCGGGAAAGCGGGCATTGCACGATGTGAAAGATTTATCCCGCGGCACCCTGAGGCTGGCCATGACCCCGACGTTCATGGCGTATCTCGTGGGCCCCATCGTTCGTGACTACGCCGCCAGATTCCCGAATATCCATCTGGAAATTTTCGAGCTGTCGATGGACGACATTGAGATGGGGCTTGCCGATGACTCACTGGATATCGCCATTGCGTTTGACCATTTCAGGAATTCCGATCTCGAAGCAATTCCCGCATTTGTCGAAACCTTGGCACTGATGGTCGGGCGCGAACATCCGCTGTACGAATGCCGGACAGCGTTGACGACAGAACAAGTGACTGAATTGGATTTTGCGTTATTGACTCCGGATTTCGCTACCCGGGTCTGTATCGATGAGTACTTCACCAAAGCGAAGATCACCCCCAAAGTGGTGATTGAGGTGAACTCGGTAAACACATTGCTGGAGGTCATCCGTCACACGGGGGTTGCCACCATTCTTCCAGAACCCATCGCCACGCAAGATCGCGCACTGCACAAGCTTGAGATGAAAGACAAGGCACCTCATCGAGGAGCGTCGCTGCTACGGCGCAAAAATAATTACCACAATGCGGCGTCAGTGGCTTTCGTGGGGTTGGTGCTGGGAACCCTGGGAAAATAGTGCCCGATAACTGCCTTGTATCGAGTTCCGCAAGGCAACACGGATCTGTACGCATCGGATGTACATTGCCAGATGGAGAAAGGCTTTTCTGAACGAGTGATCTGCAATCACTGAGAATACCTGGTGAAAATCAGATCGGTCTCAGGCGGCAATTTTGTGTGGCAGGCAAAGCAACCATTAATGATTTTTTCACTGGGGTTTGGCTTTCCATTTTCAAACTGCCCGTATCCCCACCCACCTGTGCTTGCGTAGCGTTTAGAGTCTTTGACCTCGATCTGAACGTTCGTCGGCTCTCCCGCGACGAAAGACTGGTCTCTACCAAACACGGCATTATTTTGTGCAGAGGATTCGTACTTGTAAGCCAACCTGGCGATGATCGTGCCATCTGGAAATGGCAGCGTTCCTTCCCTGTACGCCTTCATGGCAATGTCATTACCCAAGATAACGCGGATGTCCGGCTTCTCACCCTCCTCATGAGCAATGCTGACGAACTGCCAGTTGCGATAGCCTGGAGGAAGCGTCACGCCGAATACAGGTGATCCCTGCGCGTCTGCACCAGGTGTTGAATCAGCCTGGGCAAGATTCGAAAGGCTCAATAGCATACCGACGATGCTGGCGGTTACAGGTAAAGCGGCGAATTTGCGAGTCATCACAATTGCTCCAGGTAGGGCGCCATACGGCTATTTCCGGGTAACAAATAGCGCCGATATTAATTGCGAGGCGATGAAAGCATTGAATGCAACCCTCAAAGCGGAGCAAGCCCGTTCAGTTTCCGTCTCTCGTCTTCGGCTTGGGACGATGGGCGAATCTCCTCCCCTTTTGCGTAAGCCCGAATAACCGCAGGTCGCTCCCCAATCTTCTTCATCCAGGCCACAATGTGGGGGTAATCCGCGAGGGTTATCCCCTGTTTTGCATGGATAACAACCCATGGGTAGATCGCCATATCGGCAATTGAATAGTCTCCAGCCACAAACGGCAGTTCAGACAGCTGCTTCTCAAGCACCCTGTACAAGCGCTCGGTTTCTTTGCTGAAACGGGCCTGTGCAAGCGATGAATGCTCTGAAGCATAGTTAAGGAAAAAGACCGTCTGTCCCAATATCGGGCCCAGGCTTGCGGCCTGCCAAAATAACCACTGGAGGACTTCAGCTGCACCCTTGACGTCTTGAGGCAGAAATTGTCGCCGGCGCTGGGCGAGGTACAACAAAATTGCACCTGACTCAAACACCGATACACCGGCTTCGGCGTCAACCAATGCGGGTATGCGTTGGTCGGGAGAAATGCGCGTGTACTCGGCGGTAAATTGCTCTCCCTTGGTAATATTGACGGGGTGGATGGTATACGGGCGACCTGACTCCTCCAGAAAAATGGCAACCTTCTGACCATTGGCCGTTGGCCAGTAATAATATTGCGTGGCGCTGGATTGTTTGGTCATTGCTTTGCCCTCTTCCAAAACGACACATGCTGAATTGGACGCCCAAACTCAGGTGAAAACTTGCCCAACCGGGCATTTCGGCAAACGCCGCCATGCCAGAGACTCGACCCCCATGGCAAACAGCGTGAGTACGCTTTTCATACGGTGCCGCCTCCACGCAAAGATAGGAATGTCCATGAGCGCCGCAAACCATACTCCGCTTTAAAAACAGCTGAGTGAACGACCAAAAAATGGAATCCAATATTCCATCAAGCGAAATGGCGATACGCTTTTCCGATCCCTGGATCACTCGCAACACTTGAGGTGCGCGCTCACCGTCTGAGCCCTTGAAGTTAAATGTAAACTCGGGCGCAAGACGCACCCGCGCCTTCAAACCGCGTCTGGTTGCATGGCCGGGTGCTCCCGCAGGCCATCTACCATGTGATCGACAAAACTGCGCAACCTCATTGAGGCTTTACGCCTTTCTCTGTAAACGACATGGACAGGCAAGGAAGGAAGCTCAAAGGGTTGCAGAATTCGCTGCAAACATCCGCTGTTGAGGTAATCGTACAACGGGTAACTCAAACAGCGAGTGATGCCCGCTCCGTGAGCCGTCGCACTAATCGCCGCCTGTACCGTCGCGCAGCTCAGACGGGTCCGTGCTCTGATGCTGCTCTGCAGGCCCTGACTTTGAAAGTCCCACTGGACGCTATTGCGAAAGGCCTGTGTGCCAACCAACCGGTGTTGCCTGAGATCGTCCGGACTGCACGGCTCACCGTGAACCTGGAGGTACTCAGGGCTCCCACAGACGATCGAACGCACGTACCCAACCGGTCGAGCGATCAATGATGAGTTAGGTAAATTCCCGATCAGCACCGCTATATCCAACGCCTCATCATTCATGTTCGGAAAACGATCATGGTAGTGGGTGAATAACTTGATGTCCGGGTACAGATCCATATAGCCCGCCAGAAGCGGCGTCATGACATAGCGGCTGAACAACAGCGGTAGCAAAACCGTCAGGTTACCCTGGGCTTCAACATGCAACCCCTTTGCCGACGCTTCTGCTATCTCGATCTCTTGCAGAATGTGGGAGCAGTCCGCCATGAACGCTTCCCCCGCCTTTGTCAAAACAACCCCTTGCGTACTTCGCTGCAGCAATGACACGCCTAGACGTGCTTCCAGCCGCGCAACAGCGCGTACAACAGTAGGGCCAGACACTTTAAGGCGACGGGCTGCCGCCGCGAGACTGGGCCTGTCGGACAGCGCCTCGAACATGACCATCTCATGGTAGCGGTCCATTACGTCGTACCTTCGATGCCTGCTTTAAGGGCGGTATCGCTGCCCAGTCGCTCGGTGAGAAACTCCACAAACGTTCTGACCTTCGCGGGTACCCGGTTACTCTTCTGGTAAACGACTTGAATGGGCAGTGCGGGAGGTTCGTAATCCTGAAGGACGATCTCCAATGCGCCTGCGGCGACTTGACTTGCCACCTGGTAGGACAGTACTCGTGTGACACCCCACCCCTGAGACGCAATATTGATGGCAGCCTGATTGGCGGTTACCACCAGACGCGGTTCAAAACGAAAACTCAGGTCATTGCCCTCATTGACAAATTGCCAATCGCTAAGCAGATGACTCGCAGACGACATGACGATATTGGCGGTACTGAGCTCGCCTGGATGACCCGGTCTTCCGTAACGATCAAAATAGCTGGGTGCACCACATATTACCTGGCGCACCTCACCCACTTTGATGGTGTGCAGTGTTGCCTCTTGTACATGTCCAATCCTGATTGCAACGTCGATCCCCTCATCAGCAATGCTCGTAACACGGTCGACGAGCAACGCACTGAGATGGACCGAGGGATAACGATCCAGGTATTGCGCCAAGAGCGGTGCGATATAGAGCTCTCCGAACAATACAGATGCCGTCACGGTCAAATGCCCGCAAGGCAAGGAATAACTACCGGCGGCAGCTTCCTCAGCCTCACCCACCTCGCCCAAGATCCTGCGACAATCCTCCAGGTATCGCTGTCCCGCCTCGGTAAGATGCAAGCTTCGTGTAGTTCTCGCCAACAGCTGGGTACCGATTCGCTCTTCCATTGCCGCGATCACGCGCGTCACACTCGGTGGAGAAATATTGAGTCGACGGGCTGCGGCTGCAAACCCTTCTTCTTCGGCAACCGCCGTGAATACTTGCATTTCCTGAAAGCGATCCATATATGCCCCAACCTGAAAAAGGACAGCAAATTTCCACCGTGATGTGCACAACGCACCACGCCCACGAGTCGTCATCCGCCGCAGCCGCACGTATTTAATCAATAGAATGGAAGGCTGACAGTCCCTGGAATATTTTTACTAACATGAAAGTTTGCCATATGACGTGCGGCCAACTTCTGCTATTCCAATCGTGCTTTTCATCAACTTTTTCCTGGCGCTGTACATTCACAAACTGCGCAAGTGAATAAACAGTGGTTAGCCACTCGAGGACGAGAGGATAACCAAAAAGGGCATTTTTACGACACAGTGATATCGATCGGATTTGGGAGGGCGGTAAAGTTTGATCGCTGTCTGGGACATCACGTACTCCAAAATTATTTGAGTGCGACTCGGCGCTCAAGCTTTCGCTCACAGCATTGTCCTCGTTTCTCAGAAACATCGGAATCACCAATAAATACAATCCAGTATTTCATCTGACGAAATGATTGGTCATTCCCTAAGAACTTTTTGTAATTACCTCCCCGATCCAGCGACTTTAAGCCGACGCCATGGGGTATCAATGCGTGAGACAGGGGGAAATCAGACTTCCCCATCCCGGGCGCAATCTCGTCCTGATCCTAGGATTCAAGCTTTGGCTGCCAACACATCTACTTTCTGGATCGACGGTGGCTCGGACAGCAAATAGCCGGCTTTGGACATCAACGCTTGGGCAATGGGACCGTTCAGATGAGCATCGCGATCCTTATCGTTGGCAAAGGCATCAAAAATACCAAAAACCGAAGTGCTCATTTTCAGCGCGAACCAGGCGGTGGTACCTGTCTCCGCGTTTGCCAGTGGCAAAGCGCTTCTCAGAAAATCGTCAACCTCCGATTCCTTGCCTGGCTTGGCTTTCATTTCTACAAACAGGGCTACGCTGACCATCTTCGATTCCTATACCGGTGGTTGGTGATTCCAGTGTAGGAACGCTGGAATCCGCCGTATAGTGGCGGGGCCGACAACAAAGGTATCGTTTCCGCCATGAGAATTTATATCTTAGCCCTTGAGGGTGTTTTTGATCTCGGCCTGGCCGCCTTTATGGACGTGCTCGGAACAGCCACTGAACTGGCCGCAGAAGAGCCGACCAAAAAAATGTTGGATGTGACAATCGTGGGGGTCAGACCCGAGGTGCGCACAGGCCAAAATCTTAGCGTGCCGGTGCGCCTTGCCGCAGAGTTACCCCAACCCGATCTGGTGTTGGTACCCGCCTTGTCCTCCAAGATGCCGGAAGGACTCACCAGAGCCCTCGAACAACCCGACGTCGTGCAAGCCGGGCAGTGGTTGAAGTGTTGGTCACAAGCCGGCGCGACAATTGCTGCGGCTTGTACGGGTACATTCGTAGTGGCAGAAGCCGGGCTGCTGAACGGTCATAGCGCTACTACGTCCTGGTGGCTGTCAGCATTCTTCCGTCACCGTTATCCTCTTGTGATTCTCGATGAAGAGCGGATGCTCGTCTGCTCAGATCCTTTTGTAACCGCGGGCGCCGCGATGGCCCACTTCGACCTGGGTCTGCACGTAATCAGTCGTCAAAGTCCCACGCTTGCTGCGCTATGTGCTCGCTACCTGCTTATCGAGACGAGACCATCACAAGCTGCATTCATCATTCCCGATCACATTGCTCACACGGACCCCATCGTCCAGCGCTTTGAGCAATGGGCACGCGACCATCTTGAGTCCGGTTTTTCAGCGGCCGCGGCGGCCGCCACCATCGGCGTGAGTGAACGCACTCTTGTTCGACGTATTCAACAAGTTCTGGGCAAGTCTCCCCTGGCGTGGTTTCAGGACTTACGCGTTGATTACGCGGTGCATCTGTTGCAGACAACTGACTGCAGCGTCGAACAGATTGCCAGCCGCGTCGGTTATGCCGACGGTACAACGCTGCGATCTTTACTGCGCCGCAAACTTGGACAAGGAATACGCGAGCTGCGCCAACGCGCTACGCACGTTGCAGTGCTATGAATGATGCCAGATGCCCATGATTAACAGTCATTGGGCATCTGCTTCCAACAGCACTTTCAACCATCAAATCACGTCAGCATTTCTGCTCTGTCAAACAAATCCCATCTTGCTTTTCAATGTATAAATCCCGCTTCCCGAAGGGCGCTCTGCAGCAACCCGCTCACCATCTAAAATAAATAAAGCCAAACTAGTCACAGCTACTTTTAAAATATCATTATCTTCGCCATTAGCACTTCATAACACCGTTTCACATCTCTTAACTCGAATCCCGATGCCCCCGCGCCCATAGTCCTATCCGACCGCCAATCATTACCAAGATCAACATCAAGAACAATTGATCGCATAGCCAGGCACTCGGAGCAGAAAATGACAGACAAATCCGTGCTTTCTCAGGATGCAGCCATACGCCGCGGCCTTGTAATGACAGGGATAGGCGTGGCCCTGGTATCAATGTTACCCAAAGCGGCACAGGCACAAACTGCCTCGCCATCAAAATCTGAATCGGGATCCCATGCCATGACATCCAATACCATTACGACCAGTGAAGGTGTGGTGCTCTATTACAAAGATTGGGGTCCCAGAAACGGCCCGGTCGTGACACTCAGCCATGGCTGGCCTCTCGATTCCGACAGCTGGGATGGGCAAGCCTTCTTCCTCGCATCCCAGGGCTTTCGAGTCGTCGCACACGACCGACGCGGTCATGGCCGCTCAAGCCAGCCTTGGGACGGCAATGATATGGATCACTACGCCGATGACCTTGCCACTGTCATCAATACACTGAATCTCAAGAACGTCACCATCATGGGTTTTTCCACCGGCGGTGGTGAAGTAGCGCGATATGTAGGGCGCCACGGTACTGCTCGCGTTTCGAAGATTTGCCTGATTTCGTCAGTGCCTCCCCTGATGCTTAAAACGCCCGCAAACCCTGGAGGATTACCGATTGATGTCTTTGACGGTATCCGTGCGGGGATGATCGCGGACCGCTCGCAACTGTTCAAAGATATCCCGGCAGGCCCCTTCTATGGATTCAACCGGCCTGGAGCGAAAACGTCCCAAGGCATGATTGATTCCTGGTGGAGACAGGGGATGGTCGGCGGTTTCAAAAACACGTTCGATTCAATCAAGGCGTTTTCGGAAACAGACTTCACCGAAGACCTCAAAAAATTCGATAAACCGACGCTCATCGTCCATGGGGACGACGATCAGATTGTGCCTATCGATGCTGCTGGCAGAGCCTCCAAAAAGTTGGTCCCTGGCGCAACCCTCAAGGTATATGCAGGCGCGCCCCATGGTCTGACTGAGACCCACAGGGAACAACTCAACAAGGATTTACTGGCATTCCTTCATAGCTGAACGTCGTAAATTATGTGGAGAGACATCATGTCTGAAAAATTCCTTCCAATCGGCAGACGCTCATTTGTCATGGGAGCTGCCGCTGCCGTGGCGGCCAGTGCGATTCCGTCTGCCATGGCAGCGGACAAGCCTGCGCAATCGAATCTCGAAAAGTATGCTGCTCCCAAGAATCCGGCATTACCGAAGTCGACGATGAAGCTCGACCTTTCGCGTACGGCCCTGGTGGTCATCGACCCGCAAATCGATTTCATGAGCCCTAAAGGCAAGGCCTGGCCCATGACCGGCGAAAGCGTTACGGAGCAGAATCTGGTCCCCAATCTCCTGCGCCTGTTCAAAGCGGCCAAGGCAGCCAACATGACCGTCGCGATCTCGCCGCATTGGTACTGGGGCACTGACCATCACTGGAAAATTCAGGCCCCGGTCGAGGCCATGCAACACGATATGAAGCTTTTTGATGATCGCAAAAACGAGCTGGACGTGGCGGCATTTGAAAATTCAGGAAGCGATTTCATGCCGGAGTTCAAACCCTACATCATGGACGGCAAGACGTTTCTCTGCTCACCCCACAAGCTGTACGGGCCACAGGTGAACGACCTTAACCTGCAGCTGCGTAAACAACTTGTCGATCAAGTCATCCTGACCGGCATGCTGGCGAACCTCTGCGTGGAATCTCACATGCGTGAACTGCTTGAACAGGGGTTCGAGGTCGCAGTGGTACGAGACGCCGTGGCAGGGCCGAAGTTACCTGAGGGTGACGGATACATGGCGGCGATCATCAACTACCGCTTCATGGCAAATGCCGTGTGGACTACTGATGAAGTGGTCGCAATGATGGAAGGCAAGGCTTAGGCAAAAAACCTGCCACGGGGTTACGTTGAACCCTGTGGCAGGATCTCTTCATCACTCGCCCCACTGCGCAGGCACAATGACTCCAATAGCACTCGAGCTACACGCATATCCCGGGTGTCATAGCCCTCAGAGAATTTTCCGAAAACCGTAAGCAGCAATTGTCCAGCCTCGTCATTGCGACCTTGCTTCAGTTGCAGCCTTGTCAACGAAGTCGCCGTGCGTAACTCCCAAGCCAACGCCGATTGCCGCTGGGCACAGGCCAGCGACCGATTCAGATATTGTTCGGCCAGCTCAAAGTCTGGGTCCGGACGAGCGGCATAGAGGTCCGCGGCGATTCGCAGGATTTCCGGGGTATCGAAGGTCTCGCCAATGTTTTCAATCATCTCCATTGCACCACAAACGATTTGCAGCGCGTTATCAAACCTGCCTGTAGCAGCGAAACCTTCGGCCAGACATCTGATGAACATCGTAGCCAGGACTTGGTGGTTCTCAACGCTCAGCAGGCTCAGGCAACCATTCAATTGCTCAATACCGGCCTCAACACTGCCTTGGGAATGCAAAAGAATGCCTTCGAGGCCAAGCCCTACTGCCAACTCTGGCTCGAAGCAGTTGAGCTTGGCAACCGAGTTGAGCTGGTCAATTGTCTGCCGGGCGGCACTCCAGTCACCCGTCCAGAGAAATACCGTGGACACATAGATAAGCGCCAGGCAAGTGGTTGCAGGATGGCGCAGATGATTTGCACGATGGAGCGCTTGTCGACCGAGCTGAACCGCCTGATCCGGGTATCCGCGCAACCACGAAATCCTGGCCAGAGATGACAACGCTCGGACACGGTAGTCGTAGCTGAACGAGAAATCGTCACCTGCCGAGGGCGACGAATACAGATTCCAACTGGCACGAGAATCCTGCACCGGCGATTGATGTTGGATGGCGTATTGATGAGCGTCGCCCAGCTTCCATTGCATCATGGCAATACCTTTAGGATCGGTGATTTGATCACTGAGCGTCATTGCCTGAAGAGTCGAGGATTGGAATTCCTGTTCCGCACTCCACGTGAGGGGGTTGCTTGACCCACCCAACAATCTGAGCTGGCGAAGGGTGTCGCCCAGGTTCTGGTCAAATACCTGACTCATGCCGCTCGACGCGTTCGCGCTATGGGGCGTTCCTAGAGCGAACATGGTGGAGATGGCGTGCGCCTCCTGCCAAACAGTTTCCTGAGGGAGACCATTGGGCCGACATACCCCGGCGGCGAGCGCTCGTCCACTCCATCGACGACACTCGTCGAGCATGGACAAACCCAGGAACAATGGCGCCGAAGAGGCAGCAAGGCGAATACCAAGAGAAAGATTCCCTGACGCCGAGAAAGTCCAATCGAGCGTCGCGCAGATGTTTCCCAGATATTCGATGTAACGCTGGATACGCTCGTAATCCGGAAGCGCTTCGCCCTGTACATTGAGACGATCCAGCAGTGAGACGAGGTAGACAGCGTGGCGTTCGGTTGTCGAGTCAAACTCACCCGCATCATGTAATTTCTCAAGCGCGTAAGCCCGGGTCGTGTAGGGAAGTCGGTAGCACATCAAGCAATTACTACTTTCGGCCAAGACCAACGACTTCGTCACCAATCGACCTATCGCATCGATAACCATCATCTCATGGCCTTGAGGCGCTACCACTTGCGTTGCAACCTCCAGGGAGAATTTGCCAGTCAGGACGGATAACCGGCGTAACACCATGGCCTCGTTTGCGGATAAGAGATCGTAGCTCCAATCGATCATTGCGTTCAGCGTCTGGTGCCGGGACATGGCGTTGCGACGCCCTTCCCAAAACAGGCTGAAGCGATTTTCGAGCAGTTCAGCGATGCCCTGAATTCCGTAGGCTGGAACCTGGCCCGCGCCCAGTTCAATGGCGAGCGCGATGCCGTCGAGTTTTCGGCAGATGTGAGCCACCACCGGCACATCCTTATCGCTGAGGGTATACGCACTTTGATTATGAGCGACGCGCTCAACGAACAATTGCACTGCCGAGAAGGTCATGGCTTCAGTGGCTGTCAGCTGCGCTTCATCGGGTGGACAGGCCAGAGAACCCAATCGGTAGATATGCTCACCTTCCGCTCGTAACGGTTCTCGGCTGGTCACTAAAATGTGGGTATGTTCTGCCTGCCCAAACAGCGTTTCTGCCAGACAAGCCACTGCATCGATAACATGGTCACAACTATCGAACACGACCAACAAACGCATATCTCGTATGAGACCCACCAACGTTTGCAACGGCTCGGCTTCCTGGTACTGCACGCCCACCGCGGCCGCGAGAGTTCCAGGCAGCATCCTGGAATCTGTAATGGCGCTCAGATCCAGAAAAATGACCATGCCTTCAAATTGCGACCTGAACTGGTGAGCAACCGTTATCGCCACCGTGGTCTTACCCATCCCTCCAAGACCGCTGATAGTGACAAAACGGTGCTGCCTGATCAGGTCCGAGATTGCCTGCACGGTGTCGTCCCGACCTACCATGCGCGCAAGACGGGGCGGTAACTCGCCAGCCGGTATCGACTCGATCGTGGTCGCATTGTCGACATCGAGCGGAGCAAGAATGACGGGGGCCACAAAGCTATAGCCGCGGCCCGGAATATTGACGACATAGCTCGTATCGGTTTCCGGGCACGACAACGCTTTGCGCAAGGCAGAAATATGGACACGTATGCAACTCTCATCCACTACCACACCCTTCCACACCATCTGGACGAGGTCGCGGGTGGTAATCACTTCACCAGCATGGGCGACGAGAGCAATGAGCACGTCTAAAGCTCGGCTACCCAGCTCGACGTGTTCTCCGTTTCTGAGCAGTAACCTCTGGGACGGGAACAGCTGGAACTGGCAGAACGTGATTGCGTGAGGGCGCTGCGCCCCCGTAGAGCTTTTTACGGGATTGGTCATGATTCACACACTGGTGAAGAATGAACGTACGTGGGCAACTCATTCTGTCGCTTCCGTGACTCCAGCTCAAAGCGCGCGTTTTATCAGGTCCATCGGTGCAGACAACCCACATGCAGTGTAGGCCTGGCAGAGTATTGAAGCGGCGTTTTCTGCGCCGGTCTCTCGTTGTCGGACGATGGCCAGGCCCAACCGCAGAGGACTGACAGTGCTTGAGCCGCCCCCTAATTGGTCTGGCACCCTCCCCCTTCCTCCAGATACGTTGCCACACGCCGCCTGCCTTGGGAGTCTTGATAGACCATCTCGACAGGTACGACCCCACAGGCAAACCTGATGTCGGTCACGCTGATTACTTTTGCCACATCCGTCGGAACGCCAGTGCGAGGTGCCTGCCTGTCACTTTCAGCAAACGCGCCACTGGCAGCAATGGTCAAGAAAAGAGCAATCAAAATCTTCATGGAATGTCCTCGAGTCAGATTCGACAGTGCTAGCCAATAGCTCGAAGCGACCGGTGTAGCTGCTCCTCGATCAACCAGAGCAATCGCCAGCAAAACAGCTTCGAGCACTGAATGGCCGCTGCCTCTTTCCGATCAAACCCTGCACAGAGGAGTAGCCATAGGTGTCATGAAAGTCTGCCAAGCTGCTTCACTCACTTTCAATTCACCTTCAGTAACAGGTTAGCTCGTATTTAATAAGTGCCAGCGAATGAGTAATGCGAATAAACAATTGGCGACAGAAGGTATCGTTTTATCGCCTTCCACACCGTCATCAACTTGATTAATCCATACCGCAAAATAATCGACAACACCCATATCGCAATTGCTGCTTACAGTGAGGGGAGTCAAATTGCAGTGCACCACGCAGAACAACTGACCGCCATTGTTCTAGAAATCGGAACATCACCATAGTTGTTGACGGACCGATGGCCGCATGAAAACTATTTTCATTGAAAATAACATTTGCTGGTTCAGCATAAAAAGCCCGTGCACTGAATGACTCGGGGCTGCCTTGTCAGCGGGCACGCTATTTTTTCAATGTGCCGTACACTGCGGGTGCTGGCCGTCAACCCCAGTAAAACCTGGCATCATCTTGGCCTGAAAAATCAGGATCGACGTAGATGTGGAGACGTGAAATCAAAGTGCCCGTAAACTCGAACACGTTGCAAAATCTGCCTTCGGAACGCCCGGCAACCGGCCAATGTTCACCGTTCTTCGCGACACCACTCTCGGTACCTTCTACAACGACTATCCGCCCGCTCGCAATGTAGTTATAGGTGTCAACATCGTGTTTCAGGCTATCTAATTTACTCATCAGCCCTTGAACAAAAGCGACAACTTGTTCCTTTCCTGTGCGAGTACCAAACTTTGGAAAAAACAGCTGAACATCATCACTGAACAGTTCCAGAATAGATGGATCACCAGCATCAGCCTTACCAAAGTAGAGCTTGGTAATATCAATCAGCTCGTTACTATCATTTGCACTTATCATCTCGGCACCCGGTCAGGTTATTGCAGCATAGGATCATCGTAGTCATACACCCTGGATAATCAAATTTCTCCACCATGACCCTATCGATGTAGATTACATAAAAACCGGGAAAACTTGCGCTTTCCCAGTCTTCACACAATCAGATCTGTGCAATACCGCCATCGACGAACAATTCACTGCCATTCACAAAGCTTGAATCATCGCAGGCAAGGAATACCGCCGCTTTGGCAATTTCATCAGGATCGCCAACACGGCCCATTGGAATAAGCGAAGCGAAGTGGTCCAGCATGCCTTGCTGATGCGCTTCGTCCGGGCCGGCAAGACCAACCAGACCAGGGGTCTTGATCGGGCCAGGGGTAAGGCAATTCACACGAATGTCTTGGCCTTTCAAGTCCAGGATCCAGTTGCGTGCAAAGGATCGCACGGCGGCCTTCGAAGCTGCATAGACGCTGAAATCTGGCGTACCGCCACTGGCTGCGGTCGATCCGGTAAGAATCACCGAAGCGCCCTTGGACAGCAGTGGCAATGATTTTTGTACTGTGAAGAGCACACCTTTGACGTTTCGGTCGAACGTATCATCGAAATGATCTTCGGTGACGTCCTTCAAATTGCGCAGCTCACCGCCGCCGGCGTTTACAAACAGCACATCGACCCGACCATGTTGGACTTTCACCGCACTGAACAGCTCGTCCAGTTCTTCCAGCTTTGCGGAATCGACGCGTACGGCGGTCGCATTGTTACCGATGGCCAACGCAGCAGCGTCCAGCTGAGCCTGACGCCGACCCGTGATATAGACGTGAGCGCCTTCCTGGGCGAAACGGATGGCCGTGGCCAAACCGATTCCGGTGGACCCACCGGTGACAATTGCAACTTTGCCTTCAAGCTTGCGTGACATTCGATATTCCTCATAAAAAACGCCAGAAAAGCGCATGTCCAAAGAATATCGACGAACCCTACCTTTCCAAATAGAATTGATTGCAAACCATCGTTGCAGAAATGTTGATGTCCAAGATGCCGGATTTTGAAGGGTTGGCAATGTTCGCCAAGGTCGCGGAAGAGCGTTCCTTTGCAGCCGCCGCCAGGGTTTTGGGCGTATCAGTGGCCACCGTTTCCCGAGGTGTCAGCCGTCTTGAAGACAGGCTGGGTGCCCGTCTATTGAATCGAACCTCTCGGCAGCTCGCCCTTACAGAATTCGGTCGCAGCATTGCCGAAAATGCCAGCCGGCTTTATCGAGATGCGGAGTTGACTGAAGGCTTTGCCAGAGAGCTTTCGTCTCGCCCGCGTGGGCTTGTGCGCCTGGCGATCCCCATGACATTTGGCGTACGTTGGGTAGCCCCAATCATTCCGGAGTTTCTCCTCAACTACCCCGATATCTCGATCGACCTTCACCTGTTCGATGGTGCAGTTGATCTGATCGGCGAAGGCTTCGACGCTGCAATTCGAATAGCGGTATTACCCGACTCTTCTCTGGTCGCCCGAAGGCTGTGTCCAGTTTCACGATATCTGGTGGCCTCCCCCGCCTACGTCGAGCAGTATGGCCTTCCCGATCACCCGCATGACTTGATAGGAAGAAATTGCCTGGGCTATGCCTATAGAGCGCAAAGTGACGTGTGGCGATTGAGCAATGCTGCAGGCAACGAAATCAGCGTTGCGCCTTCAGGCTCTCTGCGCGTCACCAATATAGAGGCGTTGCTGCCCGTCGTTCTGTCCGGCCTCGCCATTGCTGAGCTGCCAGAATTCGTCGCCAGTGAATACCTGCGCGACGGACGACTTCAGGTCATCCTGCCTCAATGGCATTTTCAGGAGGGAGGCCTTTACTTTGTCACCCCTTCCGGGCACTCGCGACCGGCAAAAGTCGACGTGCTGGCTGACTTCCTGGTTGACAAGCTCTCAGCGCCGTCCTGGCGCCTGCAAAGTTCGATCTAGACACGAAATACCACCCCGCCTTTGCCCCTCCTGACAGCCTCTGATCTTGGAGGCGTCATTCTTGCTGAAAATATCATTCACTATTTTGGCATTCGGTAGGACGCTGCTCCGTTGCCAGGCAGGCGCTGCTGCTACCCTTTTTACAGCTTGCCCCCGAAAACATCTGCGACAGCTTCCAGGGTGATTTTCAAACGGCCAGGACGGCTTTTTTCAATAGCGCCGACCACCTTGGAGCCTTTATGAAAAGCAAGGCCTTACCAGCTGTAATGGTTGTGGCTGCCGTCTCCATCAACGCCAGTGCTGCTGATTCCAAGACGCACGGATTCCTCGAAGACAGCCAGGCCTTCGTCAGCTCTCGCACCATGTATTACTCAAATGACACCCACGATGGCGGATTTGACCAGCGAGAGGCCGGCACAGCACTTAACCTCAATTTCCTGTCCGGCTTTACTCAAGGCACCCTGGGTTTCGGACTGGATGCGTCAACATCCCTAGTTGTTCACCTCGATGGCGGCAAAGGCCACCACCCTGACAATGCGAACACTTTTTTCCCCAGCGACTCCGACGGATCTGCCGTTCACTCATGGGATAGAGCGGGCGCCAATGTCAAAGCCCGATGGTCGAAAACTGATTTGGCCGTGGGCAATATCTTCACACCCAACCTGCCGATTCTGACTTCTACAGATGCGCGGCTCGTTTCCCAGAACTTCGCAGGCGGCGTTATCACGTCCAGAGAGTTCGATGGACTGACGCTCACTGCCGGTAAGTTTGACCAGGTTGCAGGGCGAGCTACCAGTAACCCTACGGGATTGGCTGTTGCCGGCGGCACCAGAGACTCCAACGACTTTCGATTTGCAGGGGGTGACTGGAAGGCTACGAAGGAACTGATGTTCCAATACTACTTCGCCAGACTGGAAAACTATTACAAGCAGAATTTCTTTGGCCTGGTTCACGTCCTGCCACTGGGCGAAGACCAGGCATTCAAAACTGATCTGCGCTATTTCGACAGTAGCTCTGACGGAAAAAACGGGGAGCCTGGTTACCGTTTCAATAATAACAACGGCTATGCAAAACACCCCGGCGAGGTCGATAACAAGACCTGGAGTGCCATGTTCACCTACAGCCTTGGAGGCCATGCGTTGATGCTGGGCCATGTAGGCGTAAGCGGTGAGGGTGGGTTTGTATGGCTCGATCAAGGCAACGTCACAGATGGTCGAAATCGTCCCGAGGGCAATGGAGGCTCCACCTTTTATCTATTCACCAAAGCAGTCGTGGGTACCTTTTCCCGTGCAGGCGAACAGACCAGCTTTGGTCAGTATTCCTACGACTTTGCAAAAGCGGGAGTACCGGGACTGAAGGCTTCGGTTGCGTATCTGAGAGGCGAAGACATCAAGAATCCTAGAGGTGGCCGCGATCTTTCGGAATGGGAGCGTGATCTGAGGATTGACTACAATATTCTGCACGGCCCGCTAAAGGGTTTTAGTACAACGCTGCGCCATGGCACCTATCGCAGTGACAACACGGGCATACCCAACACCGATCAAACGCGTCTGATCTTCAACTACAGCTACGCGTTCTTCTAACCCGCGCCGACGTGTCAGGAGCTCAAATGCAAAGAACGACGTTGCCAGCCGCGATCGTACTCTCCGGGTTCTGCATTGGCGCAAATGCCGAAAATGCAAAGCCGCATGGATTCATCGAGGACAGTCAGGCTACTGTCAGCAATCGCACGTACTACTATTCGAACGACAATCGAGACGGCGGACTCGACCAGCGTGAAACAGCAACGGCACTCAAGTTCGCGTTCACATCGGGCTTTACCCAAGGCACAGTAGGCTTTGGGGTGGACGTGGCATCGCTGGTGGCTGTGCACCTGGACGGCGGCAGGGGCCATCACCCTGACGCAAATACCTTCTTCCCCAGCGACACTGACGGCTCCGCTGATCATTCATGGAGCAGAGTGGGCGGCACTTTGAAAGCACGTCTCTCAAAAACGGAACTGGGTATTGGCAATATCTTCACACCCAATCTGCCGATACTCGTCGCTACCGATTCACGTCTCGTTTACCAGAACTTTGGAGGCGGTATCCTGACCTCCAAAGAGATTGATAACCTCACGCTGACCGCCGGTAAAATTGATCAATCTTCAGGCCGTGCTACCAGCAACCCCACTGGCCTGGCGTTGGCAGGGGGAACCAAAGACTCGAACGATTTTCGCTTTGCCGGTGGTGATTGGAAGGCCACGAAGGATCTTACGTTTCAGTATTACTTCGCTCGGCTCGAAAACTACTACAAGCAACATTATCTCGGCCTGGTTCACGTACTGCCACTGGGAGATGAGCAGTCGTTCAAAACTGATCTGCGCTATTTCGACAGCAGTTCTGACGGTAAGAACGGCGATGTCGGTTACCGTTTCAACAACAACGGGGGATATGCGAAAACACCTGGAGAGGTGGATAACAAAACGTGGAGCGCGATGTTTACTTACAGCTTGGGCGGCCACGCCATCCTTTTAGGGCACGAAAGCGTCAGCGACGATGGTGGATTTGTGTGGCTCAACCAAGGCAACGTTGTCGATGGCCGCAATCGCCCAGAGGGTAATGGTGGCACTGCTTTCTACCTGTTCACAGACGCCATTGTGGGCAATTTCTCCAGGGCCGGTGAACAAACCAACTTTGGTCAGTACTCCTACGACTTCGCAAAGATCGGTGTACCGGGATTGAAAACCTCAATTTCCTACCTCAGGGGCGATGACATCAAGGATGTCGCAGGTGGTAGCGATCACAAAGAGTGGGAACGTGACATGAGGATTGATTACATCATCCAGGGTGGCCCGCTGAAAGGCTTCGGGACCACATTGCGCCACGGCACTTACCGAAGTGATGGTTCAGCGTTACCCGATACGGACCAGACGCGACTTATCTTCAATTACAGCTATTCGTTCCTGTAGTACGGATTGTGGCGCGTAACTGTCAACAACTGACAGTCTGGGCATTTTCAACCTACCACTACCGTGTAGCCGGGTGCGCCTTGCCTGCTTTTTCACAAGCGATCCTGTCCGCCTCAGCGTTTGCCCCAAAATCCACAGCCAACTTATCAATCAGTCCACGGACCGAAGGCAGCAGTCCTCTACGAGATGGGAACACCGCATGGATGAGGCCGCTGCGCAGCACGAACTCAGGGAGCACCTCTACCAATAGTCCGTCATGTATTGCGTGGCGCACCATGATTTCCGGCAGTTGCACAACGCCCACCCCCTGTATTGCGGCACGATGCAGCGCATCAAGATCGGAGGTAACAAATCGTGGCGTGTGGGCCACCTCGATTCGATCGTCTTTCTTTCCTAAAAAGGTCCACCGGTGTTCACGGTTGGGCGGGCCTAAATCCATGCTGGGCAGGTGCACCAAGTCACTGGGGGTTTTGAGTGACAGTCCATCGATCAACGATGGCCGGGCCACCAACTTCTGATGGCTGTCACCGAGGACTCTCATCACCAGGTTGTCGTCCTCCAGTGGCGGGAAACGTACCCTCAGCGCGATGTCGTAACCCTCCCCCAGCACATCGACCCTGCGATTTGTACTGTCTATGTGCACCTGGACTTTTGGGTGCAACACCATGAACTCGGCGATGATGTCGCTTACGCCCATGGCCCCCAACGCAGGCGGGCAGCTGATACGTACAATCCCTTGGGGCTCGGAGCGTGAATGCTCAACAACTTGCTCCGCGGCGTCGGCCTCCACGAGCATCGCCACGCAATGTCGGTAGTAGTCCTGGCCGATCTCCGTGACCGTGAATTTCCTGGTCGATCGCTGGATCAGACGCACACCAAGCCGCTCCTCCAAGGATGCGATACGTCGGCTCAGCTTGGATTTCGGGATGTCGAGCTTTTTACTCGCGCTGGTGAATCCGTTGTGGTCGACGACCTGGACAAAGAAATACAAATCATTGAAGTCGTACACGGAAGCCTTTACTCACTGTTTGATCGCAGCCCGAAGTATCGCAGGTGACAGGGTGTGTTTCCCATAGCACTCTTGGGGAAACAGTTCGCAGATTGGTATTCGTCGCTCGGGTTGTCCAATTTCCTGAATCGGCCCCGGTGGGGCTGGCTGGGCGGCAACCAATCAGCTACGCCGACATAGGGGTCGTTATGAAAGCAGGACGCATGAATGAAGCGGACGTGGCAGCCTTTTGCCTGTCGTTGCCCGGTGCGCGGGAGGACTACAAGTGGGGTGGCGTGCGGGTGTTTTCGATTGCCGGGAACAAGATGTTCGCCATGCAGGGGCTGAGGGGTGATTCCCTGGCGTTCAAGGTGGACAAGGATCTCTTTCTCGGCCATTGCGACCGCCCGGGCATTCACCCGGCGCCTTATCTGGCGCGGGCGCAGTGGATCATCATGGAGACGCCCTACCCGCTCGGGGCTCAAGAGTTACGGGGATTGCTGCAGCGTTCTCATCAACTGGTGGTGAGTAAGCTGCCCAAGCGCACGCAGATCGGCTTGCTGCTTTGATTTTCCGTAGGAGTGAGCTCGCTCGCGATGCACCCGAGCACGCCGCGGGTGTCAGGTTGCAAGCGTTATCGTTGACGTCCATCGCGAGCGAGCTCGCTTCTACAGGGGCATCAGGGCCAGCAGATTTGCGCCGAGAAACAGCATGTCGATCCAGAAGATCTGGTGCAGCAGCACGATCAGCCAGAACACCATCTGAAACGACACCTTGCGCGTTTTGTGCCGAAACACCTGCTGCGCCAGCAAGGCGCCGGGCCAGCCGCCGGCGAACTCCAGGGCGTGCAATACGTTTTCGGGCGTTCTCCATTGCTCGGCGCGGGCCTTGCGCTTGTCGCTCCAGTACAGCAGGAACGCCAGCAGGCTGACGATGCCGTAGGCCGCCAGGGGAATGGGTGAAACCCCTCGCAGCCACATCGAGATCGAACCGAACAACGGCAGCGCGCACAGCACCGCAAAAATCAGCCACTTGAGGCGAAGATTTCGAATGCCTCCCCCGGACGGGCGCCCGGAGCGATTGCGCGCGCTGGCATCACTCATCGCTTGGCCGCGGTCCAGTCGACCCAGCCGAATACCCAGGTCGCCAGGATCAGCAAGCCAAACGCGATGCGGTACCAGGCAAACACCGCGTAGCTGTGGCTGGCAATGAACTTGAGCAGGCCCCTGACAGCAATCATCGCGAAGATGAACGCGGTGACGAACCCGAGTGCGAACACCGGGAAGTCTGCCGGCACGAACAGGTCACGGTACTTGTAGCCCGAGTACACCGCTGCCCCCACCATGGTGGGCATGGCCAGGAAGAACGAGAATTCGGTAGCGGTCTTGCGCGACAGGCCGAACAACAGGCCGCCAATGATGGTCGCGCCCGAACGTGAGGTACCGGGAATCATCGCCAGGCACTGGGCGAAGCCGACCTTGAGCGCGTCTTTCCAGGTGATCTGATCCACGGTTTCGGCGTGCACCGCGTGCTGACGCTTTTCCGCCCACAACATGATCACACCGCCCACCACCAGCGCGGCGGCCACGGTGATCGGGTTGAACAGGTAATGGTGGATCAGGTCGGCAAAGATCACCCCCAGGACCACCGCCGGCAGGAAGGCAATCAGCAGATTGGCGGTGAAGCGTCTGGCGCCGGGCTGCGTCGGCAAGCCAATGACCACGTCGAAAATCTTGCGGCGAAACTCCCACACCACCGCCAGGATCGCACCCAGCTGGATGATGATGTTGAACGCCATGGCGCGCTCGCCACCGAAATCGAGCAGGTCGGCCACAATAATCTGGTGCCCGGTGCTGGAAATCGGCAAAAACTCCGTCAGCCCTTCAACAACCCCAAGTATCAACGCCTGAAAGGCAGTCCAAAGATCCATCAATCCCCCAAAAGCCAAGCTTGAGCGCATGGCCCGTCAGTATTTTTTTCATAACGTTGAGCGTAGTCGCAAACTCGCGCGCACAAGATACCCGCTGGCTGCAGAAAACTCCGTGAAAAATCAGTTTGAATTCAGGTTTTGCCGCGCGGGGCCGAAATCCTATCAGACAAGCCCGATTCGCGCTGACGCGTACTCGGGTACGGCAGCAGGCTGGTGCTCTGCCTTTACAAAAACAAGAAATCCAAGAACAAGAAACTGGAGCCTGCGTTATGAAAAGCCTGCGCAAAGTGTCGATCAGCCGGCGGTTGTGGCTGATCCTGATCGTGGCCGTGACAATGCTCCTGGCGTTGGGCGTGATCATGCTCAAGCAGATCAACGACGATCTGTACAAGGCCAAGGCCCTGAAAACCGAGCATGTGGTGCAGACCGCCAGCGGCATTCTCAGCTATTACCATGAGCTGGAAACCGCAGGCACCCTCACCCGTGAAGCCGCACAGAAACAGGCCTTGAGCGCCGTTCGCGGATTGCGCTACGACCAGAATGATTACTTCTGGATCAATGACCTGACGCCGGTGATGATCATGCACCCGGCCAACCCCAAGCTCGATGGCCAGAACCTGTCGGCGATCCGCGACCCGGACGGCTTTGCGGTATTCAACGAGATGGTCGCCGTCGCCAAGACCAGAGGCGCGGGCCTGGTCAATTACCGCTGGCCGAAACCAGGCGCCAGCGATCCGGTGGAAAAGACCTCCTACGTCAAACTGTTCGAGCCCTGGGGCTGGGTGATCGGCTCGGGCGTGTACACCGACAGCGTGCAAGCCGAATTCCGTGGCCAGGTGTGGAAAGCGTCCTCCATCGGCCTGGCGATTGCCCTGGTGATGATGCTGGTGGTGTTCATGATCGCCCGCAGCATTGCCCAGCCCCTGCGCGAGACGGTCGATGCCATGGCCAACATTGCCAGCGGCGAAAGCGACCTGACTCGCAGTCTCGACACCAGTGGCCAGGATGAGGTCACGCAACTGGCCCGTCATTTCAATGCCTTCACGGCCAAGCTGCGGCAGGTGATCGGTGACTTGCAAGCGTCCGCAACGGTACTGGGCCAATCGTCCAGCGAGCTGGGCAACGACGCCACCCAGGCCCAGCAACGCAGCCAGCAACAGTCGCAACAGATGGAGCTGGTGGCCACCGCCATGAACGAAGTGACCTATGGCGTGCAGGATGTGGCAAAAAACGCCGAGCAGGCCGCCAGCGAAATGCGCGATGCCGAGGCGCAGGCACAGCAGGGCCAGATCAACATCGACAGCAGCCTGAAGCAGATCGACTCCCTGTCCGGCACCATCGACCAGGCCGTGGAGGTGATCCGCACCCTGGCCGCCGAAAGCACGCAGATCGGCAGCGTCCTGGAAGTGATCCGCTCCATCGCCGAACAGACCAATCTGCTGGCGCTCAACGCCGCCATCGAAGCGGCCCGTGCGGGCGAGCAGGGCCGCGGTTTTGCGGTGGTGGCCGACGAGGTCCGCCTGCTGGCCCAGCGCACGCAGAAGTCCACGGCGCAAATCCAGGCAATGATCGAACGCCTGCAAAATCACTCCGAGGCGGCGGTCAAGGTGATTGGCGACAGCAGCCGCGCCTCGCAGCTCACCATCGAACAGGCCGGGCTGGCCGGCAGCAGCCTCAACGCCATCAGCCAGGCCTTGCGCAACCTCACCGGGCTGAACGCCTCGATCGCCAGCGCCACGCTGCAACAGTCCCACGTGGTCGAGGACATCAACCAGAACGTCACCCAGGCCGCCGGCCTGTCCCACGGCACCGCGCTGGCGGCCGAGCAGTCCAGCGCCGCCAGCGTGCGGCTCAAGGCGTTGAGCGAGCAACTGAATGGGCTGCTGCGTCAATTCCGCGTTTGAGGCACTTTTGTGGCGAGGGAGCTTGCTCCCGTTCGCCTGCGAAGCAGGCGTCATCGAGTCAAGCAGAACAGCGTTGAATGTTGATCGGCTTGCTTCGCAACCAGGCGCAAGCAAGCTACCTCGCCACAAGAGCCGCTTGCCCAGACACCCGTTTCTGCCACGCAAGCCTCTTCGCCCCAATCTGGGTACAATCCGGCCCCTCCTCCATTTCCCCAAGGAAGCTCCATGTCCGGGCTTGAACTGTTCGCCGCCACCCTCGGCGTGATTGCCGTCTGGTTGACCGTCAAGCAGAACCCGTGGTGCTGGCCGATCGGTCTGGTCATGGTGCTTATCTATAGCTGGATTTTTTTCGATGTGAAGCTGTATTCGGACATGCTGCTGCAAGTGATCTACGCGGCGCTGCAGGTCTATGGCTGGTGGCAATGGACCCGGGCGGGAGACGCACGGCATGGCCGTGAAGTCAGCGTTCTCCAGGGACGCTCGGTGATTTATGGCCTGGTGATCGGCGCCATTGGCAGCCTGTTGCTCGGTGCCGCCATGGCCCACTGGACCGACGCCGCCCAGCCCTGGCTGGATGCGGCGCTTACCGGGTTCAGTCTGGTGGCGCAGGTGTGGATGGCACAAAAACGCCTCCAGTGCTGGCCGTTGTGGATCATTGTCGATGTGATTTTCGTCGGTCTGTTCATCTATAAGGGGCTGTACCTGACCGCCGCCCTCTATGGACTGTTTCTGCTGCTGGCCGTGCAAGGCTGGCGTGAATGGCGTGCGGCGCCGGCGCTGCGCACATGAAGGTGCTGGTACTGACGGGGCCGGAATCCAGCGGCAAGAGCTGGCTGGCGTCCGAGTTGCAAGCGCGTTTCGGCGCGATGGTGGTTGGCGAGTACGTGCGCTGGTTCATCGATCACCACCAGCGGGACACCTGCCTGGCCGACATCCCGGACATCGCCCGTGGCCAACTGCAATGGGAAGACGACGCCCGCGCCCGCCAGCCCGATCTGTTGATCCTCGACACCCACCTGCTGAGCAACATGCTCTGGAGCCAGGCACTGTTCGGCGCCTGCCCGGCCTGGATCGAGCAGGCGCTGCTGGCTCGCCACTACGACCTGCACCTGGTGCTGTCACCGGAAAACGTCGGCTGGACAGATGATGGCCAACGTTGCCAACCTGAACTGAGTGAGCGTCGGCGCTTTTTCGATGACACCCTGGCCTGGCTGGAAAATCACCGCCAGCCGTTACGCATCCTCGGTGGCAATTGGGCTGATCGCCAGGCGCAAGCCGTTGCGGCAGTGACCGGCTTGCTCGCACCCACCCCCTGATTTCGGGGGTATTTACCCAGCCTTTCACCCTGTTTTGGGGGCAATCTGTCCATTCCTGAAACACCCTCCCTGGCGCAAAAGGCCTGCTTGAGCACCCTGCCCCTCTAACGACCCTCCCTGTTAAGCCTTTGATACACCTCTTCGCAAACCCTCGTTCCAGAGCATCCCAAGCCATTTAGACGGGCTTGAGCGTGATGCGCTGTCTCAACGCTGAAACAGAACGCATTGCGGGTTCCCGGACAAAATCCACAAGTCTCTGAAAATCAAAGAATTTCCAAAACCGGCACAGCTTTCGCTCTCTCCTACCCAACGCTGCCTGGGCCAGCCCACAAAAAGAAGGAATTGCTGCCGTGGGGACTTTCAATAAAGGCTTGACCTGCCTGCTACTGATAGGGAGTGCCGCTGCCTCGGTACTCAGTCTCAACGCCCAGGCCGAAGGCAATGGCGTGATCGTGCTGCAACGTGACGTGCAACCGGTTCACTTCGGCCGAGCCCAGGAAAAAGACCCCTACCCGACCACCGTCAATGCCAACCCCTCTGCCCGCGTCACCGGCGAGCTGAGCGATGCCGACATTGCCGGCGTCACCAGCGGAACGGCGCTGCGCACCGGCAACGGCGGCAGCGGCCTGGGTGGCATGCAGGGCCTGAACGTCGTCACCAACCCCAATGGCATGCCGGGCATGGGATCGACTCACCAGGGAGGCAGCGGCGGCGCAATTTCGGGAACCATCAACCGCGCCATGAGCTCCGGCCTCGCGCCACTGACCAGAATGGCCGGAGGTCAATGACATGAATCGCTCCATTCTCTTTCTCGCCCTGCTCGGCTGCACCAGCGTCATGGCCGATTCGGCGGTCAACACGAACAACAACGCCAACATCCAGGATGCCGGCGTTCGATACAAAGGCAACTTCAACGTCAACCAGGCCGCCGGCGATCAGCAACAGCAAATCAACGTTCGTGCCATTGCCATCGGTACCGAAGCCTCGGCGACCACCATCGTCAACCAACGTCTCAATACACCCGCCAATCCGTCGATGAACGCGACGGCCACCATCGGCGGTGCCGCTTTCAGTAATGGTAACGGTGTCCTGGGTGTCAACCAGAGCGCCGGGGCCAACAACCAGATGGCCAACGTCATGCGGATCAGCATCAGTGCTGCACCGCAGGCCGTTGACGATAGCGCCCTTTCTCAACAGAACGTGGCGTTGCTACCAAGCTCAGGAGCAACTGGTACCCCAATCGGCAGTCGCCAGGTCGTGACAAGCGACCAGGCCTTCACCGGCAGTCGAGGGGTAATCCAGGTGAACCAGAGTGCCGGGGTGGGGAACCGTATGGCTAACACCCTGAGCATCCGGGTCGCTGACTGACCCAAACGCAGTGCGATTAGAAAGTACCAACACTTAACCAACTAATAAGCACGGAGAAACACCATGAAACCTACAATGGCCCTCAAACCACTGGTTTTCGCTCTCGCAGCAGTGATGGCAATCGCAGCACAAGCAGGCGGCCGTGATGATCACGGTAATGGTCACGGCAACGGACACGGCAATCACGAGCCAAAAGGCCCGACTCTGGAACAGATTCTGCAAATCACTGCTGGCGCTGGGGCCGCCGTCATTGATTCGCAGGGCAGCGGTAATAACAACGTACTGAACCTGGGCACCAAGAATGACGCCCACATCGACAACTCCGCCAATGGTTCGAACGGTAACCTGGGCATGAACAACGCCGGTGGCGACGGCAACCAACAAGACAACGCCGCCGCTCTGGCCACTGCTGACGAAAGCTTCATCTTCGGCACGGCGGTCGCCGCTTCCAGCGCCACTCAAACCAACACCGCCAACACCGTCAACAACTACTCCACCACTGCCAGCGCCAGCCTCAACAACGTGGGTAACGGTGGCTCGGGCAACATCGGCGTGAACAACGCTGCCGGCGACTTCAACCAACAGAAAAACAACCTGGCGATCGCTGTATCCGGCGGCCGTGTAGCACAATCTGCTGCGGCGGCTAACCAAACCTCCAGCGGCCTGGTCGTGAACAACTACGGCACTCAGGTGATGAAGAAAGACACCCTGGTCGGCACTGTTAACGCTGCCGGTGTGTTCGTAGCTGCAGGCCAAGCGAAAACCCAGGCTGACGATGATCACCACGGTGGCGGCAACAACCACGGCGGCTATGATAATCGTGGTGGCAACAACGGCGGCAGCCATGGTGGCAACAACGGCAGCAGCACTTCCGACTTCGTAGCCGTGGGTGTATTCGGTCTGGCTGGCGTGACCACTCAACAAGTGCTGACCCCAGACGGCTGGAAAAACCCTGTTACCAACAATGCTAACGTCAGCAACGTAGGCAACAGCTTCTCCGGTAACGCAGGCTTCAACAACGCTGCCGGTGTAGGCAACCAACAAAGCAACTCGCTGTCCATCGCTGCTGGCTGCAAAGCCTGCACCGGTTTGTAATCGCGACAACAAAGAAAGCCCCGGCAACGGGGCTTTTTTCCACAGTCCGAAGGCGTATCGACATGCGTAAGACTGCTCTGATCACCCTACTCTGCCTGTCTGGCCTGACTCAGGCCGCACAGATGCCAGTAGCCGCCCTGCCTGGCGGCACGCTGGTCTACAAGCAGGTACAGAGTCTGCGTGAGCGCAAGTTCAGCGACATCGTCGAACAGAAAACCGATTTCAGCTGCGGCGCCGCCGCACTGGCAACGATTTTACGCCAGGCCTATTGGCTCGACGTCGATGAAGAGCACGTCATCAAAGGCATGCTGGTCAATGCAGACCAGGACCTTGTTCGTACACAGGGTTTCTCCATGCTGGACATGAAGCGCTACGTGGAAAGCATCGGCATGCGCGCCAGGGGCTACAAGATCCCACCCGAAAAGCTTGATGCGGTAACGATTCCGGTGGTGGTACTGATGGATATTCGCGGTTACAAGCACTTCGTGGTGTTGCAGCGGGCGGACAAGAACTGGGTCTATATCGGCGACCCGGTGCTCGGTCACAAACGCTACTCCCATGACGACTTTGTCAAAGGTTGGAACGGCATCGTCTTCGCTATCGTAGGTCCCGGTTACGAAAAGGCCAATGCATTGCGCAGCCCACCGGAACCCCTGACAGCCAAGAACAAGCTGGATAACTTCAACCCGGTCAAAGATGCGGAACTGATGGATTTTGGCTTCATACAGAGCGACTTCTTTTAATCGCCTACAAGATGATTAGGGGGCAGGATGCTCCGGGAGCAGCAAATGAAAACCTCTTATTGGATGGCCGCTGCCTGCTTGGTAGCGAGCACCTCAGGTTTTGCCAACGGATTCAAACCCATCGAAATCAAGGACCAGGAGCTGTCCGAACTGCGTGGCCGGTACGTCATGCCAGGTCGGATCATCAGCTTCGGTGTGGTCATGAGCAGTACCTGGCGCAACGCCAGTGGCGATCTGATCGGGGCGCAAACCTCTATGCAGATCCAGGCAGCAACGGTAAAACCCGAATTCTATGTGTCAACCTATAGCCATTCCGGTAACGCCGGCAACGGCAGCCCCCCTGATCAGGGCACCGGCAACGTCGTGGGTGGCGCCGGCCTGAATACGTCCCAGGGCATCACCCAGAGCGTGCGTGCCGCAGGGGATGGCAATAGCGCCTACAACAACATTGCAATCGATGTGAAAGAAGCCAGCCAGGCCCCGGCGCTGGCACCTTCCCAAGGCCAGGCACTGATGGCCGGCCAGACCATCACCGGCAGCAGCGCCGCCGGCAGCATCGCAGTCTCCGCCACCAACGGCGGGGTGCAGATGGCCATTCAGGCCAACAACAACCAGGGCTCGGCCATCCAGCAAGTCGCCCAGGGGGGCCTGCTGCAGAACACCCGATTGCTGGGTAACAGCAACATGGTGAACAACCTCACCCAACTCAACGTTGTACTCAATAATAACGGCCCGAGTGCTGGCGCATTGGACTGCAACCTGAATCAACTCGCCGCACTACGCACCATGGGATATTGAACTACGCTGATTCTCGACCATTGGGCACAAAGGGACGGCTTATTTCATGCATCGATCCGTATCACTGCGCGCTGCTGTATGTCTGGGCGCATTACTCCCGGCGGCAATGCTTCAGGCAGCACCTGACGCTGATGTCGAAGCGCTAAAACAAGAACTCATGGAGCTCAAGCAACGATACGAAGTACAGCAAAAAGCCCTGGCGGTACTCGAGCAACGGGTCCGCCAGGTAGAAGAGCAACCGGCCGCCCCCCCACCCAAACGCCTGGCCAAGTCGCCGGCCGACATGAAAGGCAATTCCACAGTCGCCACAGGCACCGGCGCCGCAGCCGCATCGGGCGGCGCCGCCGGGGGCAGTGGCAGTTCCTATGGACAATCACTGGCGGACGATTCCCAACCGGCACAAAGCGTGTCGAACCTGTACGACGAAGCCAGCGGTTTCTTCGGCGGTGGCAAGTTCAGCTTCGAAACCGGCATCACTTACTCGCGCTACGACACCCGTCAGCTGATCCTCAACGGCTTCCTGGCGCTGGACTCGATCTTCCTGGGCAACATCAACCTCGACCGGATCAAGGCTGACACCTGGACCCTCGATCTGACCGGCCGATACAACTTCAACAACCGCTGGCAGTTCGACCTGAACGTGCCGGTGGTCTATCGCGAGTCCACTTACCAGTCCGGTGGCGGCAACGGCGGGTCTGCGGGGGTCACCACCGAGGACACCGTGACCCGGGATCCGGAGATCGGCGATGTCAACTTCGGTATCGCCTACAAGTTCCTTGACGAATCGGTCAACACGCCCGATGCCGTCGTGACATTGCGCGTCAAGGCGCCCACCGGCAAGGACCCGTTCGGCATCAAGCTGCGCCAGTCCGACGCCAACTCCAACCTGTTCGTACCGGACAGCTTGCCCACCGGCAACGGTGTATGGTCGGTCACACCGGGTATCTCGCTGGTCAAGACGTTTGACCCGGCCGTATTGTTCGGCAGCCTGTCCTACACCCACAACTTCGTGGAGTCGTTCGACGACATCAGTTCCACGGTCAACGTGAAAAACCCGGGCAAGGTGGATATCGGCGACAGCTTCCAGCTCGGGGCCGGTATCGCGTTTGCCCTGAACGAAAAGATGAGTATGTCGTTTTCGGTGTCTGACGTGGTGCAGCGTAAAAGCAGAATCAAACAGGATGGCGGGGATTGGCAGTCTGTCACTTCCAGCGACGCCAACGCCGGTTACTTCAACATCGGCATGACCATTGCGGCCACCGATAACCTGACCATCGTTCCCAACCTGTCCATCGGCATGACCGACGATGCCCCGGACTTCCAGTTCAGCCTGAAATTCCCTTACTACTTCTGACCTGTAAAAAGCCCCGCTGCGAGGTTGATCGCAGCGGGGCTTTTTCATGTCCGGTCCATAAGAGGCCTTCTTCTGTGGTTGCGAGCATGCTCGCTCCCGCAGGGGGGCTCAGCGGATCTGGTGTTTGTGAAGGAGCCTGTAGAACGTCGGCCGCGATACGCCCAGGACCTTGGCGGCGACGCTCAGGTTGTCGCTGTGGCGATTCAACACGTCGCACAACGCCTGGCGTTCAGCCCGGGTCTTGTAGTCTTCGAGGGTACCCATGGGGGCGGCGATGGACTGCTGGCTGATCAGCCCCAGGTCCCTCGCCTCGATCTGACGCCCTTCGGCGAGCACCAGCCCACGGCGGACCCGGTTGGCCAGTTCGCGCACATTGCCCGGCCAGTCGTGTTTGCCCATGGCAATCAAGGCGTCTTCGCTGAAACTGCGCGGGCGACGGCCGGTTTCGTGGCTGTAGAAGTGGGAAAAATGGTTGGCCAGCATCGACAGGTCGCCATGACGCTCACGCAGCGGAGCGGTCACCACCTGCAGTACGTTGAGCCGGTAGTACAAGTCTTCGCGAAAGCGTTTTTTCTCGATCGCCGCCTCGAGGTCGACGTGGGTCGCGGCCAGCACTCGCACGTCCACCGGAATCGGCTGACTGCCGCCGACCCGCTCGATGTGTTTTTCCTGGAGGAAACGCAGCAGATTGGCCTGCAGTTCCAGTGGCAGATCGCCAATTTCGTCAAGGAACAAGGTGCCGCCATTGGCCGCCTCGATGCGCCCGACCTTGCGTTGATGGGCACCGGTGAACGCCCCCTTCTCATGGCCGAACAATTCGGACTGGATCAAATGCTCGGGAATCGCCCCGCAATTGATCGCGACAAAGGGTTTGCTATGGCGCTGGGACTGTCGGTGCAGCGTTCGCGCCACCAGCTCCTTGCCGGTACCGCTTTCACCGCGAATCAACACCGGTGACTCGGTGGGCGCCAGTTTGCTCAGCAGCTTGCGCAGTTCACGGATTGGCTTGCTGTCGCCCAGCAGTTCATGCTCGGGCTGATCGATATGCACCGTGCCCTGACCGCGCAGGCGCGCCATGCCGAACGCCCGGCCCAGGGTGACCTGCACCCGGGACACGTCGAACGGCAAGGTATGGAAGTCGAAAAACCATTCACAGACGAAATCGCCCACATTCTGCAAGCGCAGCACTTCCTGGTTGAGGACGGCGATCCACTCGGTGCCGCTGCGGCTGATCAGCTCCTTGACCGCCTCCGGGCGTTCCAGATGAAAGGGCTGCAGGCGCAGCAGGCCGACGTCACAGGTGCGGTCGGCCGCGTGCTCCAGCGAGCAGCTGTCGACATCCCACCCTACGGAGCGTAATCCCGGCAACAGACGATGGCAGTCGTCGCACGGATCAACCACTAATAGACGTCTCAAGGCAGGCGCTTCGATCATGACTGTTCCTTGGCGCCAAATTCTAGGAAAGATTAGTAAAAACAGTCATTTGGCAGACCTGGCTGTAACATTAGCAAGAATTTGACGTGCCCTTGTATCGTTTGACTATAGGTGGGTTGCGCAATTAGTTATAAGAACGGGTTCTATTAGTGACCTAACGATTCGCCAGATTTCATCACGCTTTCAAAACAGCTGTCTTTGTTATGCCGTGAAAGAAAGTTGAAATTTCTTTTCGATAGGTGTGACCCGAAGTGCGGTTGCGGACATCAGTACAAGTAACCAGCCGAACGGTAAGCCCAACTGTCGGCGCGTCACTTGATTGGGCCTATTGAGAGAACATCCTATGAACGCCCCGCTCCGTATCAACGAAGCTCTTTTGATTGCCGACCGTGCCTTCAAACCTTTCCAGTGCGTGGCCTGGGCGCCACAGGACGGCAACGGCGAACTCTGCCTGACCGTCATTGACCGCACCAACAACAGTATAGGTCGCAAGCAGATCCCCAGCAGCACCTACACCGATCCGCAACAGCTTGAGCGCCTGCTTGAACAAGCCCGTCAAGAGCTGAGCCAGGAAGGTTATCAATTGCAATCCTGGTCGATGCCGCACTGATCTTTTTGCGGATTACCCCGGGGTAATCCGCACCCACCCTTAGTTGCCTGTTTTTCGATGAATAATTGCACTTTTTGCACGCCCTTAAACTAGCTTTGCGCTGATATGAATCATGTGCAGGCTTGCCACTGGTTCGAAAAGACACTGTTGTGGCACACAGCGACTCTCCGTCTGTTAGTTCTGTCAGTTGTGCAACACCCCATTCCGGGATTGAATATTCCTCCTATAAAGCCGCCACCCAACTCGCGGATGTGACGGCTCGCAAGGAGATGCGTGAATGTCAGGCCCGTCTGCTCTAGCTCTCTCGCCCACCTTCAACGATGCCGGCCAGCTCGATGCCAGTTTCGCCAACCATGGCAAAACCCAGGTGTACTTCGCCGGCAGTCTTTCCAGCATGGCCAATGGCGTTGCCGTCGATGCCCAGGGTCGGATTCTGGTGGCGGCCAAGGTCGGGATGGCGGCCGGCAGCAGGTTTGGCCTGGCTCGCCTGCTGGAGGATGGTTCGGCGGACCTGACATTCGGTAATCAGGGCAGCGTCATCGGTCAATTCGAACCAGGCTTCGAAGCCATGGCTGCCAAGGTCTACGCCCTGCCCGACGGCAACATCCTGATTGTCGGCCTGCACTACGAAAACGCACACCGCACCCTCCCCGCCCTGGCGTTGTTCGACCCGTCCGGGCGTTCGGCGCCGCACTTTGGCGACAATGGGCGCTGTGTGGTGCGCCTGCCGGGCAACCTGTCCCACGGTGTTCGCGATGCCTGGCTGCCACCCGGCGTACCCGGGGCCGAAGCCTGCGATGCCGGGGTGCAGGGGGATGGTCGAATCCTGCTGGTTGCCAATCACCATTTCGAACTGGCCGACCATGCCGGCATCCTTATACGGCTCGACACCGATGGCACGCTGGACAGCACCTTCAATGGCCGTGGCTTCGTGATCGTCAGGCACCTGCTGATGAATACCTGGCTCAACAGTGTCCGGGTGCAGCATGACGGGCGAATCCTCGTCGGCGGCTCGATCAACTTTCCCGAGGAAGGCCTGCTGGCCCGCTATCACCCCGACGGCAGCCTTGACGATCACTTTGCCGTGGATGGCTTCATGACATTCAAGGCCAACGGCCAGGGCGCTCAGGTCAGCCAGATCATCCAGCAGGACAATGGCGATGTGCAGTGCTTTGGCAGTAGCCGCGACCCCATGCGCTGCCTGACCCTGAAAATCCACATCAACGGCCGACCGGACATGCATTGCCACGATGGCCTGCCGCAACTGCTCGAAATCGGTCGCAACGGCGCTCAGTGGACCGCCGCCCAAGTACAAGCCGATGGCAGCGTCTATACCGCCGGCGCGACCATTGGCGGTATAGACGCCGACTTTATCCTGAGCCGTTACTTGCCCGACGGGCAACTTGACCGAAACTTCGGCAACGGTGCCGGATGGGTTCGCACCCGGTTCGGCCCCAGCCTCGACACGGCAACTTCAGTGGCGTTGCAGGCCGATGGAAACATCGTCGTCGGCGGTTATTCGCTGGACGGCAATTATCATGCGATCGTCGCTCGTTATTCAGGTTGAGTTTGCCCGCACTTGATCTTCTGATTCGCTTACGGCAACTTGCGCGCTTCTTATTACAAGGAGTAGCCGATGTCCGGTTCCATGGCGCAAGCGTTCGCGCACAATTTCCTCGGCAACTCTCCTCGCTGGTACAAGCTTTGTATCGTCGGTTTTCTCATTGTCAATGCGCTGGTGTTGTGGACAATAGGTCCGGTGGCAGCCGGCTGGCTGCTGGTTCTGGAGTTCATTTTCACCCTGGCCATGGCGCTCAAGTGCTACCCGCTGATGCCTGGCGGTTTGTTGCTGGTGCAAGCCCTGCTGTTGAAGATGACCACGCCCCAGGCGCTGTATGACGAACTGCTGCACAACTTCCCGGTAATCCTGCTGCTGATGTTCATGGTGGCGGGCATCTATTTCATGAAAGACCTGCTGTTGTTTCTGTTCTCACGATTGCTGCTGGGCGTGCGCTCCAAGGCCATGCTCGCGTTGATGTTCTGCTTCCTCTCGGCATTCCTGTCGGCGTTTCTCGATGCCTTGACCGTCACCGCGGTGATCATCAGCGCCGCCGTGGGGTTTTATTCGGTGTATCACCGCGTAGCTTCGGGCACCGACCCGCGGCAAGACACCGGATACAGCGACGATCAACACCTGCCGCACCTGCACCATGACGATCTCAACCAATTCCGCGCCTTCCTGCGCAGCCTGCTGATGCACGGCGCGGTGGGCACGGCGCTGGGGGGAGTCTGCACGCTGGTGGGCGAACCACAGAACCTGCTGATCGGCCATGAGATGGGCTGGCACTTCGCCGAGTTTTTTCTGAAGATCGCCCCGGTGTCGCTGCCGGTGCTGGTGGCGGGCCTGGTGACCTGCGTGCTGCTGGAGAAACTGCGCTGGTTCGGTTACGGCACGTTGCTGCCGGACAACGTGCGGGCCGTGCTGGCCGATTACGCGGCCCAGGACAACGCCGAGCGCACCCCGCGCCAACGTGCAGCGCTCATCGTGCAGGGCCTGGCGGCGCTGATTCTGATTGCCGGGCTGGCGTTTCATGTGGCGGAAGTGGGCCTGATCGGCTTGATGGTGATTGTGCTGATCACCGCGTTTACCGGAATTACCGACGAGCATCGCCTGGGTTCGGCGTTCAAGGACGCCATGCCCTTCACCGCCTTGCTGGTGGTGTTCTTTGCCGTGGTGGCGGTGATTCACGATCAGCAACTGTTCACGCCGCTGATTCAATGGGTACTGGCCCTGCCGGCCGATCAGCAACCGGGCATGCTGTTCATCGCCAACGGCCTGCTCTCGGCGATCAGCGATAACGTGTTCGTGGCCACGATCTACATCACCGAAGTCAAACGGGCCTTCATGGCCGGGGAAATGACTCGCGAACATTTCGAGACGCTGGCCATCGCCATCAACACCGGCACCAACCTGCCGAGTGTGGCGACGCCCAATGGGCAGGCGGCGTTTCTGTTCTTGCTGACGTCGGCGATTGCGCCGCTGGTGCGGCTGTCCTATGGGCGGATGGTGTGGATGGCGTTGCCGTATACGGTAGTGATGGGGGTGTTGGGGTGGTATGCCGTCAGTGCCTGGCTATAACTCCCTGTAGGGGCGAGCTCGCTCGCGATGGTCGTCAACGATAACGCGGGTAGTCTGGTAGCCCGTGTTGTCCTGACGATCTTCGCGAGCGAGCTCGCTCCTGAACGGGTGGTCAGTGTTTGAGGATGTATTGCTCGATCGCCTGCGCTACACCGTCGTCACTGTTGCTTGCCGTGATTGCATCCGCCTGGCGCTTGACCTCTTCCTGCGCCTGCCCCATGGCAATCGACAACCCGGCCACATGAAACATCGCCGGGTCATTGCCGCCATCGCCGATGGCCGCCGTGTGCTCCAGCGGCACGCCGAGGTGCTCGGCCAGTGTCGCCAGCGCATCGCCCTTGTTGGCTTGCATCGCGGTCACGTCCAGGTAAACCGGTTGTGACCGGGACACCTGGGCCTGGCCTTCGACCTGCGCCAGCAATCGCGCTTCGAGCTCCACCAGCAATTGCGTGTTGTTGCTGGCGGCGACGATTTTGTCGATGCGCGTCAGATAGGGCTCGAAACTTTCCACCACCACCGGCGGATAGCCGAGGCCATGCTGTTCGCGCGGCACCAAAGGACCCTCGGGATCTTTGGCCAGCCAGTCACCGCCGCTGAACACCCATACCTCGACGTCCGGCTGATCGGCGAACAGCGCCAGGGTGGTCAGGGCTGCCGTGGCCGGCAGGTAATGCGCCACCAGCAGGCTGCCATCGGGATTGACCAGCGTGCCGCCGTTGAAGGCGGCTGTGGGCAGGTCGACGCCCAGCGCTTCAATCGTCTGCAACATGGCCTTGGGCGGACGCCCGGTGGCGAGGCTGAACAACACGCCAGCCTCGCGCAACGCACGCACCGCATCGATGGTGCGCTGGCTGAGACTGTGATCGGGCAGCAGCAAGGTGCCGTCCATGTCGCTGAGCAAAAATCTGATCGGTTGTGCCGTGACTTCGCTCATCCCAGGCCGTGCCAGACGCGACCATCGCGAGTCAGCAATTCTTCGGCGGCCTGCGGCCCGTTTTCGCCCGCGGCGTAACCCTGCACCGTGGCATCCTGCTGCCAGGCATCGAGGAAGGGTTGCACCGCGCGCCAGCCGTTTTCAATGTTGTCGGCGCGCTGGAACAGGGTCTGGTCGCCGGTCAGGCAGTCGTAGATCAGGGTTTCGTAGCCGGTGGACGGCTGCATCTCGAAGAAGTCCTTGTAGGCAAAGCCCAGTTCGATGTTGTCCATCTTCAGGGCCTGGCCCGGCCGCTTGGCCAGCAGGTCGAACCACATGCCTTCGTTGGGCTGAATCTGGATCCGCAGGTAGGTGGGCGCGAGCTCATCCACCTCGGTATCGCGGAACTGCGCATAGGGCGCCGGTTTGAAGCAGATGACGATCTCGGTGTCGCGCACGCTCATGCGCTTGCCGGTACGCAGGTAGAACGGCACGCCGACCCAGCGCCAGTTGTCGATCATCACCTTGAGGGCGACATAGGTTTCGGTATTGCTATCGGGTGCCACCCGGTCTTCCTGGCGATACCCGGCCAGGGCCTTGCCATCGACTTCACCGGCGGTGTACTGACCGCGAACCGAATTGGCCCGTGCCTCCTCGACCGTCCAGGGCCGAATCGCGCCAACCACCTTGGCCTTCTCGCCACGCACCGCATCGGCGCCAAACGCCGCCGGCGGTTCCATGGCCACCATTGCCAGCAACTGGAACAGGTGATTGGGCACCATGTCCCGCAGGGCGCCGGTGTTTTCGTAGAAACTGCCACGGGTTTCCACGCCAACGGTTTCGGCGGCAGTGATCTGCACGTGGTCGATGTAGTGATTGTTCCAGAATGCTTCGAACAGGCTGTTGGAGAAGCGGCTGATCAGAATGTTCTGCACCGTCTCTTTGCCCAGGTAGTGATCGATGCGATAGATCTGCTTTTCCGACATGACCTTGAGCAGGCAGGCGTTCAAGGCCTCGGCCGTTTGCAGGTCGGAACCGAAAGGCTTCTCGATCACCACCCTTCTGAACGCTTCGGGGCTTTCTTCGAGCAAACCGGAGGCACCGAGGCGGCGCACCACTTCACTGAAAAAGCGTGGCGCGGTAGCCAGGTAGAACACCGCGTTGCCCGTGCCGCTGTCGGCGATTTTCGCCGCCAGCGCCTGATAAGTGCTGTCGTCCAGGAAATCGCCCTGAACGTAGCTGATGCCTTTGGCCAGTTGCTCCCACAATTGGGGGTCCAGGGACTGGTCGCCCTTGCCCACTTTGCTGGCTACTTCCGTGCGGATGAAGTCTTCGAGCTTTTGCGCGAAGCCTTCATCGCTGATGGCGTTGTGGTCAACGCCGACGATCCGCAGTCCATCCCCGAGTAAACCGTCGCGCTTGAGGTTGTAAAGCGCCGGCATCAGCAGGCGCTTGACCAGATCACCATGGGCGCCGAACAGAAACAGCGTGGTCGGTGGAGCGGGTTCAGTCTTGGATTTCCTGCGGATCGCATGGGTCATTTTTTCGGAGTCTCCACATGGCCGCCAAAGCCGAAGCGCTGGGCCGAAAGAATCTTGTCACCGAAGGTGCCCTGGCCGCGCGAACGGTAGCGGGCGAACAGCGAGTTGGACAGTACCGGCACCGGCACCGCTTGTTCCATGGCGGCCTCAATGGTCCACTGGCCTTCGCCACTGTCGGCTACCGAACCGGAAAAACCGTCGAGCTTCGGATCGCTGGCCAGGGCATCGGCGGTCAAGTCGAGCAGCCAGGACGACACCACGCTGCCACGGCGCCACACTTCGGCGATGTCGGCGACGTTCAGGTCAAAGCGCTGATCTTCCGGGAGGTTGGTGCTGGATTTGGTCTTGAGAATATCGAAGCCTTCGGCAAAGGCCTGCATCATTCCGTATTCGATACCGTTGTGGATCATCTTGACGAAATGCCCGGCGCCTGCAGGGCCGGCGTGAATGTAGCCATGTTCGGCGCGGTGGTCATCGGACTTGCGATCCTTGGTGCGCGGGATTTCGCCCATGCCCGGTGCCAGGCTGGCGAACAGCGGATCGAGTCGCGAAACGGTCTCGGCGTCGCCGCCGATCATCATGCAGTAACCGCGCTCCAGGCCCCAGACGCCACCGGAGGTCCCGACGTCGACATAGTGCAGGCCTTTTTCCGACAGGGTCTTGGCCCGGCGAATGTCGTCCTTATAGAAGGTGTTGCCGCCGTCGATGATGGTATCGCCGGCTTCGAGCAGATTGCTCAGGGTGTCGATGGTGTCTTCGGTCGGTGCGCCTGCCGGCAGCATGACCCACACCGCTCGTGGTTTGGCCAGGCCAGCGACAAGGGCCGGCAAATCGGCGACGCCATTGGCGCCTTCTGCGCTCAGAGCGTCGACGAAGGCGGTATTGCGGTCGTACACAACGGTGGAATGGCCGTTGAGCATCAGGCGCCGCGCAATATTGCCGCCCATGCGGCCCAGTCCAATAATCCCGAGTTGCATGTGCTGATGCTCCCTACTACAAATAAAAGTGTGTCTATGGTTATAGCCCAACGCGACTACTGAGGGTTAGTCCAGAGCGCTGGCGTGAAGTTTCCGGGCATTGTGCCCGAACCAGAGAGATAACGCCTGTAATCACGCCGAAGACACAGCGACCATGAAAAATAAAAAAGTTCCCTTCACGGGCAAAAGAAATCAAAATTGGCGCCGATAGTCATTCTGGCTCCGATGTCGGGGCAGATTTACAGTTGAGGCACGCCATTTGCGAGGTGAGCAATGGGCACAGTACACACCGCACTGCCAGCACAAACCCTTTACGTCACTATCCGTCGCGACGAATTGCGTCAGTTGAAGGACGAGCGTGACCAGCTCAAGCAAGAACTGGCGCAACTACGCTTGCTCATCCAGGGCCAGCAACCCTTACCTGTGACTCAACGCGCGCCCCACGCCTGATCCCTCGCTTTTGATCGGAAGCAGCATTTCGTTGCTTCCGATGCACCGCAGCCCTTGGCCGATTCCGGCGAACTCACGAAGTTTTCACATCCGGTTATAGATACTCCCGCCGATTGTGGCCGCTCGTACGCGCGCGCCACCCGTTCGTCTGCGCTTTAGTGGTCTGACGTCTGAAGTGAACATTGGCTGGAGCATTAAATGGCTTGGTTTAAACGCAGTGATGCGACTGCGAAAGGTTTCGATTGGGCGGGGTTTCTCTGGCTGTTCCTGTTCTTCTGGTATTTCTCCGGCATCACCCAACTGCTGATTCAACTGACGGGCACTTCCGGTTTTTCCGGTTTCCGCCAGGCCTTCGTGATGAGTGCCCTCTGGCTTGCGCCAATGCTGCTGTTCCCGCGCCAGACTCGCTTGCTGTCCGCGCTGATCGGCGTGGTGCTATGGGCCTGCTCCATGGCCAGCCTGGGTTATTTCTTCATCTATCAGCAGGAATTCTCCCAGAGCGTCATCTTCATCATGTTCGAGTCGAACGTGTCCGAAGCCGGCGAATACATGACCCAGTACTTCGCCTGGTGGATGGTCGTGGCGTTCCTCGCCCACACGGTTTTCGCCTGGTTCCTCTGGACTCGCCTTCGACCGGTGTACCTGCCCCGTGTCCAGGCCCTGGTGGCGGCGACCGCCATCGTGGTGGCCGTGGTCGGTTACCCGCTGATCAAGCAGACCCTGCGCACCGGCAGCTTCGCCGAAGGCTTCGAGAAGTTCGAAACCCGCATCGAGCCTGCGGTGCCGTGGCAGATGGCCGTGGCCTATCACCGCTACCTGGATACCCTGGGCGGCATGCAGGACATGCTCGACAGCGCCAGCAAGATCCCGCCGCTGCATAACCTCAAGGACGCCGCGGCCAATCAGCCGGCGACCCTGGTGCTGGTGATCGGTGAATCGACCAACCGTCAGCGCATGAGCCTCTACGGCTACCCGCGCCAGACCACCCCGGAACTGGACAAGCTCAAGGATCAACTGGCGGTCTTCGACAACGTCATCACGCCACGCCCCTACACCATCGAGGCGTTGCAACAGGTGCTGACCTTCGCCGACGAAGACAACCCGGATCTGTACCTGTCGACCCCGTCGCTGGTCAGCATGATGAAACAGGCCGGTTACAAGACGTTCTGGATCACCAACCAGCAGACCATGACCAAGCGCAACACCATGCTCACGACCTTCTCCCAGCAGGCCGACGAGCAGGTGTACCTGAACAACAACCGCAACCAGAACGCCGCCCAGTACGATGGCGATGTGATCGAGCCGTTCAACAAGGCCCTGGCCGACGCGGCGCCGCGCAAGCTGATCGTGGTGCATCTGCTTGGCACCCACATGAGCTACCAGTACCGCTACCCGTCGACCTTCGACAAATTCCAGGATCGCGTCGGCGTACCGGCCGGAGTGCGTGACGATCAGTTGCCGACCTACAACAGCTACGACAACGCGGTGCTGTACAACGACTTCGTGGTCTCGAGCCTGATCAAGGACTACGCCAAAACCGATCCGAACGGCTTCCTGCTGTACCTGTCCGACCACGGCGAAGACGTTTTCGACTCCGCTGGCCATTCCACCCTGGGCCGCAACGAAAACAAACCCACCGCGCCGATGTACACCATCCCGTTCATGGCCTGGGCCTCACCGAAATGGCGCGAAAATCACGACTGGAGCTTTGCCGGTGACCTGTCTCGTCCCTACAGCAGCTCGCATCTGATCCATACCTGGGCGGACCTGGCGGGCCTGAGCTTCGATGAACTCGATCGCAGCAAGAGCCTGATCAGCGACAGCTTCAAGCCTCGCCCACTGCTGATCGGCAACCCTTACGAGCGTGAGCAGCGGCCGCTGATCGACTTCAGTCTGATCAAGCCCAAGGCCAAGCCGGACACCGCCGGAGTCGTGACCAAGTAGGCGTGACCCAGTAACACTGCGCATAAACGTGGGAGCGAAGCGGCTCGCTCCCACAGCGTTCATGGCCATCAGATAGTCATTCCCATTTAACGGAATCGGCGGATAATAGCCCTTCGACATTGATCTTCTGGCTCATGGACGAATGGCACCCGCCCCTTCAAGTGGGAGGCACACCATGAAATGCAGCACCCTGATCCTCGCCCTTCTCATGCTCTTCGGTTCCGCCAACGCCTTTGCCGAGCGCGGCTCCGAACGTATGAAGTACTACTACGAAACCCTGCGCTACAACCAGCAACTGGCCCTGGGCAACATTGCCCAGACCCCGTCCCGTGAACTGCGGGTCCCCGACGATCAAACCGCACAAGTGACCGAGTCCTACAGACAGAAATGATGGTTTCGCCTCTGACTGTTTGCTCTTGAGTCGGAGAACACCATTGGGCGTCCTGCAGGACGCCCTTTTTTGCGCGTATCAGAGCGGTTTGATCCAGAACATCATCCGCCCGTGCGCCGGGTCGAACGCGCCCGGGGCGAAGCCAAACTTACTGTAGGACGCCTGCGCTACCGCGTTGCCTTCCAGTACCTCCAGGGTGATCTTGCAGCAGCCTCGCTGACGGGCAATCTCCTCGACCTTGTGCAGCATCCGCTGGCTCAACCCCAAGCCGCGAAACTTCGGCACCACCGCCACATCGTGCACGTTGACCAGCGGCCTGCAGGCAAAGGTGGAGAAACCTTCAAAGCAATTGACCAGCCCGGCCGGTTCGCCCTCGACGAACGCCAGCACGCTGAAGGCATGGGGCCGTTTGGCCAGCTCGCCAGGCAACTGTTGCAAGACATCGACGGGCAAGGCGTGACCGCCACCCATCGGGTCCTGGGCGTAACTGTTGAGCACCAGGCCAATCGCCTCGGCGTGCAGCGCGTTGGTGTAGCTGGCTTGCAGTACAAGTATTTGCGCGCAATCCATTTCCATCCTCGATCAGGTTCAAAAGCCCCGGAGCGAAATCGCCCTGGAAGGCTCTGGGACAATATATCGAGCGGCGGGAAAGCGAAAGCCAACCGTGCAGGCGCAATGCTTGATTGAAAGCGGGATTCAGGCCTGAGCGAAACGCTCCAGTTGCATCTCCTGCAGGCGGCTGAGGGTGCGGCGAAACGGGAACTCAAGGTAGCCCTCGGTGTACAGCGAATCCATTGGCACCTGCGCCTCGAGGTACAGCGGCACTTTGCGGTCGTAGCATTCGTCCACCAGGGCAATGAAGCGTCGAACGCCGTCGTCATGCACCGACAGTTGCGGCAATTCACGGTCCCCCGCTTCTACCCGCTGGGCGCCATCCTCCGTGCCCCTGGCGATCCGCCCTTCGCGCTTGCGCGCGCTCAGGTTGGGGACCTCACTCAACACAATCGCACTGTAGGTATCGCACAACGCCATGAAATCCATCGCGGCAAAGGGTTGCTCGCACAGGTCAGAGTAACGGCACCAGAGCACCGATTGACTCGCCTGGACCACCTCCAGCGAACGGTAACCGACCTTCACCGGTTCGCGAGAAACCCTGTGCCCCGCCGTCAGCAGCTTGAACACGTCATCCAGTGCGCTCGGCTGCCCAGGCGCCGTCACCCAATAGCGCTGCAAACCCTGACCCGGATGCAACCGATGATCCTCGCCGCCATCCACCGCGATCACCTGCATGTGCTGCTTGATGGCGGTGATGGCAGGCACAAAACGGTCGCGGTTGAAGCCGCCGGCGTACAGCTGATCGGGCGGCAGGTTGGAGGTGCAGACCACCACCACGCCCTGTTCGAACATGACCTGGAACAGCCGCCCGAGAATGATCGCGTCGCCGATGTCATTGACGAACAACTCGTCGAAGCACAGCACCCGCACTTCGTCACTGAGCTCACGGGCCAGTGCCTTGAGGGGGTCGGCCGTGCCGGTCAGTTGAAAGGAACGCTGGTGCACCCAGCCCATGAAATGGTGGAAGTGCTGGCGCCGGGCCGGAACCCGCAGATGTTGGTAGAACTGGTCCATCAACCAGGTCTTGCCGCGCCCCACGGGCCCCCAGAGGTACACGCCCGTGATGGGTTTGCGGCCCTCATGCAGTGCCTCATGGCATTTTTGCAACGCCCACACGGCGTGTTCCTGGGCTTCGTCCTGGACGAAACCCTTTTGTTCGATGGCGTTCTGCCAGGCGCTGAGGGGAGAGTCGACATTCATGGGCGGCAGTATAGCCCGCTCCACCGAATCCTCACGAAGTCACTTGACTGCATAAATGACTGACATCATATTTAATACATGTCATCAAAAATCTATTAAACCCAGCGCTTCCCATCAGGAGTCATCCCATGCACTACAAAGTCTTCGGTCGTAAAACCGGCCTGCGGGTTTCCGAACTGGCATTGGGCGCCGGTAACTTCGGCACCGGTTGGGGCCATGGCGCCGAACGTGACGAGGCCAGGCGCATTTTCGATGGCTACCTGGAGGCTGGCGGCAACTTCATCGACACCGCCAACGGCTACCAGGGTGGCCAATCGGAAGCCATGCTCAGCGAGTTCATCGCCGCCGAACGCGATCGCCTGGTCATCGCCACCAAGTACACCTTGGGCACCACCCCGGCCGCCGGCGTTTCCCACACCGGCAACAACCGAAAGAACATGGTGCGGGCTGTCGAAGAGAGCCTGAAACGCCTGAACACCGATCACATCGATCTGTTCTATGCACACATGAGCGATGGCGTAACGCCGATGGAAGAGATCCTGCGTGGTTTCGATGATCTGGTGCGTGCCGGCAAGATCCATTACGGCGGGCTGTCGAACTTCCCGGCGTGGCGAATCGCTCGCGCTGATCTGTTGGCCGAAGTGCGCAGCTTTGCGCCGATTGCCGCGATCCAGGTCGAGTACAGCCTGGCCGAGCGCACCGCCGAACGCGAGCAATTGCCGATGGCCGAGGCCCTGGGCCTGGCTGCGACCCTCTGGTCGCCGCTGGGGGGTGGCTTCCTCACCGGCAAGTACCGCACCAGCGAGGGCGACAACCGCGCCAACAAACTCGGGGTATTGATCCATTCCGAGAAAAGCGCCCGTGAATCCGCTCTGATCGACACCCTGCTGGCGGTCGCCGAAGAGTCAGGGGCCAGCCCGACCCACGTGGCCATTGCCTGGTTGCGCGAACAGGCCAAACGCTCGACCACCGCGCTGATTCCGATTCTCGGCTCGCGCACCCGTGAACAGCTCGACGCCACCCTGGGCGCGTTGAATGTGCAATTGACTGAAGACCAACTGACGCGCCTGGATGGCGTCAGCGAGATGGCCAAAGGAGTGCCCCATGAATCGATCAGCGGGTCTGTCGCGCGGTTCAGCGGTGGTGTGACGCTGGATCTGCCAAAGATCCCGGTGGCCTGACGCCAATCAAATGTGGGAGCGGGCTTGCGCGCGAAATCGGTGTGCCAGGCAATGCCATGTTGACTGACACACCGCCTTCGCGAGCAAGCCCGCTCCCACGTTGGTTTTGCGTACTAGCAGTCGACCTTGTGCCTGGCCGCATACAGGCACAGCATCTCCATCGCCAGCGTCGCTGCGGCCAGTGACGTAATCTCCGCGCTGTCATAGGCCGGCGCCACTTCCACCACGTCCATGCCCACCAGGTTGATCCCGCGCAGCCCGCCGAGGATCTCCAGCGCCTGCACCGTACTCAGCCCGCCGCACACCGGGGTACCGGTGCCCGGCGCATAAGCCGGATCCAGGCAATCGATGTCGAAGGTCAGGTACACCGGGTTGTCGCCCACCCGCGCCCGAATCGCCTCGACAATCGCATCCACCCCCCGTCGATGCACTTGCCGCGCATCCAGCACCTCGAACCCCTGATGATCATCATTGGTGGTGCGCAAGCCGATCTGCACCGAACGCGACGGATCCACCAGACCCTCTTTGGCCGCATGCCAGAACATGGTGCCGTGGTCGATGCGCTTGCCCTCCTCGTCCGGCCAGGTGTCGCTGTGGGCGTCGAAGTGGATCAGCGACAACGGGCCATGCTTGCGCGCGTGGGCCTTGAGCAGCGGATAGGTGATGAAGTGATCGCCACCGAAGGTCAGCATCGCGCTACCGGCGCCCAGGATATGGTCGGCGTGGGCTTCGATGGCTTCCGGGGTCGACTGGGGTGAGCCGTAGTCGAAGTCGCAATCACCGAAGTCCACCACCGCCAGATGATCGAACGGGTCGAAGGTCCAGGGCCAGTGGCGTTCCCAGGCGATCCCGGCGGACGCGGCGCGAATGCCCCGCGGTCCGAAGCGCGCGCCGGGGCGGTTGCTGGTGGCGGTGTCGAACGGCACACCGCTGACGGCCACATCGACACCACGCAAGTCGCGGCTGTAGCGACGGCGCATGAAGCTGGTGATGCCGGCGTAGGTGCTTTCGGCGGCGGTGCCATACAGGCTGTCGCGGGTCATGGCCTGGTCGTTTTGCATCGGGACGTCCATCTCGTGTTCCTTATTATTGGCGGCTACGGAAAGCGGTCCACACCCGGGTGCGCTGGCGCATGTCCTTGAGGCTCATGCTGCGGTCGGCATACAGCAGGTCGCGTACGTCAGCGGGCGGATAAATGTCCGGATCAGTGCGCACCGCTTCATCCACCAAAGGCGTCGCGGCCTGGTTGGCGGTGGCGAAAAACAGGGTGTTGGTCAGCGCGGCGACCGATTCGGGGCGCAACATGAACTCGATGAATTTACGCGCAGCTTCCGGGTGCGGCGCATCCTTGGGGATCGCCAAGTTGTCCTGCCACACCAGGGTGCCTTCCTTGGGAATCCGGTAGGCGATTTCATAGGGTTTGTTGGCCTTGCGCGCCTGATCGGCGGCCATGCTGGCGTCGCCGTTGTAGGCCAGCGCCAGGCACACGCTGCCGTTGGCCAGGTCATTGATCTGCCGGCCACTGGCGACGTACAGCACCGAAGGCTGAAGCTGATGCAACAGCGTCTGGGCGGCATCGAGATCAGCCTTGTTGGTGCTGTAGGGATCCTTGCCCAGATAGTGCAAGGCCAGGCCGATCACTTCCTGGGGCGAATCGATGATCGCGATGCCGCAGTCCTTGAGCTTGCTGGCGTATTCGGGTTTGAACAGCAGGTCCAGGCTGTTGAGTGGCACGTCCGGCAGGCGTTTGTTCACCGCTTCAACGTTCATCCCCAGGCCCAGGGTGCCCCAGGTGTAGGGCACGCCGTATTGATTGCCGGGGTCCACCGCCGCCAGTTTCTCCAGCAGGTCCGGGTCGAGGTTGACGTAGCCCTTGAGGCCTTCGTGGGGAATGGCTTTCAGGGCGCCGGCCGCCAGGCCACGGGCCAGCACGCTGGATGAAGGCACCACCACGTCATAGCCGCTGCCACCGGTGAGCAGTTTGGTCTCCAGCACCTCCGGCGCGTCGAAGGTGTCGTAGCGCACATGGATGCCGGTTTCCTGCTCGAAGCGTTGCAAGGTTTGCGGCGCGACGTAATCGGCCCAACTGTAGAGATTGAGCGTTTGCTCCTCGGCCTGGGCCGCGGCGGCCATGGCAAGAAACAGCGCGGGGACACACAACTTGAATGCGGGAGCCATGACGAACACCTGACCAGAGGAAGTGGTTGCAGGATGCGCCGTCGGATACATTGGTGAAATATCAAGTTAATTAACCTGACATTAGCCAGGAGTAATGTTTCATGCTCGGTCAATTCCACGATCTGGACCTGCAGCTGCTGCGCCTGTTCGTCAGCGTGGTGGAGTGCGGCGGCTTCAGCGCGGCCCAGGGCGAACTGGGCCTGAGCCAGTCGAGCATCAGCCAGCAAATGGCCAGGCTGGAAACCCGCCTCGGTTATCGGTTGTGCAGCCGTGGCAAGGGTGGGTTCAAGGTCACGCCCAAGGGCGAGCAGTTGCTCAGTGCCACCCGTGGGTTGTTCGAGTCCATCGAAGCGTTCCGCCATCAATCCAACGGCGTGGCCGGGCGTTTGATCGGCGAGGTGCGCCTGGGGTTGTCCGAAGCGTTGGACCAATCGGTGCTGCAACGGGTGGCCGAGGCGATCCGGCGCTTTCGTGAGCGGGACCAGTCGGTGCGCATCGAACTGATGAGCGCCATGCCCGGGGAAATGGAGCGCTTGCTGCTGCAACAGCGGCTGGACCTGGCCATCGGCTATTTTTCCCTGGCACAAAGTGCCTTTGACTATCGCCCATTGTTCAGCGAAACCCAGCACCTGTACTGCGCGGCGGGCCATCCGCTGTTCGACGACGCTGCGGATGACCAGGCCCTGCAAGCCTGCGATCGGGTCGATCACCCTTATCGGTTTCTGCGCAACGACGAGCCCTTCCAGGGGGATTTGTGTTCGGCGCGTTCCGAGCAGGTCGAGGGGACGCTGGCCTTTATTCTGTCCGGCAAGCACGTCGGTTACCTGCCCGACCACTTCGCCCGCAGTTGGGAGGACAAGGGCCTGCTGCGAGTGGTGCGCCGCGCAGGGATGAGCTTCGACGTGGCGTTTCACCTGGCCCGGCATCGGGCGCAGGTGCCGGGGGATGCGCAGAAGGCATTCGAAGAGGATTTGTTGGCGGCATTCTCCTGACCCGTGGCAGGGAGCTTGCTCCCGCCGGGGTGCGCAGCGCCCCCAAAACCAGACGACACGGTTTACCTGATGCTCCGCGTGCAATGAATTGGCGGCTGCTGCGCAGCCGAGCGGGAGCAAGCTCCCTCGCCACAACAGCGGTGTCGCCGCCAGCCCTTCTGTTGCCCTCGCCTTCAGCTGCTGGCATCCTGCGCCTCCATTTTCTGACCCGGCCCCGCCTCCCGGCACGTATCCATGACTTCCCCTGAAAAAAACCTGCGCCACAACGACCTGATCTATGGTCTCGACGACCGCCCCCACCTGACGGCCACCGTGTTCGCCGCCCTGCAGCATGTGCTCGCCAGTTTCGTCGGCATCATTACCCCCACCCTGATCATGGGCAGCGCCCTGGGCCTGCAAAGTGAAATCCCCTACCTGATCAGCATGGCGCTGTTCGTTTCAGGCCTGGGTACCTTCGTGCAGGCGCGGCGCTTCGGGCCGATCGGTTCCGGGTTGCTGTGCCTGCAAGGCACCAGTTTCTCGTTCATCAGTGTGATCCTCAGCGCCGGGTTCATGGTCAAGGCCCGGGGCGGCGGCACCGATGAGATCCTGTCGACCATTTTCGGCGTGTGCTTTTTCGCCGCGTTCATCGAAGTGGTCTTGAGCCAGTTCATCGGCAAGCTGCGGATGCTGATCACCCCGGTGGTGACCGGCACCATCATCACACTCATGGGCCTGTCGCTGATCAAGGTGGCCATGACCGACATCGCCGGCGGTTTCGGTGCCACCGACCTTGGCGCGGCCAGCCATTTGGGCCTGGCGGCACTGGTACTGGGCACCATCGTGGTGTTGAACCGGGTGGACGTGCCGTTCCTGCGCCTGGGGGCCATCGTCATCGGTTTGACCCTGGGTTACGGAGTTGCCTGGTGGCTGGGGCATGTCGATTTCGCCAGCCTGCCCGCCGTACCGCTGGTGAGCGTGCCGGTACCGTTCAAATACGGCTTCTCCTTCGACTGGGTGGCGTTTGTGCCGGTGGCGGTGATTTTCCTGGTGTCGCCGCTGGAAGCCGCCGGCGACCTGACCGCCAACTCGATGATTTCCCGGCAACCGGTCAAGGGTCCGCTGTACATCCGCCGGATCAAGTCCGGGTTGCTGGCCGACGGCCTCAATTCGGCCATGGCCGCGGTATTCAACAGCATGCCGATGGTGACCTTCGCCCAGAACAATGGCGTGATCCAGTTGACCGGCGTGGCCAGCCGCTACGTGGCGTTTTTCATCGCCGGGCTGCTGGTGGTGCTGGGGCTGTTCCCGATGATCGGCGCGGTGCTGCAGTTGATGCCCAAGCCGGTACTCGGTGGTGCGGAACTGGTGATGTTCGGCACGGTGGCCGTGGCCGGGATAAAGATTCTCGCCGAAGCGGGCCTGCACCGGCGCAACATGCTGATCGTGGCAATTTCCATCGGCATGGGCCTGGGGGTCGCGGCGGTGCCGGAAGTCTTGCGCGAACTGCCCAAGGCGCTGCACAACATTTTCGAATCGCCAATCACTGTCGGCGCGCTGTGCGCTATCGTTCTTAATATCTTCCTGCCAGAAGAGTTCATTGAGCTGGAGGAAGACGATTTCGATCCGGAAGCCTCGATTCTGCAGGTCATGGAAAACCCGGAAGTCCCGGCCAAGGGTGAACCCGCCACACCATACGGTGTCGCACAGTCGAACCGCTAGACCACGCTCGAGGGCTGAGTCGTTGGCGGCTCAGCCCTTTTTTGTGAGAGCACCTCGATGCGCAATCTCCATGCAATGATCCTTACCACCCTGTTGCTCGCCCTGAGCGCCTGCGCCGTCTATCCCAACAATGACCCGCTCAATATCAATGTGGTCGGCATCCAGCCCCTGCAAAGCCAGGACATGGAAGTGCGGTTCGCCGTGAAGATCCGCGTGCAGAACCCCAATGGCACCAACATCAATTACAACGGCGTGGCCCTGGACCTCGATATCAACGGCCAGCCGTTCGCCTCGGGGGTCAGCGATGCGTCCGGTTCGGTGGCGCGCTACTCGGAAACGGTATTGAGCGTGCCGGTCAGCGTGTCGGCGTTTTCCGTGTTGCGCCAGACCTGGGGCTTGAGCCAGATGCAGACCCTGAACAACATGCCTTACGTACTGCGCGGCAAACTGGCCGGAGGCTTGTTCGGTACCCGGCGTTTCGTCGACAGTGGCAAGTTGAGTTTTCCGGGGCCGGTGACGGGCAGCCGCTGAGGTGAAACCCCCGTAATCTGTAGGAGCGAGCTTGCTCGCGAGGGTCCTCAACGATAACGCGGGCTGTCTGAACGCCCGTGGTGTCTGGACGTTCATCGCGAGCAAGCTCGCTCCTACACGTCAGGCGGTGAATTTCACGCCGGGTTTGGCGCGTTCGTCCACCGTGAGTTCGAAGATGTCCGGGCGCGCGTAGTGGCCAACCACGTCGTAGTCGTAACGGGCGCGGATCAGGTCGTCGGTGTCGATTTCGGCGGTGAGCAGTCCGGCCTCGCCGCGCAACGGCCCGGCCAAGACGTCGCCCATGGGCCCGACGATCACGCTGCCACCGGCAATCAACGGCCGATCCGCCGGCCAGTTGGCCACCTCGACGCCCAACGACTGGGGCGAATCCTGAACCTGGCAGGCGCTGACAACGAAGCAGCGGCCCTCATGGGCGATGTGGCGCATGCTGACCTGCCACATCTCGCGCTCGTCCACCGTCGGCGCACACCACACCTCCACGCCTTTGGCGTACATCGCCGTGCGCAGCAGCGGCATCATGTTTTCCCAGCAGATCACCGCGCCGATGCGCCCGACCGGGCTGTCGATCACCGGCAGGGTCGAACCGTCGCCCTTGCCCCAGATCAGCCGCTCGGTGCCGGTGGGCATCAGTTTGCGGTGCTTGCCCACCAGGCCCGCCTGGGGATCGAAATACAGCGCGGTGCAATGCAAGGTGCTGCCCGCCCGCTCGATCACGCCGATCACCAGGTTGGCCCCGGTGCGCGCCGACAGCCCGGCCAGCGCTTCGGTTTCGGCGCCGGGCACATCGATGGCATTGGCGAAATAACGGGCAAACGCCTCGCGCCCTTCCGGCAGCCGATACCCCAGCTGCGTGCCAAAACCTTCGCCTTTGGGATAACCACCCAACAATGCTTCGGGCATCACCACCAGCGCGGCGCCGGATTCGATGATTGCGTTTTCATAGGACAGGATCTGTTCCAGGGTCTGCGCCTTGCCGCCGGGCAAGGCGCCGATTTGCAGGGCGGCGACGGTCGATTTAGCCATGGGGTGAACTCCGTTGACATCAGGTGTTGCCCATTCTCGAACCTCAGCCGATCATGAATAAAGCCCCTATCGCTGCTGAATGATATGAACACCAGGAATATCAGCCGGGAATGCGGGCAATGACCTTGATCTCGAAGTCGAACCCGGCGAGCCAGTTGACACCGATTGCCGTCCAGTTGGGATAAGGCGCTTGCGCGAAGATGTCGCTTTTAACCGTCAGGACTGTCCCGAACTGATGTTCAGGATCGGTATGAAAGGTCGTGACGTCGACGATATCGTCCAGCCCGCACCCGCCCGCCTGCAGGGTCGCCTGCAGATTGGCGAAGGCCAGACGGACCTGCGCCTCAAAATCCGGCTCGGGTGAGCCATCGGTGCGACTGCCGACCTGGCCCGAAACGAACAGCAGATCGCCCGACCGGATGGCCGCTGAATAGCTGTGTTCTTTGTAAAGTTCATGCCGGCCGGCGGGGAAAACGGCTTCACGTACGCTCATGTGGGTGCTCCAGTTGTTGAGGTATGGATGCACCATAGCCCGAAGATTTGTTTGGATAATCCAGCAATTACCTACAACACTATTTGTACAATCCAAACAATTATCAGGAGCAATCATGTGGACAGGTTTGACGCAATGCGGGCGTTTGTCCGGGTAGTCGAGGCCGGCAGCTTTACCAAGGCAGCAGAAAATCTGGACATGAGCCGGACCACGGTCACTCAGTTGGTTCAACAGCTGGAAGCGCACCTGCGCATCAAACTGCTCAACCGCACCACGCGCAGAGTGAATGTCACGACCGATGGCGCGGCCTATTACGAGCGCGTGGTACGACTGCTGGCGGAACTCGACGACATCGAAAGTAACTTGCCCGGGGTCTCCACAGCGCCCCGTGGCCTCTTGCGCGTGGACGTGCCCAGCCCGTTCGCCAACATCATCCTGGTTCCAGCGCTGCCCGCGTTTTACGCCCGCTATCCCGATATCCAGCTCGAACTCGGCGTGAGCGACCGCACCGTCGACCTGATCGGTGAGAACGTCGATTGCGTGGTACGTGGTGGTGACGTCAAGGATGGTTCGCTGGTGGCGCGGCACGTCGGTGACCTGCAACTGGGCGTGTACGCGGCGCCGTCCTATCTCACCCAGGCAGGCACGCCCGCGCACCCCGATGAGCTGCTCGATCCGGGCCATCGCGTCGTCCACTACCGCTGGGCAAACGGGCTGCCGTATACGATGAACAAGGGCAGCGAGACAGTACGGATCGGCGGGCGCTACGTACTGGCGATCGATGACGGAAACGCCTACCTGACCGCAGGGCTGCGAGGACTCGGGGCGCTGTGGTTGCCCGAGTACATGGCCAAACCACACGCCGCCAGCGGTGCACTGATACGGCTGTTCACCGACTGGCGGATCGACCCGATGCCGCTCTACGTCGCCTATCCGCCCAACCGGTATGTGCGCAGGCACCTTCGGGTGTTCATCGACTGGATCATCGAACTGATGGCCGTGCACGCACCCCGCACGCTGGCGCCAGCCGTCAGCAAACAAAACCCCTTACTGCCCAATACACCAACGCCATGAATATCGCCGACATCGATCTCAACCTGCTCAAAGTCTTCGAGGCCCTGCATGAAGAGTCCAGTGCCAGCCGTGCCGCGCTGCGCCTGGGTGTGACGCAGTCGGCGGTCAGTGCAGCGTTGCGCCGCCTGCGCCAGGTCTATGGCGATCAGTTGTTCGTGCGCACCGGCCGTGGCCTGGGGCCAACGCTCAAGGCCAATCAGCTCAAACCCGTGATCAGTGATGCGCTGAACAAATGCCGGCAGAGCCTGGCCATGGTCGACCCCGACACCGGCGATTACACCGGTCGCTCGGTAACCCTGGGCATGTCGGATGATTTCGAGATTGCCTATGGCAGGCAGTTGATCGAGCGAGTGGCCCGGGCGGCTCCCCAACTGCGCCTGATCTTCCGCCAGACCCACAGCCAGATCGTCGGTGAAGCCCTGATGGAACGCAGCATCGACCTGGCGATTACCGCCGGCGGCTTTACCGAGCGGCTGCTGAGCCGGCAGGTATTGGGCGAAGGGGGTTATGCGTGCCTGGTCGACCCGCAGAGTCTGGCCGAGGGGCAGCACAGCATCAGCCTTGACCAGTTTGTCGCCCGGGAGCACATCCTGGTGTCGTCCGGGGGCTTTATCGGCATCACCGATGAAGGGTTGGCGGCTCTGGGCTTGAGCCGGCGGGTCTGCGCGTCGACCACGCATTTTGCGGCATTGCCGCACCTGCTCAAAGGCAGTCAGGCCGTAGCGACCATTCCTGATCATGCGGCCGCCAGCATCGCCGCGCTCTGTGGCCTGGCCCTGCTGCCCTGCCCGCTGGCGTTGCCGCGCTATCCGATCGAGCTGGGCTGGCGCACCAGCGCGCAGCTCGATCCAGTGGTGGCAAAGGTCCGTGAAGCAATCCTGGGCGGTTTTGCCTCAATGAACCCTGCAACCCCCGACATCAGCTATCGTTGAATCGAACATCAGGGGCAGGCCCGGGGTCTGACTTGCTTCAAGAGCGTTTTTCAAGGGAGAAATCACAATGGCTGCGTTCAAACCCGGTCACCTGCACATCGAGCGATACGCGCTGAACAAGGAAGATTTCAGCTACAACCTGAGCATCGACTATGAAGTCAGTCAGGACCCCAGTGAAGGCCCCGGCATGCAGTTCACGGTGCACGGCACGATCGAAGGCAAGGACATGAGCGAAGCGTTTTTCCTGCCCAGGGACAAGGCCTACAACTTCGCCAGCAACATCACCAAGATTCTGGAGAAGCACGGCATTCCCAAGGCTGTGAGCAGCCTGGGCTCCGAGCACAAGCAGTACGATGCCATGTTCGAAGACGTCAAGGCACAGCTCGACCTCAAGCCCGGGGACCCGGTCAAGCCCGAGCACCTGCAATAGCGGCGCCGGGTGATTACTTGTTGGCCGCCATCAGGCGATTGACTTCACTGCGCACCATGTTGGAGAACTCGGGCGGTGACATGCCGTCCAGTTCGGCCCGGACCCACTCGGCCCACTTGCCCTTGCGTTTGGCCCGCTCGCCGAACAACCGTGCGGCTTCGCCCTTGGCTTTGCCCAGGTTGTTTTGCCAGAGTTCGAACAGTCGGGATTTTTCGTCTTCAAGCGCTGCGCGCTCGGCAAGGGATTTGTCGGCCAGATTGAAGCTCATGGGAATGTTCCTGCTGCGTAAATAGCCGACATCTTACACTGTGGGAAGAATCGTCCGACTCGGGATTTTTTCCCGGACCCCGCCCGCAGCGAAAAATCGCTGCAACTTTTTCAATCGCCGCACACTCCATTGTTCACTGTCATTACCTGCAAGGAGTACTTCAATGGCCCGCAAAACCGCCATGCAAGCCGCCGAAGATCAAATCAAGGATCAGGCCTTCAGCGAACTACAAGCCTTGATCGAGGAGTCGGAAAAACTGCTCAAGAGCAGCGCCTCCCTCGTGGGTGAAGAAGCGGAGACCCTGCGTGGGCAAATCGCCCAGAAACTGCAGCAGGCCCGGGACTCAGTGACCAGCGTGCGCGACCGCACACTGCCGGCGGTGGAAGCCACCGAGACCTACATTGGCGGTCATCCGTGGCAGACCGTGGCCATCTCGGCCGGGTTTGGCCTGGTGGTGGGATTGCTGCTCGGGCGTCGTTAAACGCTGAGCCTGTAAATGCAATCCCCTGTGGGAGCGGGCTTGCTCGCGGAGACGTCATGCCAGTCAACGATGATGTTGAATGTGACACCCTCTTCGCTAGCAAGCCCGCTCCCACGTTGACCGCGTTTAATTCTCGCCCGCCAACGCCCGCAGATTCGCCAATGTCTGTTCATCCAGCGCAATGCCCTGGTCCTGCGACTTGGCCCGCTGATGATGCCGACGATCCCCCGGCAATCGCTTGAGCCCTACCCCATGCATCTGCCGAACCAGTTCCTGGCTGCGCTCGGCAAAGCTTTGTCCGGCAGCCTTGCTCGGGTCGATAACGATCAGCAACTGCCCGGTCCACGGTGTTTTGGCACCCGGATGGTTCTTCCAGTCGAACTCGAAAGAGAAATTACCCCCGGTCAACGCCGCGGCCAACAATTCCACCATCATCGACAGCGCCGAACCCTTGTGCCCGCCGAATGGCAGCAGCGCACCGCCTTCCAGTATGGCTTTGGGGTCCTGGGTCGGCTGACCAAGACCGTCCACACCCATGCCTGGCGGCAACCGCTCACCGTTGCGCGCGGCAATCTGCACGTCGCCATGGGCAATGGCGCTGGTGGCCAGGTCGAAAACGATCGGGTCGCCGTCGGCACGGGGCGCGGCAAAGGCTATGGGGTTGGTGCCGAACAACGGCCGGTCGGCGCCGTGGGGCACGACACAGGTCATGCTGTTGACCACGCTCAAGGCCACCAGGCCTTCATAGGCGAAGGGCTCGACATCCGGCCACAGCGCGGCGAAATGATGTGAGTTGCGGATCGCCAGCACTGCGATGCCGGCGCTGCGGGCCTTCTGCACCAACAGATCGCGGGCCGCCGCCAGGGCCGGTTGCGCAAATCCGTTGCCGGCATCCACCCGGACAAACCCTGACGCCACGTCCTCGACCACCGGCACGGCCTTGCCATTGACCCAACCGCTCTGCAACGTCGACACATAGCCGGGAATCCGAAACACCCCATGGCTGTGCGCGCCGTCACGCTCGGCGCCGGCGCAGTTTTGCGCCAGTACCCGGGCAACGTCGGTTGAGGTGCCATGGCGCAGGAATATCTTCTCAAGCAAGGCCGTCAGCTCGCTGAGTGACAGGTTTTGCAAGACAACAGCACAATCGTGTGGCGCAGACATCTGAAGCTCCAGACTAATTATTGGAGGGGGCAACAGCGTACATAGAGCGCCGATTAACCACGCGCCGCAGGGGGCCTGTCAACCCTTCGATCGCGCCTGTTCGCACCAACACCGGTCGACCGTGCGTTATCTATCTACCGCCTGCATCAAGGAGCCCGCTTTTAGTCTCGACGCCCTATCCACTGGCGCCATCCAAGAGACCGATCATGACCGCTACGCCCCACGCTCCCCTGTTTTTCCCCCAAGCCCTGAACGCCCCCGGCCTGTGGACCGAACTGGGCAAGACCCACGGACTCACCCGCAAGGATTTTGAATGGCTCAGCCACTTGAAACTGGCCAGCCACGACCAGCGCAACAAACAGACACCCCCCATGCTCGCCGAGCACATCATGGTCAGCATCGCCAGCCTGTCCCAGCCCCTGGCCGGCTGCTTCGTGCTTGGCGCAACGCCCAGTGACAAGGGCGAGATTCTCTACACCCCCTACGCCGGTATCAGGAAGTTCGCCAATCGCAGTGCCCTGTCCACACACCTCAAGACCCAGTTGGACAATGCGGACGAAGACCATGACTTGCTGGCCTTCCTGTCATTGTCGGCGCGCCAGGCCCTGGCGGCGGCCAGCGACATCAAGGTCACGTTCCAGGCCATAGACGGCGATGTCTTCGAAGACCAGCGCGCCGTTATCGAACTTAACCAGCACAGCAACAATCAGGCGATGCTGGACGAGTTGCACAAGCTGCCGACACTCGATGCGATGCTCGATGCCCTGCTCGGCAGCCTGCTCAAGGCTGAATTCCCGGGACTGGATCAGCGCCGGACCGAGGTCTGTTTCTATACCGCAGCTTCGAATGCGACATCACGGCGCCTCACCCAGTCGATGTCACTGGGCGATGCGCTGCTGCGGTACTACCGTCACCAGCGCTGGCCAGTTGGGCAGACGGTTGAGTTCACTCATCCGCAACGGCCGGCACGGACCGGTGATCAGCTACGCTGCGAAACTGCGATCCAACGTGCCGCCGATGGCCTGATCGCCCAACTCTCCAGCCGGCTGCAGGACTTCTGGAACCAGGCCAGCGTCGACGGCGCCCCACGCAGGGCATTCTTTGCCAGCTGCCTGCTTGAAAAAGCCCGGGCCGATCTGTTGCTCAAGCGCGAAGGCAACATCATCACACTTGAACAAAGCCGCGCCCTGCGCCCTTTGATCGAAGCCACCGCCTCTGCGCTGACGGTCGAAAGCGTACGCCTGTGGGAATACCCGCCCAACTTCGTCGAGCTGGCGGGCTCGCTGATGATCAGTCAGGACAGGGCCAACGCTTTTCTGTACACCCCCGCCAAGGGCCTGCAAGTGCTCCAGGACTATGCAGACCTCAAAGCCACGCTGCGCAGGAAGTCCACGGTGGCCGGCCACGACGATGAACTCTATGACCTGATGAGCCTGGAGGAACGCAGCCGTTTCATCGGTTTCGAACAACCTCAAGTGTCTGGCGCGGTGATCAACGGCTCTGCATTCACCGCGCTTCTGGAAGCGATCATTGGCAAACAACTGCAAAACCTCGAATTTGCCTTCCAGGTGTTCCGAAACAGCGACGGCGCGGTGAATATCCAGGCGTATTTCGACAAGGCCCTGGACATACGCGCCATGATCGGCGAGCAGCTACTGACCATCGACGCACAGGGCCGCTGGAGCACCCGGCCAGTGGCCTCAGGCGAACAACCCTCCCTGGTATTGCGGGATACGGCCGCGGGGTTCGTGAAAACCTTTCACGCCGTGGAGCTGCCCATCCTCGCTCAATTGCGCGCGCAACCCTTGGCCTCGCAGGCACTGCAGAGACAATACCTGGAACCGATGAAACCAAGACTGGCCCAGGCGATTTCCGTTGCCTTGCGTGGTGATGCCAGCCTTCGGGAACTGAGCGGATCGCTGCGCAACGCCGATTGGTTGATCGTCGACACGGTTTTCAATCCGGACCACGCCAACCGCAAAAGCCGCCCCGCCATCCGAGGCTTTTACCCGGATGCGTTCTCGCTCGTCCTCGAATGTGCCGGCGAAAAAGATGTGATGCGCCTGGCCAACTGCGTCCTGGTGACCGAGCGTGGCGGACTCGACGCGGCACACTCCGGACGTGCGATCCTGTGGACCCCTGGCGCGGGGCTGGAAGTCTTCCACAACGTCGCCCACGTGCATCGACAACTGAACCTGCGCCTGCTCAATCCTGAAAAGCGCCTGGTGCTTCTGGAGAACCTCACCCCCACCCAGCACATGTTCCATCGCCGCTACTCGCTCAACTCCCTGCGACTGATCCAGGGCAACGTTCTACAACACCTGGCGCAATCGGCCATCGATCTTTTTCTGGCGCGCTGCGAGCAGGTGCGATCGCTCAAACTCGACAAGGTCAAGCAGGCCCAGGCACTCCAGGCGCTGGCTCAAGCCGGCATCGACACCCACCTGGCCCGCGCCACGCGTATCGCCCAGGCCATCAGCCAGCAGCAGTCGATGCCCGCCTGGCTGGGACTGGCGCCGGTCGAAGAACAGAAACTGCACATCGAACTGCTGGAGCAGTATCGCCACAACGTCACCGACGACAAGGATTACCTGCACGGGATACAGACCCTGGAAGAGTACGTGCGGCAAACACTCAAGACCTTGCTTGGTGCGCGCTTCCCGAAAACCACCGTCGATCCCGACTTGATAGAGATCACACCCAATCTGGCGCTGGCCGGACCGGCACAAACCCTGACCCGATTTGCCCTTAACCATGTCAACATCGCCCAAGGCACGGGTTTTCGGGTCAGCGCCACCGCCCCGCAAAGACTCCCTGAAGGCCTGGATCAAGCTGGCGTCACTCAACTGTTGCTGTCGCTGAACATCGAGCACGACTATGCAAAGCACATCACGCAAGCCCTGTCCGGCGCCGATGCCGCCCAACGCAAACTGCGCTTCGTTCGGCAAGTCCCCTGGCAATTGCTGCAGCACGCCCATGCCCTGAAACTGCAACGTCATCTGTCTTCCAGAGCCTTCGACCTGATTGCTCAGGTGCTGGACATGCCGGACGCCATGGCCCGCTCGGTGGTGGCCGGCGCCGTCGCTATCGTCTGCCCCTTGGAACTGATCAAGACCACCGGCGCCAAAGCGGTGCAAGCAGAAGGTCTGTACCTGATCCGTTCTGGCGCGAGTAAAACAGGCCCGCACTTGTTGTACGCGCCGTATTCACCGGGCTCGCTATTCACCGAGTTCGCCAGCGAAGCGGACCTCGTCGCGGCGATCAATACACCCGGTCCCCTGGAGGACTTGGTCGTGCGACGCCTGCCGCAAAGCCAGCAGGTGCCGTTCCAGAATCTGTTCAAGGCCAGCGTCGGCGAGTCGAGCGAAATCACCCTTGCGTCAACGCCCCTGGACGGTCATCTGCTCACGCAATGGTTCAATGACAACACCCGCCTGCTGAGCAAGTTGCTTGGCAGTCAGTCCGAGGCCACGGGGCAGTCGGACTGGGACGCTGCCAGGCAATTGTTCAGCAGCGCCATCAAGCGAATTTCCGGCCAGTTACCCGGCAAGCTCGGTCACATCCGGTTTGTGTGGCAAGCCTACGAAGACTTCCAGGACTCCGCCGAAGCCTTGCAGGATCACCATTGGTCCCGGGCCATCAAGCGTTTCATCGACGGTGCCGCGCAGATGGTGACACTGGGCGACCTGTCGCTGGACGAAGTGATCGACGACGTCCCGACACCCGCAGCCCCACCCGTCAAAACACCGCTGCTGCCCCCCCAATGGTCGCGCACCAAACCGACCGCGGCCCTACGCACCCGGTTACAGCCCTTCGAGGCGTCGACCGTGGCCTTGAAGGACTTGACCAGGGACACCGCTGAAGGCACCTACACCGATACCGTCAGCAAGCAGCGTTATGCCGCTGTCGCCGGCAAAGTCTACGGCGTCGCCAAACCGGGTGCCGCGCTGCTCCTCAGTCATGCCGAACGCAGCGGGCCGGCACTTGCGAAAACCCCCGGCGGCCAGTGGATACTCAACCCGGACCGGCACACGGTGCACCACGGCAAGGCCCTGTCGAAGATGCTCAACGAGTATGCGGCGGACCGAGACGTCCGCCGGTCTTTCAACATCGAAGCCCAGGGCATGATGAGCATCCGTTTCAATTACCCGGACAAGGCCCGCATGATCATCCAGGCCATCGACATGGCGCGCTACTACGCCTTCAATTGCCTGCACAATCTGGCCCAGGCGCGACGCCTTGAAAAAGGAACGCGTCTTGAAGGTTTCCTCAAGACGTTCTTCGACGTGCCCAAGGTCGACATCAGCCTGCTGGATAAAATCGCCAAAACCATCGTTCCGCTGTGCAAGGCGTTGGTGGACCCCAACGAAGAGCTGTTGAACTCCGAGCGTTTCGTCGTCGGTTCGATGCGCCACGCGGGCGATAACACCACGGCATTCGTGATCGATGACGATGAGCGCAGGCAAGTGCATTTTACCGACGCCTTCTTCAATCCCGATCTGGACATCTACGAGGCCTTCCTCACCCAGCCTTTCGATATCGACGGCCACGCCCAGGCCGCCGTGCTGATCCATGAATTCTCTCACCTGTTTTCCAGTGCCATCGATATGTCTTATCTGGAAGCCCGCCGGCCGTTCAGCGACCTGATCGCGCCAATCACCAGCCTGGGCGCCGAGATGAAGCGCATCCAGGAGACTTTCCAGCGCCAGGCCCTGTCGATGGAGACGCCGCGCGAACAACTGTTCGCCCGCTGGAGCAATGAATTGAGTGCGTGGATCGATCTGGACGAGGTCTCAGGGGCCAAGCATGTGGGCAGACAAATCCTGAAAATTACCGGCTGCAAGACCATGGATGAGGCCCGATCCGCCTTCAGGAACCGGGTGGACCCGGATGTGCGCATCGCCACCATCCTGCGCAACGCCGACTCCATCGCGCACCTGATCTGCCAGATGGGACGACAATTGGATCCGGCGGTGTGACGGTGCCGGGGCCCGAGCCGAATACGATGGTGTCATCGACGTCATCGCGCAACGCGCCCCGAAAAGCTGAAAAAATCAGGGGCCTGGAACACCATTGCGCAGTGTTTCACGCCATGACGACGAAATTTCTACATTCATGTCTTCATGATTTGGGTCGCTCATACGTCTCGTTATAAAAGAGCACCCATTTTCCTGATCAGGCTCTGTAAAGGAGTTTTGCCATGTACAACTCGCAACTGCCAACGGACGGCAGCAACTCACCCAAGGGGACTTCCGTTGAAGTCGGTGTTTTCGAGCCGCGTACCGAGCGCCACGGTAACGAGCGCATTCGCCTGCTGCTCAAGAACTTTGGCCTGCGAACCAGTCTGATTCGTCTCAAAGTCATTGACGTCCTGCTCACCGCTGCCGAAGGCGAGCGCAGCATGGGTGTACGCGGGTTGCACACGCAGTTGCTGGAACTGGGCATCCCCCTGTCCTTCCTGAGCGTGCGTGAAGTGTTGAAACGTTTGTGCAGCGAAGGCGTGATCGTGCTCAACGCCGATAAAAGCTACAGCCTCGACCCCCGTGCCGCCGCTATGCTGCGCAATCACTGATCGACCACGGCCCTGTGGGAGCGAGCTTGCTCGCGATAAACGTCCAAGCGACGCAGGCATTCAGATAGCCAGCGTCATCGTTGACGACCATCGCGAGCAAGCTCGGCTCCTACAGGGTAATGTGTAGAGCCAAATGGACTGGGCTCAGTGCTTCACCTTGCGCCGCATCACCCCATTGACCACCACTACCACCACCGCCACGCCAATGGCGATGTACTGAAACAACTTCTCACTGATGACGCCAGTGTTCTGCAAATAGGACAGGCCGAACATGATCGCCAGCACCACCAGGGAGATCAGGATCGAATATTTCAAACGTTGCGACTGGGTCATTGGGTATTTCCTGAATGTAAGCCTGAAGCTTGAATAATGTATCCGCTTTGTATCCGATCGCATGCCAAGCCCCTACCATTTTCCGGGAATGAGGCACGGCGAACGGGGTCTCATGTTACAGCCGATGAGGATTTTTAGCTTTATCACGGCGATAACCATGAGGATTTTCAAATGTTGCGTCGAATCACACTGCTGATTCCCCTGCTGGCCCTGCTCTCTCTGAGCGGCTGCATCGTTTTCCCCCACGGCGGCTGGCACCATGATCACCATTACGACAACCGGGGCGGGCCGGGGTATTACCACCGCTGACCCTGTACTTGGGTAACTCGTGGTGAGGGGATTTATCCCCGCTGGGCTGCGAAGCGGCCCCAAAAACTGCAATGCTCGTTATGCCTGACATTACACGCCTGCAGAACCAAGGGGGTCGCTTCGCGACCCATCGGGGATAAATCCCCTCACCACAGATAAATCCCCTCACCCCAGAAAAATCCCCGCACCACAAACAAATCCCCTCACCTCAGATGAAATGACCGGCCACAAAAGCGCACTGGACTCGTGAATATTTCTGTATCACTTTGAAACACTCCCATACCTAACCACCGCCAAAACCCGTCAGAATGCGTTTTTTTCGCCCGCCACCCGAGACCATTCCCCCATGCGAACCTCTCTGCGTCTGGCTGCCCTGAGCGCCCTGTTCATCTCCTCCCTGGCCCAGGCCGCCGAACTGATCCCCATCGAAGTCCATCGCGACGCCAATTGCGGTTGCTGCAAGAAATGGATCAGCCATCTGCAGGCCAACGGCTTCAAGGTCGAAGACCACGTCGAAGCCAACATGAGCGAATTCAAGCAGCAGCACGGTGTCCCGCCGCGCCTGGCGTCGTGCCACACCGGCCTGATCAACGGCAAATTCGTCGAAGGCCATGTGCCGGCCGATCAGGTGCTGGCCCTGAGCAAACGCGATGACCTGCTCGGCGTGGCGGCCCCTGGCATGCCCATGGGTTCGCCGGGCATGGAAATGGACGGCATGAGCGATGCCTATCAAGTGATCGGCCTGAAAAAGGACGGCACCGATCTGGTCGTAGCGGACTACCCCGCCCATTGATCTTCAGCGCCTGCCTCGGTTTGTTCCTCGCGGCCTTCGGCGCCGCGACCCTGCTGCCTCTGCAATCGGAAGCCGTACTGGTGGGCCTGCTGCTCAGCGACAGGTACTGGCTCTGGTTGCTGCTGGCCGTGGCTACCCTGGGCAACGTCCTCGGCTCAGTGGTCAACTGGTGGCTCGGCCGCGCCCTCGAACGCTTCCGCCACCGTCGCTGGTTTCCAGTCAGCGCCCGACACCTGGAAAAAGCCCGAGTCCACTATCAGCGTTACGGCCACTGGTCGCTGTTGCTCAGTTGGCTGCCAGTGATCGGTGACCCGCTGACACTGGTCGCCGGGGTGATGCGCGAACCCCTGGGGCGCTTCCTGCTGATCGTGACCCTCGCCAAGGGTGCCCGTTATGGCGTGGTGGCCCTGGCCACCCTGGGCTGGATGGGTTGAACCAAGCGCCGGGGCGATTGCCTGTTTAATGTCGCCCTAATCATGCCGATCCAGCATCGGCGGATTTTCACCGGAGTTCACCCATGCCCTTTACCCTCGCCCGCTGGTTGCCTGGCCTGCTGCTGACCGCCGCATTACCGGCTATCGCCCACGCCGACGGCCCTGAATATGGCCCCGAGCTGCAAGGCTTTGAATACCCCTACACCGTCAAACACTTCGCCTTCGAGTCCCAGGGCAAATCCCTGCAGATGGGCTACATGGACGTCGCCGCCCACGGCAAGGCCAACGGCCGCAGCGTGGTGCTGATGCACGGCAAGAATTTCTGCGGCGCGACCTGGGAAACCTCGATCAAAGCCTTGAGCGACGCAGGCTACCGGGTGATCGCCCCGGACCAGATTGGCTTCTGCACCTCCAGCAAGCCCGATCATTACCAGTACAGCTTCCAGCAACTGGCGAGCAACACCCAGCAACTGCTCAAGGCTCTGGGCATCCAGAAAGCCACCCTCCTCGGCCATTCCACCGGCGGCATGCTCGCCACCCGCTATGCCTTGCAGTACCCCGAGCAGGTCGAGCAACTGGCGCTGGTCAACCCCATCGGCCTGGAAGACTGGAAAGCGCTCGGCGTGCCCTATCGCACCGTCGATCAATGGTATCAACGCGAACTCAAGCTCAGCGCCGACGGCATCCGCACCTACGAACGCAACACCTACTATGGCGGCCGCTGGAAGCCGGAGTTCGATCGCTGGGTCGACATGCTCGCCGGCCTTAACAAAGGTCCGGGGCATACGCAAGTCGCGTGGAATTCGGCGTTGATCTACGACATGATCTTCACCCAACCGGTGTACTACGAATTCCAGAACCTGAAGATGCCCACCCTGTTGCTGATCGGTACCTCCGATACCACGGCCATCGGCAGTGATATCGCCTCGCCTGAGGTCAAGGCCAAACTCGGTCATTACGATGTACTGGGCAAACAGGTGGCAAAACTCATTGCGCAATCGACCCTGGTGGAATTTCCCGGCATGGGCCACGCGCCGCAGATGGAAGAACCGGCGCAGTTCCACAAGGCGTTGCTTGACTGGCTGAACAAAACCAATCCCGTGCGTTGAAGAGGTAAGGCAGATGGCGGTGCAGATTGCAGTGATTGACGATTGGCAGGACGTGGCCCGTGGTGTGGTTGACTGGTCGGTGCTCGAGCCGATCGGTCAGGTGAGTTTCATCCACGATTACCCGGCCGACAACGACGCGCTGGCAAAACGCCTGGCTGAGTTCGAGGTGATCTGCGTGATGCGCGAACGCACCCGTTTCGACGCAGACCTGCTGGGGCGCCTGCCGAAACTCAAGCTGCTGGTGACTGGCGGCATGCGCAACTTTGCCCTCGACCTGCAGGCCGCCAAGGCACTGGGCATCCAGGTGTGCGGCAGCGACAGCTATAAACACGCCGCCCCGGAACTGAGCTGGGCGCTGATCATGGCCGCCACCCGCAACTTGGTGAATGAAGCCAATGCCTTGCGCGCCGGTCAGTGGCAGCAGGGCCTGGGCGGCGACCTGCACGGCAAGACCCTGGCGATCCTCGGCCTGGGCAGCATCGGCCAGCGCGTCGCGCAGTTCGGCCAGGTGTTCGGCATGCGGGTGATCGCCTGGAGCGAAAACCTCACCGCCGAACGTGCCGAGCAAGCCGGCGTGACCTACGTCAGCAAACAGGAACTGTTCGAACAGGCCGATATTCTGTCGGTGCACCTGGTGCTCAGCGACCGCTCCCGCGGCCTGGTGGATGCCGAGGCATTGGGCTGGATGAAACCCACGGCGCTACTGGTCAACACCGCCCGCGGGCCGATTGTCGACGAAGCGGCGCTGATCAAGGCGTTGCAGAAGCGTCGCCTGGGAGGCGCCGCGCTGGATGTGTTCGAAGTGGAGCCATTGCCGGCCGGTCATCCGTTGCGCACGCTGGAAAATGTGCTCGCCACGCCCCACGTCGGATACGTCAGCCAGCAGAACTACCAACTGTTTTTCTCGCAGATGATCGAGGACATTCAGGCTTGGGCTGCAGGGACGCCAATCCGGTTGCTGAACTGATATCGCGTTATCGTTTTTCGCGAGCAAGCCCGCTCCCACATTGGATCTTCATTTGCCACGGTTTCATGACTGGCGACCATCCCATGTGGGAGCGGGCTTGCTCGCGAATAGGCCCTCACAACCACACACCCCCAAAACCATGCACCGCAATGGTGCGCATCAACTGTTCACCCCCGCACACCAATGTGACAGTACTGCATCAATTTCACCCCATTGTGCAAAAAAACCTGCCCTTCGTCGGTGCGATCGCCTCGTAATCCGGCACGTCCGTACCCCGTGAAACCGATTGTCGAACAATTTTGCCATTCGCGCTGTACCGCTCTAAGTTCTGGTCTAGGCTCACTTTCGCGAGGCGAAACCGGTCGGTCACAAAGAGGAAAAATAATCGAAACTTTTGCTGCAAGTGGTCGGTCCTCTGAAAGGTAGGTGTGTTGCGACTGGTGCAATCCTTGCAATGACCCCTTTACCCATTTGCTTGAGCGCATGGGCAGCGTTTGCTCACCGATGCGGGGCGCTTTTGTGCCCGGCCACAGGACGTGGCCAAAGACACTTTTCTTGCCAGATTCAAGAATTAGATCAAAGAGACGGGAGATTCATATGATCAGTGCGGCTTTAGATGTTCAGGGAGAACGTGCGCTTCAGCACGTTGGCGAATCGAGTGTCTTGAATGCTCCCATTGCCCAGTCGATCAGCGTTCCCGGCACCAAGACGCTGGCCCCCGCGGCCAGCCAGAATCCAAACCGGAAAAAAGTCTTGTTCGTCACCTCGGAAATCGCCGATCTGGTGAAAACCGGCGGCCTGGGCGACGTGTCTGCCGCCCTGCCCCGGGCCATGACCCACCTGCACGACGTGCGGGTGCTGATCCCCGGTTACCCGCAAGTGCTGCACAGCGAAAATCCGATACATATCATCGGCGAACTGGGTGGCCATGCCGCGTTGCCACCCTGCAAGATCGGACGCATGGACATGCCCGACGGCCTGGTGATCTACGTGCTTATCTGCCCGGAACTCTACGAGCGCGAAGGCTCGCCCTACGGCGCCAACAATGGCCGCGACTGGCCGGACAACCATATTCGCTTCGCCCGCCTGGGCCTGGCCGCCGCCGACATCGCCGCCAACCTGGCGCAGATTCACTGGTGCCCGGACCTGGTGCACGCCCATGACTGGCCCGCAGGCCTGGCCCCGGCATACATGCACTGGCGCGGACAGCGCACCCCGACCCTGTTCACCATCCACAACCTGGCGTACCAGGGCGTGACCAGCCTGGGCTCCTGCCCGGAACTGGGCATCCCTCACCACGCCCTGCAACAGGAAGGCATGGAGTTCTACGGCAAGATGTCGTTCCTCAAGGCCGGCATGGCTTATTCGAGCCACATCACCACGGTCAGCGCCACCTACGCCCAGGAAATCACCACCCCGGCCTTCGGCTGCGGCCTCGACGGTTTTCTCGCCGCCAAGACCCAGCAAGGCCTGCTCAGCGGCATTCCCAACGGCATCGATGAAAGCTGGGACGCCGCCACCGACGCCCACCTGTTCCGCCCTTTCGCCATCGGTGACTGGGAGGGCAAGGCAGTCAATGCCGACCACGTGCGCAAGCTGTTCGGCCTGGAAGACTCCGAAGGCCCACTGTTCGCCGTGGTTTCGCGCCTGGTCTATCAGAAAGGCCTGGACCTGACCGAAGCGGTCTCCGAATACATCGTCAAATCCGGCGGGCAGATCGCGATCATCGGCCGTGGCGAGCCGGAAGAAGAACAGGCCATGCGTGAACTGGCCCTGCGCTTCCCCGGGCAAATCGGCGTGCGCATCGGCTTCAACGAAACCGATGCCCGGCGCATGTTCGCCGGCAGCGACTTCCTGCTGATGCCGTCGCGCTATGAACCCTGCGGCCTGAGTCAGATGTACGCCCAGCGTTTCGGCTCATTGCCGGTGGCGCGCAATACCGGCGGCCTGGCCGACACCATCGAAAACGGCGTGACCGGTTTCCTGTTCGACGAATCCACGGTGGAGAGTTACCAGGAAGCCCTGAGCCGGGCCTTCAAGGTGTTCGCCTTCCCGGCGCTGCTCAACGCCATGCGCTGCCGCGCCATGACCCAGCCGTTCAACTGGTGCCAGGCGGTCGAACCCTATGCCGAACTCTATGAACAACTGGTGGCTAAAGCACTGGGGAAATCGCACAAACAGTAGGAGGATTCATTGAAGATGCCGTTACGGACCCTCGAGACCTGGCCCCACGGCGCAATCATGCTGGACCCGCAACACACGCAGTTCGCGTTGTGGGCGCCAGATGCGTTCTACGTCAGTGTCGAACTGGAAAATGGACAGTCCTTGCCGTTGTTGCCCCAGGCAGACGGCTGGTTCGTGATCAACACCCGTTGCCCGGCGGGTACGCGTTACCGCTACAGCATCGATGGCGAGCTGGAGGTGCCTGATCCGGCCTCCCGCGCCCAGGCCGGCGACGTGCACGGTTACAGCGTGGTGGTCGACCCCCACGCGTACCGCTGGCACCACAGCACCTGGCTGGGTCGGCCGTGGAACGAAGCGGTGATCTACGAATTGCACGTCGGTGCGCTCGGTGGCTTTGCAGCTGTGGAGCAGCACCTGGCGCGCCTGGTGGAACTGGGCATCACCGCCATCGAACTGATGCCCGTGGCGCAGTTCCCCGGCGAGCGCAATTGGGGCTACGACGGGGTACTGCCCTACGCGCCACAGTCTTCCTATGGCACCCCCGAGCAACTCAAACACCTGATCGACACCGCCCACGGTCATGGCCTGGCCGTGATTCTCGACGTGGTCTACAACCACTTCGGCCCGGACGGCAATTACCTGCATCGCTACGCCAAGGGATTTTTCAACGAAGACAAACACACGCCTTGGGGCGCGGCCATCGATTTCCGCCGCCGCGAGGTTCGGGACTTTTTCATCGACAACGCCCTGATGTGGTTGCTGGAGTACCGTTTCGACGGCTTGCGCCTGGACGCGGTGCACGCCATCGAAAGCCCGGACTTTCTTCAGGAACTGGCCCAACGGCTGCGCCAGCACATCGATCCGCCGCGCCATGTCTGGCTGATGCTGGAAAACGAACACAACCAGGCCAGCCTGCTCGAGCAGGGCTACGACGCGCAGTGGAACGACGACGGCCACAACGCCCTGCACGTGTTGTTGACCGGCGAAACCGACGCCTACTACGAAGACTACGCACAAAACCCCACCGAACAACTGGCCCGCTGCCTGGCCCAGGGTTTCGTGTTCCAGGGCCATGTCAATCGCCACGGCCAACAACGGGGCGAACCCAGCGGCCACCTGCCCCCCAGCGCCTTCGTTCTTTTTCTGCAGAACCACGACCAGATCGGTAACCGCGCTTTCGGCGAACGCCTGCATCAGTTGGCCCATGCCGATGCGTTGAAAGCGGCCACCGCGCTGTTGCTGCTGTCACCGATGATCCCGTTGATGTTCATGGGCGACGAATGCGCCGCCGAGCAACCGTTCCTGTTCTTCACCAGCCACCACGGTGAACTGGCGAAATTGGTGCGCGAGGGCCGGCGCAACGAGTTCGCCGCGTTCAGTGCCTTTGCCGACCCGCACAAACGCGAGCAGATTCCTGACCCCAATGCCCCCGACACCTTCCAGGCCTCCCGACCGGCCCTCAGCGACGGCGCGTCGGCGATCCTGTATCGGCAACTGTTGCAGATCCGCCATGCTCAGATCATCCCGCGCCTGCCCGGTGCCCAAAGCCTGGGTGCCGACGTGCTGGGCGAAGGCGCGGTGTCGGCGCGCTGGTTGCTGGGCGATGGCAGCCTGCTGCGCATTGACCTGAACCTCGGCGCCCGCCCGGTGGTCCACACCCCACATGCCGATGCCCATGTGTTGTTCGCGCACCCTGCACAATCGGTCGGCCTGTTGGAACAGGGCACGCTTGCCCCGTATTGCGCGCTAGTCACCCTCAAGGCCGCAGCCCCTTTGCTACCCCCGGATGGAGAGCGTCAATGAGCGATGCGCAACTGGAAATACTGGCCAGCCGCGCCGGCCTGGCCGTCGACTGGATCGACGCCAACGGTCGGCCGCAAAAGGTCGCCCCCTCGGTCTTGCGCAATGTCCTGACCGGGCTTGGCCACCCGGCCGGCAGCGCCCAGGAAATCGATGCCAGCCTGCTGCAATTGCAGCAGGTGCAACAGACCCGCCACCTGCCGCCGCTGATCACCGCCGATGTCGGCGTCGGTCTCAACCTGGCGCATTATTTCGAGCCGCTGACCCCCTGCGAGATTCACCTCGAGGACGGCTCGCGCCTGAGCCTCAAGCTGGACGCCGAGGCCATCCTGCCGGGGTTGGTTCCCGTGGGTTATCAGCATGTCAGCATCGATGGCCAGTCCTTCACCCTGGCGGTCGCGCCCGAACGTTGCTACAGCGTGGGTGATGCCGTCGGCAGCCCGATTCCGCGGGTCTGGGGCTTGAGCGCTCAACTCTACGCCCTGCGTCGTGAAGGCGATGGCGGCTTCGGCGATACCCTGGCCCTGGAAGACCTGGCACGCATGGCCGGTGAACGGGGTGCCGAAGCGCTGGCGATCAGCCCGCTGCACGCGATGTTCGCCAGTGATACCCACCGCTACAGCCCCTATTCACCCTCCAGCCGTCTGTTTCTCAACAGCCTGTATTGCGCACCCGGCGCGATCCTTGGCGAGCGGGCGATGCGCGACGCCATTGATGCCACCGGTCTTGACGCCGAACTCAAAGCGCTGCAAGACCGGCCGCTGATCGACTGGCCGACCGCCTCCGAAGCCAAGCATCGATTGTTGCAGGCGCTGTACGAAGGTTTTGTCCAGGGCGAACACCCGCTGCACGCCGATTTCAGCAGCTTTCGCCATGCCGGCGGTGAGGCCTTGGAAAACCATTGCCGCTTCGAAGCCATTCAAGAGGCCCGCGCCGCTCAGGGCGAACACCTCGATTGGCGGCAATGGCCTGATCAATGGCGCGACCCGCGTAGCGCCGCGCTGGCCGAATTTGCCGAAGAGAACGCCGGGCGCATCGGCTTTTTTGCCTTCTGCCAGTGGCTGATCTACCGGTGCCTGGAACGCGCGCAAGCCGCTGCCCGCAGCAGTGGCATGCGCATTGGCCTGATCGCCGATCTGGCGGTAGGCGCCGATGGCGGCGGCAGTCAGGCCTGGAGCCGTCAGGATGAATTGCTCGCCTCACTCACTGTCGGCGCGCCGCCGGACATTCTCAACCGCAGCGGCCAGGGCTGGGGCATCTCCGCGTTTTCCCCCGAAGGCCTGGTGCGCAACGGCTTTCGTGCCTTCATTGAAATGCTGCGCGCCAACTTCGCCCACGCCGGCGGTCTGCGCATCGACCACGTCATGGGCCTGCAACGGTTATGGGTAATTCCCAATGGCGCGTCGCCCGCCGATGGCGCTTACCTTTATTACCCGGTTGACGACCTGCTGCGCCTGCTGACCCTCGAGTCCCATCGCCACAAGGCCATCGTCCTCGGTGAAGACCTGGGTACCGTGCCGGAGGGCCTGCGGGAAAAACTGATCGCCCGATCGATGCTCGGCATGCGGGTGCTGCTGTTCGAGCAGGACAACACCCACTTCAAGCCGATCCTCGACTGGCCGGACAACGCCCTGGCCACCACCAGTACCCACGACCTGCCGACCCTCAACGGCTGGTGGCATGGCCGCGACATCGACTGGAACGCGCGCCTGGGCCTGATCGATGCCACCACCGAAATCGACTGGCGCCACCATCGCGAACGCGAGCGCGAAGGCCTGCGCCGAGCCCTGGGCCAGGACCCGCAGAACTTCCGCGAAGAGTCCCACGAAACCGACCAGGTGCTCGACGCCAGCGTGCGTTTCCTGGGCCATACCCGCGCGCCGCTGGTCTTGCTGCCACTGGAAGATGCCTTGGGTATCGAGCAGCAAGCCAACCTGCCCGGCACCATCGACACCCATCCCAACTGGTCGCGACGCTTGCCCGGCTACAGCGAAAGCCTGCTGGACAACCCGGATGCCGCACGGCGTCTGGAACTGCTCGCCTGCGCGCGGCTCCAGGCGGCCGAGCGTGATTCATGAGTTCGCAAATGACCCAGACACTGCCGCTGCGGGCCACCCTGCGCCTGCAATTTCATAAAGGCTTTACCCTGGACGACGCGGTGCCCCTGGTGCCGTTCTTCGCCCGGCTCGGCATCAGCCACATTTATGCTTCACCGCTGTTGAGCGCCCGCGCCGGTTCCATGCACGGCTATGACGTAGTGGACCCGACGACAGTCAACCCGGAACTGGGCGGTGAAGCCGCGCTGCGCCGACTGGTCGCTGCCTTGCGCGAGCAGCATATGGGGCTGATCCTCGACATCGTCTCCAACCACATGGCCGTCGGTGGCAATGACAATCCCTGGTGGCTGGACTTGCTCGAATGGGGCCGGTTGAGCCCTTACGGCGAGTTCTTCGACATCCAGTGGCATTCCGCCGACCCGTTGATGGAAGGCCAATTGTTATTGCCCTTCCTCGGCAGCGACTACGGGATCGCCCTGCAGGACGGCACCCTGCCCCTGTGCTTCGATGCCGGGCGTGGCGCCTTTCATGTCGAACACTACGATCATCACTTCCCGATTTGCCCCAGCCACTACGCGCCGTTGCTCAAAGGCGACGCCGAGCCGCTCAACGCCCTGGCCCAACGCTTCGATGCCCTGAGCTATCAGACCGACGCCCGTGGCCTGGCCCTGCCTCTGAAAGATGAGTTGCGCCAATTGGCACGCGACCCGGCCATTGCCCAGGCCATCGAACGCAACCTGAAAAGCTACGACTCGCTCACGCCCGAAGGCTTCCACAAACTGCACGAGCTGCTGGACCGCCAGAGCTATCGCCTGGCCAGTTGGCGCACAGCGGCGGACGACATCAACTGGCGGCGTTTTTTCGATGTCAACGAACTCGGCGGGCTGCGGGTCGAGCGTCCGGCGGTGTTCGAAGCCACCCACGCCAAGCTCTTCGAGCTGGTGGCACAGGGCCTGATCGACGGCCTGCGCATCGATCACGTCGATGGCCTCGCCGACCCGAGGGGTTACTGCCGCAAACTGCGCCGGCGGGTCGACAGCCTGGCACCGGGGCGGCACCTGCCGATCTACGTCGAGAAAATTCTCGGCGAAGGCGAAACCCTGCACCGCGACTGGTCGGTGGACGGTACCACCGGCTATGAATTCATGAATCAGTTGTCGTTGCTGCAGCACGATCCACAGGGTGAAAAAACCCTCGGTGAGCTCTGGCAACGGCACAGCGAACGCCCGGCCGACTTCCGCCAGGAAGCGCAACTGGCCCGTCAGCAGATCCTCAACGGCTCCCTGGCGGGGGATTTCGAAAGCGTCGCCCAGGCTCTGCTGCAGGTAGCCCGGGACGACCTGATGACCCGCGACCTGACCCTCGGCGCGATCCGTCGGGCGTTGCAGGCGTTGATCGTGCACTTCCCGGTGTACCGCACCTACATCAGCCCGCTGGGGCGCAGCGCCCGTGATGACGTGTTCTTCCAGCAGGCCATGGACGGCGCCCGACAGGCGCTGAGCGAAGCCGATTGGCCGGTGCTCGATTGCCTGGCAGGCTGGCTCGGGGGCGACCCCTGGCGCAAGCGCCCGGCGGGACGGGCGCGCAAACGGCTCAAGCATGCCTGCGTGCGCTTTCAGCAACTGACGTCGCCCGCGGCGGCCAAAGCCGTGGAGGACACCGCGTTCTATCGCTCGGCCGTATTGCTGTCGCGCAATGACGTAGGGTTCAGCACCGAGCAGTTCAGTGCGCCAGTGGCCGACTTTCATGCCGCCTGCGCTCAACGCCTGGCCGAATTCCCTGACAACCTGCTGGCCACCGCGACCCATGATCACAAGCGCGGCGAAGACACTCGTGCACGCCTGGCGGTGTTGAGCGAGCGCAGCCAGTGGTATGTCGAGCAGATCGGCCTGTGGCGCGCCCTCGCCCGGCCGCTGCGCAATGATGACCCGGCGCCGTCGGCCGGCGACGAGTTGATCCTGTACCAGGCGCTGCTTGGCAGTTGGCCTCTGGACTTGCGCAGTGATGACCCGACAGCCTTCAAGGCCTACTTCGACCGCATCTGGCAGTGGCAGCGCAAAGCCCTGCGCGAAGCCAAGCTGCAAAGCAGCTGGAGCGCGCCCAACGATGCTTACGAACAGGCGTGCGAAGCCTTCACCCGGCAGCTGTTACTGGAGCCCGAAGGCGAGTTGCTGCGCTCGGCCCTGGGCAAGGCCGCCCAGGCCATCGCCGCCCCCGGCGCACTCAATGGGTTGGCGCAAACCTTGCTGCGCATGACCGTGCCGGGGATACCGGATCTGTATCAGGGCGACGACTTCTGGGACTTTTCCCTGGTCGACCCGGACAATCGCCGGCCCGTGGATTACCCCGGCCGTCAGCGGGCCTTGCAGCAACCGGCGGCCCTGCCGGAGCTGTTGGCCAACTGGCGCGACGGGCGCATCAAACAGGCCTTGATCGCCAGGACGCTGAACCTGCGCGCCGAGCATCCGCAGCTGTTTCGCCGAGGGAGCTACCAACCCCTGCAAGTGCTCGGCAGTCAGGCGCATCGGGTCTTGGGTTTTGTTCGCGAGCATGAGGGGGAACGGGTCATCGTGATCGTGCCGATTCGCTGTGCGTCGCTGCTGGAAAACAGTGCCGAACCTCGGGTAGGTGCGTCGCAGTGGGGCGATACCCGGGTTCATCTGCCGTTCACGAATGCCGAGGAAAATCTCAAGGGACTTTTTTCCAACGCAGTAGTCACAAAACACAAGGAGCTGCCGATCAGCGCCGCGCTGGGGGACTTCCCGGTCAATCTCTTTATCCAAACTGTCGACACATGAGTTGTCCAGGAGCATTGCGATGAGTACCGACGATAAACGCATCCGCGAGTTTGCCTATCAGATCTGGGAATCGGAAGGCAAACCCGAAGGCCAGGAGGAACGGCATTGGGCGATGGCGCGCAAACTCGCTGAAGCCGAAGCGCTGGCGCCGAAGAAATCACCCAAGGCTACGGGCAGCAAAACCGCGGCCAGCAAACCGGCCACCGGCAAGACCCTGAACGGCAAGGCGGGCGAGCCCAAGACCAAAGTAGCCAAAGCCAAGCCGGCCGCCGCTTCGACGGTGATCCCGCCGGGCGAAAAAGCCGTCGAGAAAAAACCCCGGGCCGCACGAAAACCGCCGGCGGTCTGACGCTTCAGCGCAATGACCCGATCAATTTTGCGTGGCGAGCTTGCTCGCCACAGGGCTTTGCTCATCCCGAAAAAAAGGAGCATGTGGTCGCCCCACCCCATTTGCAGGAGCACTTATGACCCGTCCAAAGAAAGACACGCCAGCCCCCCAAGAGCCTTCCCGCATTCGTGAGGGTCTGCCCTTTCCGCTGGGCGCGACCTGGGATGGTCTGGGGGTCAATTTTGCGCTGTTTTCCGCCAATGCCACCCGCGTTGAACTGTGCATCTTCGACGATGCCGGGGAGGTCGAACTCGAACGCATCGAACTGCCCGAATACACCGACGAGATCTACCACGGCTACTTGCCCGATGCCCATCCGGGGATGATCTATGGCTACCGGGTGTACGGCCCCTATGACCCGGCCAACGGCCACCGTTTCAACCACAACAAGCTGCTGATCGATCCTTACGCCAAGCAACTGGTGGGCAAGTTGAAGTGGTCTGAGGCTTTGTTCGGCTACACCATCGGGCATCCTGACGCCGACCTCAGCTTCGATGAGCGCGACAGCGCGCCCTTCGTGCCCAAGTGCAAGGTGATCGACCCGGCACACACCTGGGGCCACGACCATCGCGTCAGCGTGCCGTGGGACAAGACCATCATTTATGAAACCCACGTGCGCGGCATCAGCATGCGTCACCCCTCCGTCCCCGAGAACGTGCGTGGCACCTTCGCCGGGTTGATGGTCGACGATGTGCTCGAACACATCCGCAAGCTGGGCGTGTCCACCGTGGAGCTGCTGCCGATCCATGCCTTCGTCAACGACCAGCACCTGCTGCACAAAGGCATGACCAATTACTGGGGCTACAACAGCATCGCCTTCTTTGCCCCCGACCCGCGCTACCTGGCCAGCGGCAAGATCGCCGAGTTCAAGGAGATGGTCGCGCACTTTCACGAAGCCAATCTGGAAGTGATCCTCGATGTGGTCTACAACCACACCGCCGAGGGCAACGAGCAAGGCCCGACCCTGTCCATGCGCGGCATCGACAACGCTTCGTACTACCGCTTGATGCCCGACGACAAGCGCTTCTACATCAACGATTCCGGCACCGGCAACACCCTCGACCTGAGTCACCCCTGCGTGCTGCAAATGGTCACCGACTCCCTGCGCTACTGGGCCTCGGAGATGCACGTCGACGGCTTTCGCTTCGACCTGGCGACCATTCTGGGGCGTTACCACGACGGCTTCGACGAGCGCCACAGCTTCCTCGTGGCCTGTCGCCAGGACCCGGTATTGCGTCAGGTCAAGATGATCGCCGAACCCTGGGACTGCGGCCCCGGCGGCTATCAGGTCGGCAGGTTCCCACCGGGCTGGATGGAGTGGAACGACAAGTACCGCGACACGGTGCGCGCGTTCTGGAAAGGCGATGACGGTCAACTGGCGGACTTCGCCAGCCGCTTGACTGCCTCAGGCGAGATGTTCAATCAACGGGGCCGGCGGCCGTATTCGTCGGTGAACTTCGTCACCGCCCACGACGGTTTCACCCTCAACGACCTGGTGTCCTACAACGACAAGCACAACGAAGCCAACGACGAGAACAACCAGGACGGCAGCAATAACAACCTGTCCTGGAACCACGGCGTCGAAGGCCCCACCGACGATCCCGAGATCAACGCACTGCGCCATCGGCAGATGCGCAATTTTTTCGCCACGCTGCTGCTGTCCCAGGGCACGCCGATGCTGGTGGCTGGCGACGAATTCGCCCGCACGCAGGACGGCAACAACAATGCCTACTGCCAGGACAGCGAGATCGGTTGGGTCAATTGGGACTTGAGCGAAGACGGCAAGGCGCTTCTCAAGTTCGTCAAACGCCTGATCAAACTGCGCCTGGCCTACCCGATCCTGCGCCGTGGGCGCTTCCTGGTGGGCAATTACAACGAGGACATCGGGGTCAAGGACGTCACCTGGCTGGCCGCAGACGGCAACGAGATGACCACCGAGCACTGGCACGATGCGCACAACCGCTGCATGGGCATGCTGCTCGACGGCCGCGCCCAGGAAACCGGTATCCGCCGCAAGGGCGGCGACGCCACCCTGTTGCTGGTGGTCAACGCCCACCACGACATCGTCAACTTCCTGCTGCCGCAAGTGCCCGACGGCGGCTTCTGGACCTGCATGATCGACACCAATCAACCGTCGATCCGCGGCCAGGAGCGCTTCGAATTCGGCCATGAATATTCGGTCACCGGCCGTTCGCTGCTGCTGTTCGAATTGCAGCATGAGGAAGAGGAGTGAAATGGACCTTCAGGGCTTTTTTCAGCGACAACCGACCGACTACGTCGACACCCAAGCGCTAGGCCGTTGCCTGCGGGCGATGGTGGAAGCCGGCCTCGATCAGCTACCCCTGCCCGGCAGCGGTCGGACCCTGGAACGGTTCCAGCGCCTGGCCGAGGTCGGCGGCCATGATTTGGGGTTGTGCAAGCTGTACGAAGGCCATACCGATGCGCTGGCGATTTTCCGGCAACTGGGTTTGTCGGCGCCCTCGGGCACCTGGGGCATGTGGGCCGCCGAACCGCCGCAAGCACGGGCATTGGTCAGCACACAGGGTCAGCGAGTGACGCTGAACGGGCGCAAAGCCTGGTGCTCGGGCGCGGCGGTGTTGAGCCATGGGCTGATTACCGCCTGGGATGAACAGGGCCGTCAGCAATTGGTGGCGGTCGCGCTGGATCAGCCCGGCGTGACCATTACCTTTGAGGGATGGGAAGCCGTGGGCATGCAGGCCACGGCCAGTGTTCAGGTGCTGTTCGAAAACGCCCACGCCCAAGCCGTTGGCAACCCCGGCGATTACCTGCAACGGCCCGGCTTCTGGCAAGGTGGCATCGGTATTGCCGCCTGCTGGTACGGTGCCGCACAAAGCATCGGCGAACGCTTGCGCCGGCATTGCGCGCAGCGTGACGAGCCCCATGCCCTGGCGCACCTGGGCGCCGTCGACAGCGCGCTGCATGGCGCGGCCGAGGTGTTGCGCGCCAGTGCCCGGGCCATCGACGCGGCGCCGCTGGACGACGCCGAACTGCTCGCCCGACGTGCGCGTGCGGTGGTGGAAGAAGCCGCCGAACAGGTCATCCGCCACGTCGGCCGTGCCCTGGGTGCCGGCCCTTATTGTCAGGATCGGCAGTTCGCCCGGCTGATCGCCGACCTGCCGGTGTTCCTGCGTCAAAGCCATGGCGAGCGCGATCTTGCGGCGCTGGGCCAAAAAATTCACACAGGCACATGGACGTTATGAAAACCAATCCAATCGTCGGTCAGGGCACGCCCCTGCATGTGTGGCAGACCTCCGCGCACCTTGCGCAGGTCCCTGCGATCGACATCCTGTCGCTGGTGCCTGAAGGTGCTCGCGCCGTGATCATCGCCCCCCATCCGGACGATGAAGTGCTGGGTTGTGGCGGGTTACTGCAATTGCTCGCCGAGGCGGGTCGCCCGCTGCAACTGATCTCCGTGACCGATGGCAGCGCCAGCCATCCGGGGTCCGAACGCTGGCCGGTGGAGCGCCTGAGTGTGATCCGCCCCCAGGAATCAGCCGAGGCCCTGCGCCGTCTGGGCCTGCCGCTGCACAGTCTGAAATGGCTGCGCGGCGGGTTCGCCGACAGTCAGGTGGCGGCGCGGGAAAGCGAATTGAGTGCCTTCATCGAACGCCATCTGCGCGCCGATGACGTGGTGTTCACCACCTGGCGTGAAGACGGCCATTGCGATCACGAAGCCGTGGGGCGCGCCAGTGCCATGGCGGCGCAGCGGGTTGGCGCCACCGTGCATGAACTGCCGGTGTGGACCTGGCACTGGGCGACGCCAGAGGACTGTCTGGTGCCCTGGCACCGGGCGAGAAAAATCCTCCTGGCACCGCACCTGGTCGCCCGCAAGCGCCATGCGATCCATGCCTTTGCCAGCCAGCTGGAAGGCGACCCGCACATCGGTTTGCCGCCGGTGTTGGCGCCCTATGTGCTGGAGCGTTTGCTGCAGCCCTTCGAAGTGGTGTTTCTATGAGCGTCGACGATCGTTATTTCGATGGGCTGTTTGCCGGCAACGACGATCCCTGGGCGTTCCGTGAGCGCTGGTACGAACAACGCAAGCGTGCGATCACCCTGGCGGCGCTGCCCCGCCGGCACTACCGAGCGATTTTCGAACCGGGCTGCGCCAACGGCGAACTGAGCGCCGAACTGGCCAAACGCTGCGATCGGCTGCTGTGCTGCGACACTGCGGCCGCTGCCGTGACCCTGGCGCGTACGCGCTTGAGCCTGTTCGAGCACGCCGAGGTGCGCCAGTGTCGTCTGCCGCAGGAGTGGCCGAGCGGGCAATTCGACCTGATCGTGCTCAGCGAACTGGGCTACTACCTGGATGCCGAAGACCTCACAGGTTTGATCGAGCACGCTTCACAGGCCTTGACCGCCGACGGGCAATTGCTCGCCTGCCACTGGCGCCCGGCCATCGAAGGCTGTCCACTCAACGCCCGCCAGGTGCACGACCTGATCCACGAACATTTGCCGCTGCCGCGTGTGGTGCTGCATCAGGAAGCCGATTTTTTGCTGGAACTCTTCAGCCGCGAGCCCCGCTCGGTGGCGAAGCTGGAGGGGCTGCGATGATCGGCATCCTGATTCCTGCACACAATGAAGAGGATTTGCTCGAAGACTGCCTGCAAGCGGCGCTGGTGGCGGCGAGCCACGAGCGGCTCAACGGTGAAACCGTGGTGGTGCTGGTGGTGCTCGACAGTTGCACCGACCGCTCCTCGCAGATCGTCAGCCGATACCCGGTGCACAGCCTGGCCATCGAGGCGCGCAATGTCGGCCAGGCCCGTGCCGTCGGTGCGCGGTTGCTCCTCGATCGCGGGGCGCGCTGGATTTCCTGTTCCGACGCCGACAGCCGGGTCGCCCATGACTGGCTGGTGGCGCAGCTGGACCTGGATGTCGATGCGGTGTGCGGCACCGTCACGGTGGATACCTGGCACGAGTCGATTGATGAATCGATGCAGATTCGCTACCACCAGCATTACCAGGCTCGCGACGGGCACCGGCATGTCCACGGCGCCAATCTGGGGATCAGTGCCGACGCCTACCAGCGTGCCGGCGGCTTCGAAGCCATGCCCTGCCATGAAGACGTGCATCTGGTACGGCGTCTGGAGCGCTGCGGCGCGAGGATTGCCTGGAGCCATCGACCGCAAGTGATCACCAGCGCTCGCCTGGACAGCCGGGTTCGCGGCGGCTTTGGCGATTTTTTGCAGGACCTGGCCGGGGGGCGATGAAAACACCTGCCACTGGGCACATCGGCGCGACGAAATGCGCTACTTGAGCAATACTCTTGGACGCGGCGATTCCAAGGTTCGGAACGCCGCGTATCGCTCTTCCACAAGAACAAGGACGTAGCCATGAAACCGGTCTCTATCCGTGAACACAGTGTGGCGGCACAAATCTGGAACAGTGCCCCGCAACTGGACAATGTCCCGGTCATCAATACCCAATCGCTGATCCCTCCCGGGGCCCGCGCGGTGGTGATCGCCCCGCACCCGGGTGATGAAGTGGTGGCCTGCGGCGGCCTGCTGCAGCTGCTCAGCGCCCTGGGCCACCCCTTGCAATTGATCTCCATCACCGACGGCAGCGCCAGCCATCCGGGCTCCCAGCAGTGGTCGGAAAAACGCCTGAGCGTGTTTCGCGCCCAGGAGAGCGTCGAGGCCCTGCGCCGGCTCGGCTTGCCGATGCACAGCCTGAAATGGATCCGCGGCGGTTTTACCGACAACGCGCTGGCCGAACATGAAGTGGAACTGACGCGGTTCATCACACGCTATCTGCGACCCGGGGATGTGGTGTTCAGCACCTGGTCCGAAGACGGCAACAGCGACCACGACGCCGTCGGCCGCGCCAGCGCCAACGCCGCGACCATTGCCGGCGCCGACTTCAACGAAGTGCCCGTGTGGGCCTGGCACTGGGCCGCCCGCGAGCATGGCCTGATTCCCTGGCACCGCGCCCGCAAGATCCGCCTGGACACCTGGACCGTTGCCCGCAAAAGCCACGCCACCCACGCCTATGCCAGCCAACTCGACGGCGAACCCGCCATCGGCATCGCCCCCCTGCTGCCGCGGGTGCTGCTGGAGCGGATGCGCCTGCCTTATGAAATTGTCTTTGTCTGACGCCACAGAATCAGTGCAGGCCGGTGTGGGCATCCGGTAGCCAGCGTCATCGTTGACGTCCATCGCGAGCAAGCTCGCTCCTACAGGGAATGCATACACCCGCGACCAGGCCGCCTCGGTTGCCGTAGCGGTGTTCGCCCCCGGCCATGGATGGCCGATGGCGGCGGGCCCACGGAGCAGGACCGGAGCGGTGCTCCCGGTTTTTTCGCGATCGAGCCCGCCCCTGCAACTGAACTGCCCGACCTGCCATCAGTCGCATGCATAGGCATGCCCTGATTCAGAGGAGTGAAAGGTGACCAGTTCTTCCAAGTCGCAGACGGTCCCGCCCGTACCGTCGAACGCAGCGTCGGCCATCCATCGATTGCGCGTGCTGACCGTCAACACCCACAAGGGATTCACCGCGTTCAACCGGCGTTTCATCCTGCCTGAATTGCGCGAGGCGGTACGCAGTACCTCGGCCGATCTGGTGTTTCTGCAGGAGGTGGTGGGCGAACACGACAGTCACTCTTCGCGATACATCGAGTGGCCCACCACGTCCCAATATGAATTCCTCGCCGACAGCATGTGGAGCGATTTTGCCTATGGCCGCAACGCCGTCTACCCCGACGGCCACCATGGCAACGCCCTGCTGTCCAAATACCCGATCCGTGAGTACCGCAACCTGGACGTGTCCATCACCGGGCCCGAGCGCCGTGGGCTGTTGCACTGCATCCTCGACGTCCCGGGCCACGCCGAGGTCCATGCGATCTGCGTCCACCTGAGCCTGCTGGAAAGCCATCGCCAACTGCAATTGCAGCTGCTCTGCCAGTTGCTCGAATCCCTGCCCGACCACGCACCGGTGATCATCGCCGGTGACTTCAACGACTGGCAGTTACAGGGCAACGCCACCCTCGCCCGCCGCGATTACCTGCATGAAGCCTTCGAACGCCACCACGGCCGTCCCGCCAAGACGTATCCGGCGCGCTTCCCGCTGCTGCGCCTGGACCGCATTTACCTGCGCAATGCCAGCAGCCACGACCCGAAAATCCTCGGCAACAAGCCCTGGACTCACCTGTCGGATCATTTGCCCCTTGCGGTCGAAGTCCACCTCTGATCGACCGCCATCACGCCCGACCCTCGAATAGCTTAATCGGTTAACCTGTTACTTTTGACAGTAGATACCCCGCAATACTGCTGCTAATTTGCTTCCATCCATACCACCGGCATGGATGGAAACACCCATGATAGTGGCCGTCGTTGCCGAAGAATCTCGATTACGGGTCATTGCTTTCCCGATGCTGTCTCGCAACCCGCGCTACCGAAGGCGGCTGATGCCTTGCCATTTTTGACAACTGGCCACTCAGTCGCCGATCCCCAAGCGGAGACCAGCATGAACATGTCCAGCCAACTGCCCAAGTACCGCTTCAGCGCCTGTGCCGTGTCCATCTGGTTATGCATGGGCTGGTCGCCCACCCTCCACGCGGCTTGCACCCTCACCCCCACCGCCGGCAACGACAACTTTGTGTGTGACAGCGCCAGCAGTGGCCCGCTCACTGACCTGGCCGGCAACAACAGCCTCACCTTTCCCGCCAACGGTACGGGCGTGATCAACGGCAACGTCACCTTCGGGCTCGGCAATGACATTGTCACCCTGAATTCAGGCCAGATCGTCGGCGCGCTGGACCAGGGTGACGGTGCCGACACCCTGACCCTCAGTGCCGGGCAAATCACGGGTGCGGTGCAACAGGGCAACGGTGTCGACACCTTCACCATGACCGGCGGCACCATACAGTCGTTGGCCCAGGGCGACAGCCGCGACGTCTTTCGCATGACCGGCGGCACCATCGTCGGTGCCTTCGAGGATGGCGACACCGCCACCATGACCGGTGGCACCATCGGCCGGGTCGACATGAAGCTCGACAACAACCTGTTCGACCTGTCCGGCGGGCGCATTCTCGGCAACCTGGTGACCGGTTTCGGCACCGACACCATCATCGTCTCCGGCGGCAGTATCGGCGGGTTCATCAGCGTCAGCGGCGGCAACGACAGCATCACCGTGACCGGCGGCGAGGTGTTCGGTGAGATCCGCACCAGCGTCGGCAACGACACCCTGGTGTGGGACGGTGGCGGCATCCTGCATTCGCAGATCCTGATGGAGGACGGCAACGACAGCGCCACCCTGCGCAACCACAGCCAAGCCACTTTGGCACAGACCCCGTTCCTCAATGGCGGCAACGGCACGGACGTGCTGACCTTCGATCACACCACCACTGCCGGGGCCCGCCGCTATGTCAATTGGGAAACGGTCAACCTCAACAACAGCTCGCACTTCGATCTCGACGGCAATCTTGTGCTGGGCGACAGCGTCAGCGGCACCGGGGTTTTCAACGTTGACGCCAGCAGCACCCTGACCTCCACCCAAGGCAGCATTTCACCTGCCACCGCAGGCCGGCTCGCCACCTTGAACAACGCCGGCATCATCGACCTCGGCACGGGTAATACCCGCACCAACGACACCCTGACCGTGCAGGGCAACTACGCCGGCGGTGGCGGCCAGTTGCTGCTGCAAACCGTGCTCGGCGATGACAGTTCCCCCAGCGACAGACTGCTGGTCAACAACGGCACGCTGACCGGCACCACCGCCATCACCGTCACCCACCTGGGCGGCGCGGGTGCTGAAACCCTGCAAAACGGGATTCAACTGGTCCAGGCCCAGGGCTCGGCCAGCAGCGACGCCGGTGCTTTCACGCTCAAGGCCCCGGTGGAGTCCGGCGCCTTCCAATATGCGTTGTTCAAGGGCGGAGTCACCCCTGGCAGCGAAAACAGCTGGTTCTTGCGCTCCACCGTCGTGGCGCCGCCGCTGGTGCCACTTTCAGTACCCAATGCAGATCCGGCCTTGCCGCCTGAGGTGGTGCTGGTCCCCCTGGTGGCAATACCCGTCGCCGCGGCCGGCAGCCCACCGCTGCCGACGCCGGAACCGGGCGCGGCACCGATCCCCCTGTACCGTCCGGAAGTGCCCAACTGGTCGGTCATCCCGCCGGCCGCCGCGCAATTGACCCTGAACGCCCTCGGCACTTTCCATGATCGTCAGGGCGATCAACGTCTGCTGACCGAAACCGGGGCCTTTGGCGCCGGTTGGGGTCGGGTCTATGGCAAGGACTTCAACCAGACCTGGGCCGGCACCGTCGCCCCGAAAATCGACGGCTCGCTCAATGGCTTCCAGGTGGGCAACGATCTGTACAGCTCGCAGACATCCGGCGGGCAAACCCAGCGCACCGGTTTCTTCGTCGGCCACAGCCGCCTGAAAGGTGATGTAGACGGTTTCAACGAGGGCTTCGAAGACAAGCGCGCCGGCAAGGTCAAGCTTGAGGGCGACAGCCTGGGCGCTTACTGGACCCTGACCGATCCCCAGGGCTGGTACTTCGATACGGTGGCGATGTACACCTGGCTGGACGGCGACAGTCACTCCGATCGCGGCCTGAAAATCGACAACAAAGGCCACGCCGTGACCCTCTCGGCAGAGGCCGGTTATCCGTTCGCGCTGGCCGGCAACTGGGTGATCGAACCCCAGGCCCAGGTCATTCATCAAACGGTAAACCTGGACAGCCAGGACGACGGCATTTCCCGGGTGTCGTTCGATTCCGACCCCGCTTGGACCGGCCGCCTCGGCGCGCGGCTCAAGGGTCGCTACAGCGTGGCCAATCTGCCAGTGGAGCCGTATGTGCGGGCCAACCTGTGGCACACCTTTTCCGGCACCGACACGGTCACTTTCGCCAGCACAACCGACATCGACACCGAGCAACGGTCGTCCTGGGCCGATCTGGGCGTCGGAGTGATCCTGACCCTCGCCCCTGCCGTCAGCGTATACGCCAACGCCGATTACAGCACCCATATCGACAGTCATCAGCAGCGTGCTGTGGCGGGTAATCTGGGCATTCGGGTGAGCTGGTAGAGCGCGGGAAACGACTGAGCAAAGGCTCTATCCCGCGACTTTTTTGACGAATTTTCCAATAAACAAGAACTTAGGGAGACGCCGTAAATCAGTCACTTAGAGCCACTGAAATTACAATACCATTTATCGGCCATTTTCTTGACGCAGGGGCGGCGGTCCTCTTGACTTCACCGTACTACCCCCGGAAGTACTATCAGGGGCAAGCCCCCAGAGACACCCGCGCAATCGGGCGGCCCCCGGCTTGCCCCACTCCATTCGGTCGCCCCTCGTTCGGGGTAGGAGAGACGCCAAGGCAAGTACGGCACGCGATTGCAAGGTAGCCCCCCATGAAAACTTCATTCACCCAACAAGAGATCAAAGTCACTTTTTGCACTGTCTCGAGTTCACTCCTGCTGTGCTCCACCATGGAAGTGCAGGCCGCACCGGCCGACGACGACACAGCGCCCTGGTACCGCCAGTACGTTCCGGTGTTTGCCCTGCCCGCGCTCGCCACCACTTACGCTGGTCGTTTCAGCCCTGCCCCGGATATGCGAAGTAGTCACTTCATCACCGAAGATGTCACGCCCTACGCCTGGGATCAGGTCTACGGGCAGGCCTCGCGACAGGCGCAAACCGACGCCCTGGACCAAGGCTATTCCAACGTTGGCTCAGGCGAGGTCAAGGGCCCGGCCATCCTGACGCTGCAAAGCAGCAGCGGCCACACCCAGCGCGTCGGCCTGATTGGCGGCACCCTCCAACTCCAGAGCAACGGCAATGGCTTGCTGCCCAACCGCGCAATGTCCGACCCCAACAGCGATACCCTCAACCTGCAGGGCCAAAGCCTTGGCGCTTACTACAGTTTGACCGGGCCTCAAGGCTGGCACGTCGACCTGTCGGCCAGCGGCGGCCGGGTCAACGGGTTCAGTCGCAATGGCCAGGGCGAGCGTCAGGCCACCGAAGGCAGCGCGGTGACGCTGTCGGTCGAAGGCGGTTTTCCAATCGGCATCAGCGAAAACTGGGTGGTTGAACCCCAGGCGCAATTGATCAACCAGCGCATCACCCTGGATACGCCGTATGCCGGGTCGGGCAATGCGTCATCGACGGACCTGACCTCCTGGAGCGGACGGGTCGGTGCCAAGTTGAGGGGCAGTTACGACATCAGCGGCCTGCCCGTCGAACCCTATGTGCGGACCAACTTGTGGCACACGGTCTACACCGGCAATACCGTGACCCTGGACCAGGTCGACAAGATCAGCAGCAGCCGCAACTCGTCCACCGTCGAACTGGGCCTGGGCCTGGTAGCCCGGGTGACACCGGTGGTGAGCCTGTATGTCAGTGCCGATTACAGCAGTGATGTGGATGACAATGACTTGAACGGGTTGATTGGCAGTCTGGGCGTGCGGATGCGGTGGTGAGGTACAGCTTTCGAGAGGTGTAGTGCCTGTATCGGCCCCTTCGCGAGCAAGCCCGCTTCCACATTTTGGAATGCGTTCCCCTGTGGGGCTTGCTCGCGAAGGCGTCCGTGAAAACGCTACATCACTTGCCCTGGAACTCAGCCTCACGCTTGGCAATGAACGCCGCCATCCCTGCCTTCTGATCCTGGGTCGCAAACGCCGCATGGAACACCCGGCGTTCGAAACGCACGCCTTCGGACAGGCTCACTTCAAAGGCGCGGTTGACACTTTCCTTGACCATCATCGCAATCGGCAGGGATTTCTTCGCGATCAGCGCCGCGACCTTCAGTGCTTCGTCCAGCAGTTCATCGCTCGGCACGATGCGCGCGACGATACCGCAACGCTCGGCTTCCACCGCGTCGATCATACGGCCGCTCAGGCACATTTCCATGGCCTTGGCCTTGCCCACGGCGCGGGTCAGGCGTTGGGTGCCGCCCATGCCCGGCAGCACGCCGAGGTTGATTTCCGGCTGACCGAATTTTGCGTTGTCGCCGGCCAGGATGAAATCGCACATCAGCGCCAGTTCACAGCCGCCACCCAGGGCGAAACCGTTGACCGCGGCGATGATCGGCTTGCGGCGGTTGGCCACGCGGTCGCTGTCGCTGAACAGATCATCGAGGTAGATCTGCGGGTAGGTCAGCTCGGCCATTTCCTTGATGTCGGCCCCGGCGGCAAAGGCTTTTTTCGAACCGGTGAGCACGATGCAGCCGATGTTCGAATCCTGTTCCAGGCCATCGAGGGCGTGGTTCAGTTCGCTGACGATCTGCGCGTTCAATGCGTTCAGCGCCTGCGGACGGTTCAGGGTGATCAGGCCAACTCGGCCGTGGATTTGCAGCAGAATCGTTTCGTAATTCACGTCGTCTTTTCCTTTTCAGAGATTGCGCGAAATGACCATGCGCTGAATGTCGCTGGTGCCTTCGTAGATCTGGCAGACCCGCACGTCGCGGTAGATCCGCTCCAGCGGGAAGTCGTTGAGGTAACCGTAACCGCCCAGGGTTTGCAATGCCGAAGAGCAGACCTTCTCGGCCATTTCCGAGGCGAACAGCTTGGCCATCGAGGCCTCGACCAGCGCCGGTTGGCCGCTGTCACGCAGCGCGGCCGCGTAGTGCACCATCTGCCGGGCCACGGCGATCTGGGTGGCCATGTCCGCCAGGCGAAAGGCAACGGCCTGATGCTCGATGATCGGCTTGCCGAAGCTCTCACGCTCGCGGGCATAGTCCCGGGCGGCTTCGAACGCAGCGCGGGCCATGCCCACCGATTGCGAAGCGATGCCGACGCGGCCGCCTTCGAGGTTGGCCAGGGCGATTCTGTAGCCTTCGCCCTCCTCGCCCAGACGATTGGCCACCGGCACTTTCACGTCTTCGAAGAGGATCTGGCAGGTGTCGGACGCATGCTGGCCGAGCTTGTCTTCGACCCTGGCGACCTTGTAGCCGGGCGAGTCGGTGGGCACGATCAGCGCGGTGATGCCGCGCTTGCCGGCGCCCGGGTCAGTGACCGCGAACACGATCACCACCCCGGCGTTCTGCCCGGAGGTGATGAACTGCTTGCAGCCGTTGAGCACGTAGTGATCGCCCTCCCGCCGCGCTCGGGTTTTCAGACCGCTGGCGTCGGAGCCGGCCTGGGGTTCGGTGAGGGCAAAGGCGCCGAGCATCGCGCCGCTGGCCAGCGGTTTGAGGAAGCGTTCTTTCTGCTCGTCGGTGCCGTAGTTGAGGATTGGCACGCAACCCACCGAGTTGTGCACGCTCATGATGGTCGAGCAGGCGCCATCGCCGGCGGCGATCTCTTCCAGGGCCATGGCGTAGGCCAGGTAGCCAGTGTCGCTGCCGCCCCACTGTTCCGGCACCAGCATGCCGAAAAAGCCGAGCTCGGCCATTTCGCCGATGGCTTCCTTGGGGAAGCGATGCTCACGGTCCCATTCGGCGGCGAAGGGCTTGAGCCGTTCCTCGGCGAATTGCCGGGCCATGTCGCGGATTTGTTGCTGGTCGTCATTGGGGATCATGACTATTCCTTGAAAATCAATTCACAAATGCCCGATTGAATCACCGGACCTGTGGGAGCGGGCTTGCTCGCGAAGGCGGTGTGTCAGTCAATGATGATGTCGACTGACACGGCCTCTTCGCGAGCAAGCCCGCTCCCACAGGGGCGAAGTTTGCTTAATAGAGGCATTCCACGGCCATGGCCGTGGCTTCGCCACCACCGATGCAGATGGCCGCGACGCCGCGTGTGAGGCCTTTCTGGCGCAGGGCCGAGAGCAGGGTCACCAGAATCCGCGCGCCGGACGCACCAATGGGGTGGCCCAGGGCGCAGGCGCCGCCGTGCACGTTGAGCTTTTCATGGGGGATTTCCAGGTGGGTCATCGCCGCCATGCCGACCACGGCGAAGGCTTCGTTGACTTCCACCAGGTCCACCTCGTTGAGCGCCCAACCGGTTTTCTTCATCAGCTTCTTGATCGCACCGATCGGCGCCACCGGGAACAGGCCCGGGGTGTCGGCGAAGGCTGCGTGGCCGTGGATCACCGCCAGCGCCTTCAGACCGCGCTTGTCCGCTTCGGAGCGACGCATCAGCACCAGCGCCGCCGCACCGTCCGAAATCGAACTGGAGTTCGCCGCCGTCACCGTGCCGCCTTCGCGGAACGCCGGTTTGAGCGAGGCGATCTTGTCCAGTTTGGCTTTTGGCGGCTGTTCGTCGTTGCTGATGACCACCTGCGTTTTACCGACGGTCACGGTCAGCGGCACGATCTCGTCCTTGAAACTGCCGTCGGCGATAGCCTGCTGGGCGCGGGTGGTGGAGGCGATGGCGAACGCGTCCTGGGCCTCGCGGCTGAAGCCGTTGGTTTCGGCGCAGTCTTCGGCGAAGGTGCCCATCAGCCGGCCTTTGTCGTAGGCGTCTTCGAGGCCGTCGAGGAACATCGAATCCTGAATCTTGCCGTGGCCCATGCGGTAACCGCTGCGGGCGCGGTCCAGCAGGTACGGCGCGTTGGACATGCTCTCCATGCCGCCGGCGATCACCACCTCGGCACTGCCGGCCAGCAGCATGTCATGAGCCAGGATGGCCGCTTCCATGCCCGAACCGCACATCTTGTTCAGGGTGGTGCAACGGGTCGATTTATCCAGCCCGGCGCCCAGCGCCGCCTGACGGGCCGGCGCCTGGCCCAGACCGGCGGGCAGCACGCAGCCGAACAGTACTTCGTCGACAGCGTCGCTGGCGACACCGGCACGCTCGACCGCGGCCTTGATCGCAGCGGCACCCAGTTGCGGCGCGCTGAGGCTCTTCAGTTCGCCCTGGAACCCACCCATGGGGGTGCGCACGGCGCTGACGATAACGATTGGATCGTTGGCGATAGTCATGACAAATCCTCCTATTTGGCGGCCATGCGCAAGGCGCCGTCGAGACGGATCACCTCGCCATTGAGCATGCTGTTTTCAATGATATGCCGGGCCAGCGCCGCGTATTCGGCAGGTTTGCCCAGGCGCGGCGGGAACGGCACGCCGGCGGCCAGTGAATCGCGGACCTCGGGTGTCATGCCGGCCATCATCGGCGTTTCGAAAATGCCCGGGGCGATGGTCATCACGCGGATGCCGAAGCGCGCCAGTTCACGGGCGGCGGGCAAGGTCAGGCTGACGATCGCGCCTTTGGACGCCGCGTAGGCCGCCTGGCCGATCTGCCCATCATAGGCCGCCGCCGACGCGGTATTGATGATCACCCCGCGCTCGCCATCGGCGTCCGCCTCGCTTTCGGCGATCGCCGCCGAGGCCAGGCGCAGCATGTTGAAGCTGCCGATCAGGTTGACGTTGATCACCTGGCTGAAGCTGGACAAGGCATGCGGACCGTTCTTGCCGAGGATCTTCTCGCCCCGCACGATGCCCGCGCAGTTGACCAGGCCATTGAGGCCGCCAAAGGCCTTGACCGTGGCCTGCACCGCCGCTTCAGCCTGGGCTTCGTCGCTGATGTCGGCCACCACGCTGTGCGCACCCAGGCGCTGGGCCTGGGCCACGACGGCTTCGGCGTTCATGTCCACCAGCATCACGTTGGCGCCGGCAGCCACCAGCATTTCAGCGGTGGCCGCGCCCAGGCCGGACGCACCGCCGGTGACGAGAAAAACCTTGTTTGCGATCTGCATCGTTGTTTCCTTGGATTCAAGCTGAAACGTTCTTCGCCGCGGCCTCTTGAGCCTTGGCGATTTCCTGGTTGCGCAAGATAAAGCGCTGCAATTTGCCGCTGGGGGTTTTCGGCAAGTCGCTGACAAATTCGATTTCACGGGGGTACGAGTGCGCCGCCAGACGCTTGCGCACGTGCTGGCGCAGCTCTTCGGCCAGTTCCGGCGTGGCGCGGTATTGCTCACTGAGCACGACGAAGGCCTTGACCAGTTCGGTGCGCTCCGGGTCCGGCTTGCCGACCACCGCCGCCTCGATCACGGCCGGGTGTTCGATCAGCGCACTTTCGACGTCGAACGGGCCGACGCGGTAGCCGGAGGTGGTGATCACATCGTCACTGCGGCCGACGAAGCTGATGCTGCCGTCCGGGTTCCACTCCACGGTGTCGCCGCTCAGGTAGTAGTTGCCGACGAAGGCCTTGGTCGGCGCGCCTTCGTAACCGGCGAACCAGCACATCGGCGACTGGGTACGGTCGATGGCCAGGATACCCGGCTGACCGACGCCCAGTTCCTGGTAGTCATCGTCCAGCACCACGATGCGGTGGCCGGGCGAGGTGAAACCGGCGGCGCCCATGTGAATCGGGTGGTCCAGGCCATGGTGGTTGCACAGCACCATCCCCAGTTCGGTCTGGCCGTAGTGATCGTGGATGACCACCCCGAGGTTGTCGGCGAACCAGCGGATCACTTCCGGGTTCAGCGGCTCGCCGGCGCTGCTGACGATACGCAGCTTGCCCTTGATCGACTTGGCGAACTCATCACCGCCAGCGATCAGCAGGCGATAGGCCGTCGGTGACCCGGTGAGGTTGGTGATGCCGTACTTGTTGATCACCCGGCAGGTGCTTTCGAGGGTGAAGGGGCCATCGTAGAAGGTGATCGGGTGACCCATGGACATCGGGCCGGTCACGCCGAAATAGATGCCGTAGGCCCAGCCCGGGTCGGCGACGTTCCAGAAGGCGTCTTCGGGGCGCAGGTCCACGGCGTCTCGGGTGTAGCTCTGGAAGGCGACGATGGCTTTCAAAGGCACCGACAGCGCTTTCGACGGGCCCGTGGTGCCCGAGGTGAACATCAGCAGGAACGGGTCGTCGCCGCTCAGCAGTACCGGTTCACAAACGTTGGAGTAATTGGCCAGTTCGGCCCAGAAGCTGAAATCGCCACGGACAATGCCCTGGCCTTTGGCACCGCCGACGGTGACGATGGTCGGGCAATCGGCGACATCCGTGAGTTTCGGCCGGTTGATGCTGTCGGTGACCACGACCTTGGCGCCGGAACAGCTCAGGCGATGTTCGATGGCTTTCGGACCGAATGCCGTGAACAGTGGCTGGTAGACCGCGCCGATGCGCCAGGTGGCGAATACGGTGATGAGCAATTCGATGTTGCGTGGCAGCAGGCCGGCGACCTTGTCGCCCTTGTGCACGCCTTGGCTGAGGAGGAAATTGGCAAAACGCGCCGCTTTATCTTGCAGGTCACTGAAGGTGTAGGTCGCGCTGGCGCCATCACGGCCTTCCCAGAACAGCGCAATGCGCCCCGGCAAGGCGTGCCGGTCGCAACACTCGATACAGGCGTTGACAGCGTTCAAGTCACCCGCGAGTGCGGCGTCGACGGTGTGCTGGTAATCGAACTGTGAAACGGCAGACAAGTAATCGCGCATTGCCAGAATCCCTCTGTATTTTTATTAGGTGGGGGGAACCGTAATCAACAGGGAAATACTCGCTCTGCGCGCAGTGCCGGGCAATGGTCAAAGTAATCAAGTTGCTTGACTGGTTTGGCCAAGGGGTGAGAGGTCGGGTGCCTGTCAGAGCCCCTTCGCGGGCAAGCCCGCTCCCACAGGGATCGCCGTTGAACCTGGGGGAGCCGGCTTGCCAGCGATGGCGTCAGCGGCCTTACATCAATCAGCGTCGTTGAGGATCAAACTGCGGTAATGCCCCGGATTGGACCCGGACCACTTGCGAAACGCCTTATAGAACGAGCTCGCGTCGGCAAACCCCAGTCGCGTGGCGATCTCGGCGAAGCTGATGCTCGGCTCGGCCAGCCAGACAATGGCCAATTCCTTGCGCACGCTGTCCTTGAGCCCTTGGTAGCTCTGGCCTTCCTCGGCCAGGCGCCGACGCAGGGTCGAGGCCGACATGCACAGTTGCTGCGCCAGGGCTTCGGTTTCGGGCCAGTGTTCGGCGGGCAACTGGCGCAGGTCGTGCTTGATGCGGCTGGCCAGGCTCTGGGGGTCGCGGTACTTCACCAGGATGTTGGCCGGCGCATGGGCCAGGAAACGGCTGAGTTCCTCGGCGCTGCGCTTGATCGGCAGGTCCAGGCAATCGGCGGAGAAAATCATCCGCGTGCGCGGCCGATCGAAACGCAGGTTTTCGGAGAACATCACCTGGTAGTCATCGCAGAAATCTGGCCGTGGGCAGCGCAACTCGATGGCCAGGATCGGTATCCGCCGCCCGGCCAGCCAGCAGGCCACGCCGTGGACGATCATCCAATAAGTGAAATAGGTGAAGGCGCGACGCGGTTCGTGGTCGTCCTCCGACAGCACGATTTCCGCCAGGCTTTGTTGACGTACCAGCTCGGCGGGCATGCGTTCGAGCATCAACGACAGAAAATCCAAGCCACTGGTGAGCCCCGCCGCCAGGCTCGGCTGGACCATGGCACAACGGCACAGAAACGCCAGGCTGCCGGACTTGAGCTTGCGCGGGTCCATGCCGAAGAACTCATCGTCGCCACGCCGGGCCAGCAAGCGCCAGAGCCGCGCATAGGCCGTGGCCGGCACCCGGGCATCGGCGTTGCCCAGCAGGCCCGGGTCGATCCCGACCTTGTTCAACACCTCCTCGGTGGCGACACCCCGGGCGCAGCTTTGCAACAGCGCTTCACGCACCAGTTGAATGGAGATGGTGTCTTTTTCCGACATGGAGCGAGGGGAGCCTGTGTGCTTAATTGTGTCCGCATCTTACCCCAGCCAATGACACAAATCCCTTGTGGGAGCGGGCTTGCTCGCGAAGGCGGTGGGTCATTCAGTATTGATGTCGACTGACACGCCGCCTTCGCGAGCAAGCCCGCTCCCACAGGGGATGGGGTGATCTTCAGGGTTGTTCAGCTTAGGTTCAGGCAAATGTCAATCGATGGCATTTGGGAATGAGTGTCATTATGTTACAACTTCCCACCCTACTTTTTCTGCTCCCGGTGCTGAATGCTCGTTCCTTTTCTGATCATGCTGCGCGAAGGCATCGAGGCGGCGTTGATCGTCGGCATCATCGCCAGCTACCTCAAACAGACCGGCCGCGGCCAGTGGATGCCCGCCGTGTGGATCGGTGTTTTCCTCGCCGCCGCCCTTGCCCTGCTGGTGGGCGGGGGTCTGGAGCTGGTCAGCGCCGAATTCCCGCAGAAACAGCAGGAACTGTTTGAAGGCGTGGTCGGACTGATCGCCGTCGGCATCCTCAGCTCCATGGTGTTCTGGATGCGCAAGGTGGCGCGTTCGATCAAGCACTCGTTGCAAGCCTCCCTCGACCAGGCGTTGACCGGTTCCAGACATCAGGTCATGGCGCTGATCGCCATGGTGTTTTTCGCCGTGGCCCGGGAAGGTCTGGAAACGGTGTTTTTCCTGCTGGCGGTGTTCCAGCAGAGCGAAGGCCCGGCAGCACCGATCGGCGCCCTGCTGGGGCTGATTCTTGCGATCGTCGTCGGTTTGCTGATCTACAGCGGCAGCATGCGCTTGAACCTCGGTGCGTTCTTTCGGTGGACCGGGCTGTTCATCCTGGTGGTGGCTGCCGGGATCCTTGCCAACTCCGTGCAAGCGCTGCACGAAGCTGGCGTATGGAATCACCTGCAAACCGTGCTGTTCGACATCAGCGCCACCTTGCCGATGGACGGCCCGCTGGGTTCGGTACTGGCGGGGATGTTCGGTTACCAGGATGCGCCGACTGTCAGCACCCTCGGGGCGTATCTGATTTATCTGGTCGTGGCGTTGGCGATGTTCTTCATGCCAGCCCCCGCACCAAACACAAAACCCTGTAGGAGCGAGTTCACTCGCGATGGTGGTGAACGATAACGCGGGGAATCAGGTGCCCCGTGGCGGTCTCTGGTTTTTCGCGAGCGAGCTCGCTCCTACAGGGGGCGAGCCGATCCATATTCTCAGTCAGTAAGGGCTCCCATGCCAACTTCCGCCCCACCCCAG
>NZ_LYVP01000008.1 GCF_001984065.1 Pseudomonas sp. KK4
TCTGCCTGAAGAATGCGATCGAATGTGGGAGCGGGCTTGCTCGCGAAGGGGCCGGTACCTCCACCCCTGCAATCCTGCCCATCGCCAACCTCCCCCGCCCTTAGGTAGGATGACCTCCTCTATCCCCCGAGGTTTGCGCGTCATGTTCATCGGCGTCCTGCTGGTCATCACCTGGCTGATCCTGTTGCTGCGCTATCCGGCCAAGGCCCTGCCGGTGTCCCTGGCTGCCGCTGTGGGGCTGGGCGTCGTCGCCACCTGGGTGATCTGGATGGATCACCGCGAACTCAAGCAACTGGAGCGCCTTGAACTGCGCATCAGCTACGCCCCGCAGGCCTGCCCCGCCGATCGTCCTCTGCAACTGACCATGAACAACGGCAACGACGTACCGCTGATTGAATTGCGCTGGCGAGTCGCCGCTTATGCCCCGGGCGACACGGTCAACCTGGCCGACAATCAATACACCGCCCCGCGCTACCGTGGCCCCGGCGAATTGCAGGCCGGTGGTAACTGGCAGGACTGTTTGCCGCTGCCGCCCCTGCGCCCCGGCTATCGCCCGGAAACCCTGGAGTTTCGGGCCGAGCGTTTGCAAGGCAGTTTCTCAGACTGAGCCCCCCACTGATTGCACAAGGAATGCGCCATGCCCGTTGCATTGATTACCGGATGTTCCAGCGGCATCGGCCGCGCCCTCGCCGATGCGTTCAAGGCGGCGGGGTATACCGTCTGGGCCAGCGCCCGCAAGGCTGAAGACGTGGCCGTACTGGACGCGGACGGCTTCACCGCGGTGCAACTGGACGTCAACGACGGCCGGGCTCTCGAGCAGTTGAGCGAGCGGATCAACCAGCAACATGGCGGCCTCGATGTGCTGATCAACAACGCCGGCTACGGCGCCATGGGGCCGTTGCTCGATGGCGGCGTGCAGGCGATGCAGCGCCAGTTCGAAACCAATGTCTTTTCCATCGTCGGCGTGACCCGTGCCCTGTTCCCGGTGTTGCGTCGGGCCAAAGGGATCGTGGTGAACATCGGTAGCGTGTCCGGGGTGCTGGTCACGCCGTTTGCCGGTGCCTACTGCGCGTCGAAAGCGGCGGTGCATGCCTTGAGCGATGCCCTGCGCATGGAACTGGCGCCGTTTGGGGTACGGGTCATGGAGGTTCAGCCCGGAGCCATCGCATCGAGTTTCGCCAGGAACGCCGGCCATGAAGCCGAGCAACTGATCAGCGAACAATCACCGTGGTTCCCGCTGCGTGAAGGTATTCGCGCACGGGCCAGGGCGTCCCAGGACAAACCGACACCGGCCAGTGAATTTGCGGCCGGGTTGCTCAAGGCAGTGCAGCAGGACAAGCCGCCGCGATTGGTGCGCCTGGGCAATGGCAGCCGGGCGCTGCCATTGATGGCGGGGTTGTTGCCCAAAGGCTTGCTGGAGTCGGCGTTGATGAAGCGGTTCGGGTTGCGTGGGCAGCTCTGAGACCTGAGTCGACCCCTTCGCGAGCAAGCCCACAATTTGAGATGCGTGCCCCTGTGGGAGCGGGTTTGCTCGCGAAGACGTCAGAACAAACACTGCAAATTCAAGGTATGACTGGCATGACCGACTACACCGAATACTTCGACGAAGTGATCCAGGCCCATGTCCTGATCGAAAAATGGCTGGCCGAGGAGCAGGACGCGTCGGCACTGGAACGACTGCTCAGTCGCTTTTCCCCACAGTTCTCTATGGTTTCGCCCTTGGGTCGAGCCCTGGATTTCGCCGCGCTCAATGAATTGTTCATGCTCGCGGGCGGCAAGAAACTCGGCTTTCGCATCGCGCTCAGCGAGCTGAGCGGCCTGGCACTGCACGACCGCGGCGCCACCGTCAGCTACCGCGAACAACAGACCGACGCCACCGGCCTGCACTCCGATCGCCGCTCGACCGTGGTGTTCGAGAAGATCAAGGGCAAAATCGTCTGGCGCCACCTGCAGGAAACTTTCTGCCAAGGTTGACCCAACTGCTTTTGTGGCGAGGGAGCTTGCTCCCGCTCGGCGGCGAAGCCGTCGTAAACCATGATGCGCGGTGTACCAGGTCAACGCCCGTCGCGAATATCGGGGCTGCTGCGCAGCCCAACGGGAGCAAGCTCCCTCGCCACGGGGTCATCAACCGGCCGCTGGGTTGACCACCACCGTGCAGGTAATCCCCGCCGCCAACAGCACCCCCTCCGGCACTTCATCGATGTGAATGCGCACCGGCACCCGCTGGGCCAGGCGCACCCAGTTGAAGGTGGGGTTCACATCGGCGATCAGCTCGCGGCTTTCCGGGTTGTCACGGTCGTAGATCCCTCGCGAAATACTCTCCACATGCCCCTTGAGCACTTCGCCGCTCATCAGCTGCATATCGGCTTTATCACCGACCCGCACGTGGGGCAGCTTGGTTTCCTCGAAGAAGCCGTAGACCCAGAACGAGTTCATGTCGACCACGGCCATTTTCGCTTCGCCGATGCGCGCATAGTCGCCGCGGTGCACGTTGAGGTTGGTCACGTAGCCGTCCACCGCCGCCCGCACTTCGGTGCGCTTGAGGTTCAGCTCCGCCGCTTCCAGTTGCGCCTGGGCCTGTTGATAGTCCGCCAGGGCCGAGTCGGCGATGTTGCTGGCGTCGTCGCGGTTTTCCTTGGAGATCACCAGGTTGTCCAGGTCGGCGCGGCGGTGGGCGTTGACCTTGCGCATTTCCCAGGTGGCCTTGCGTGACGCCACCATCGACTGTGCCTGCTTGACCGCCAGGCGGTAGTGCTCCGGGTCGATCTGCATCAGCAGGTCGCCCTTCTTCACCAACTGGTTGTCGCGCACTGGCACGTTCACCACTTCGCCGGTGACGTCGGCGGCCACGTTGATGATGTCGGCGCGCACCCGGCCATCGCGGGTCCAGGGGGTTTCCATGTAGTGCACCCACAGGGTCCGGCCGATCCATATCGCAAGGGCCAGCACCAACAGGGTCGCGAGCAGGCTGAAGAGCTTTTTCATCAAGGCGTTCTCAGTGATAGAGCGTCAGCGACATGGCGCCGAACAGACAGGTAAACAGACTCAGGCGCAGCAGCGCCGGGTGCCAGAAGAAGCGGTACAGGTCGAACCCGGCCAGGAACCGGTCCAGCGCCCAGGCCAGGGCCGCGGCAATCAGGAACATCAGGGTCATGGTCGGCATGTACACGCCGTGGAAGGCGATTTCACGGGGCATGTTCAAGTCCTTGGGGGTTGACGCTCGCGTAGGCGGCCAGGGGTGATTGCGGGTCCAGCAGCGAGGTGCGGATGAAGTGCAGGTAGCTTTTCACGCGGCGCAGGGCCGAGGTGTCGAAGTGCGGGGCGAAGGGCTCGTCGGTGGCCTGCACGCGGCTGAGTGCATGGTCGACGGCGACCAGTGCGCGTTGCAGATTACTCTGGCCCGGTTGCAGGAACAGCCGCACCAGCGCCCGGCCCATCACGCGGATCGACTGGCGCCACGGCTGGGATTCGGCATACGCCGGGTGCACCGGCAGCACCGCCTGTTCCTTGCGCAACTCGATGATCGCGTGCCCGACCTCCAGTACCACGAACATCCAGCGCAGCAGGTCGCGCTGCACTGTCGGCTGCCCGGCCGCGAAGCCATAGGCCTGATGCACCAGGTCGCGGGTGCGGCTTTCGAAACTCGACGCCAGGCCCTTGAGCTTGCCGCTGATGGCGTAGACCACTTGGCCGCGCAAGTCCTGCTCCAGCCGGCGCCACAACCAGCGGCTGTTGGGCGGCAGAATGATCGCCCCCGCCGCCGCGCACACCAGCATGCCCAGGACCATGGCGATGTAGTCGTTGATGAAGGTGTAAGGGTTGTAGACCGTGAGGTTGTCCGGCACCGAACCGATACTGAAGAAGATCAACAGGCCCACCCCGACCCCGACGTACTGCGGCCGCGACGCGAGGAACGCGCCGAGCACGAAGACCGGCGCGAGCATCACGCACAGCAAGGGGAAACCGTCGATCCACGGGAAGATGAAAAACATCTCGACGAAGCCGATCAGCGCGCCGATGAAGGTGCCGCAGGCCATCTGGAACGCCATGCGCTTGGGGTTGGGCGTGGCGGCGGACAGGCCCACGGTGGCGGCGGCGATCAGGGTCATGGTCGCCCCGCTCGGCCACGCCGTGGCCACCCAGTAACTGCCGAGCACCAGCAGAATGAACGAGGCGCGAATCCCCGACGCGGCGGCCGCCAGCCAATTGGTTTGCGGGGTATAGGGCTCGTCCCAGCGTTCGCGTTCATGGCTGTGATCGGCCAGGGAGGCGTGGGTCTGTGCATAACTGTGCAGGTCATCGACGAAGCGATAGAGCAGTTCGTAGGCGGTGTGAAAATCCAGCAACTCGGCGTCGCTCGGGTGGCTCGCCTGGAACGTCGCCCGCAGGCTGCGCACCCGCGTCGGCAGGCCCTCCTTGTAAGCCGTCAGCACTGCGACCAGGCGCGCTGCATCGGCGCTGGTCAGGGCGCGCCCGCTGAAGCCGTCGAGCACTTCGGCCAGGTCCTGCAGGCCCGGTTTGATCGCCGCCAGGGCGGCATCGCTGCAATTGACGCGCAGGCGCTCGAGCAACTGATGCAGGGCGTTGAAACGGGTGGTGATGCCCATGAACTCGCTGTTCAGGCGACTGAGGCGACCGTTGCGCCGGCGCATGTGCGGGTCTTCGAACACCGTGACGCTGCGCAGCCCCTCCAGGCCCACCGCTTCGGCGATGAACCGCACGTTGCTGGCTTCGAAAGCCTCCTGTTTGCTGCGCCCGCGCAAGCCATCGGTGACGAACTGGGCGAACACGCCGAAGCGCTGGTACAAGGCGTTGCGCATGGCGGCGCTGGCCGATTGCGGCAGGATCGCTGCGCTGACCAGGGTCGAGCAGAGGATGCCCAGGGAGATTTCCAGCACCCGCCAGACCGCCATCATGAAGGCGCCCTCGGGATGCGCCAGCGCCGGCAGGCCGACCATGGCTGCGGTGTAGCCGGCCAGCACGAAACCGTAGGCGCGGAAGTTGCGGCTGCGGGTCGCCCCGGCGGTGCAGACCCCGACCCAGATCGCCAGCGCACCGAGGAACAGTTCGGTGTTCTGCGCAAACAGGGCAATCAACACCACCATCACCGTCGACCCGGCCAGGGTGCCGAGGAAGCGATAGAAACTTTTGGCGAACACGTGTCCGCTCTGCGGCTGCATGACGATGAACACGGTGATCATCGCCGTGCGCGGCTGCGGCAATTCCAGGCGCATGGCCAGCCACAGCGTCAGGAACGCTGCAATCAGTACCTTGAAGATATAGACCCAGGTCACGCCGTCACTGCGTGCCCAGTCGAAGAACCCCCGACGCCATTCCAGGGAGTACAGCCAGCGCAAGGCGATCATGGGAGCCTGCTCATTTGAGGAAAGTCCGAATATGTGGCGAGCGAGCTTGCTCGCGCTGGGCTGCGAAGCGGCCCCAAGCATCTGGCGGATAATGCAAATCTTCTGAGTGCTGCGCACTCAAGCGGGAGCAAGCTCCCTCGCCACGAAGACGGCTTGACCTGGCACGCCTTCATTACCGCAACAGCACCGGGGTTTTCGGGGCGGCGGTCTGGCTGTCTGTCGGCACATCATTCCCCGCGCCCAAACCACCACCCAGCGCCGTCACCAATTCGGCATGGGCACTCAGCCGCGCCGCCTGCACCTGCTGCTGCACCTGCTGCTGCTTGAACAGCAAGGTCTGGGCATTGAGCACATTGAGGTAGTCGGTCAGCCCACGCTGATAAGCGATCATCGCGATGTCGTAAGTCTTCTGCGCCGTGGCCACCGATTCGGCGGCGAAGGCTTGCTGCTTGTCCATGGACTCGCGGCGGATCAACTGGTCGGAGATGTTCTTCAGCGCATTGACCAGGGTCTGGTTGTACTTGGCCACCGCCAGGTCATAGCCGGCCGAGGCCTCGCCCAATTCGGAACGCAGGCGCCCGCCATCGAAGATCGGCAGGGAAATCGCCGGGCCGACGCTGTAGTTGAGTTTCTTGCCGGTCAAAAACTCCAGCGCCCCACCACCGGTGGCGATGAAGCCCAGGCTGCCGACCAGATCGACGTTGGGGTAGAAACCGGCGTGGGCCACATCGATGCCCCGAGCCTGCGCCGCCACCTGCCAGCGACTGGCGACCACGTCCGGACGCTGACCGAGCAATTGCGCCGGCAACGACGACGGCAATTTCAGCGCCGCGCCCAGCGACAGGGTCGGCCGTTGCAGTTGCGCGCCCTCCCCCGGGCCCTTGCCGGCCAGCGCCGCCAGTTGATTGCGGCTCAGGGCGATTTCTTCGTCCAGTGCGTCGATCTGCCGATGGGTTTCCGGCAGCGGCGTCTGGGCCTGGCTGACTTCAAAATGGGTGCCGATGCCGCCGTTCAGGCGTTTCTGCGCCAGGTCGAGGATCTGCTCTTGCTGCTTGAGCGTCGCCTCGACGATGTCCCGCTGGGCGTATTGCAGCGAGAGCTCGATGTAGACACGCACGACGTTATTCTGCAATTCGAGCTGGGCCTGGCGCGCCTCGGCCACTGTCATGTGGGCGATGTCCACGGCGCGCTCGCTGTTGTTGCTTTCACGGCCCCACAGGTCGAGGGCGTAGCTGAAGCCCAGCGCGGCGTTGTTGTCCCAGGTGGTGGTGTTGGCCAGGTCACCGGGACCATAGAACTGATCGGTGGCCCAGTTATGGCGCTTGAGGCTGGACTCGCCATTGATCTGCAGCGATTCGGCCGCTTCGGCGACGCCGGCCATGGCCTTGGCCTGACGCACCCGCGCCGCGGCCATGGCCAGGCTCGGGCTGCCTTGCACGGCCAGATCGATCCAGCGGTTCAGTTGCGGGTCGCCATAGGACTGCCACCATTGCGCGGTGGGCCAGTGCGCATCCTGAGCGGCGCTGCGGATGGCTTCGTCGGTGGCCAGTGCATTGGCCTCCAGCGCCTCGCCCTGCGGGGCTATACCTCCGGTTCCGATGCAGCCGCTGATTGCCAGGGTTAAAGCCAAAAGACCGATGATGCGACGCGGCACTGCTGCAAATTCCTGAGGAAGGGGGGGATCGGTGCAATTCTATGGGGGGCCTTTGTGGGCGATAAGCTGGGATTCCTGTGAATCTTTGTTACCGTTAACGAGATAATCCCTTGGTCGGGGTCTCAGACCCTGAAACTTCGTGTCACAATTTGCCATCGCACCCGAGAGCACCCCATGGACACATTGCAAAACATGCGCGCCTTCAGTTACGTGGCCGAGGCCGGCAGCTTCACCGCCGCCGCCGTGCAACTGGACACCACCACGGCCAACGTTTCGCGCGCGGTTTCCAACCTGGAAGCCCACCTGCAAACCCGTCTGCTCAACCGAACGACCCGACGCATCGCCCTGACCGAAGCCGGCAAGCGCTACCTGCTGCGCTGCGAGCAGATCCTGGCCTACGTCGAAGAAGCCGAAGCGGAAGCCAGCGACGCCCATGCACGCCCGGCCGGGCAGTTGAAAGTGCACACCATGACCGGTATCGGCCAGCACTTCGTCATCGACGCCATCGCCCGCTACCGCAAGACCCACCCGGACGTGACCTTCGACCTGACCATGGCCAACCGCGTCCCGGACCTGCTGGACGAGGGCTACGACGTGTCCATCGTGCTGGCCAGCGAACTGCCCGACTCCGGGTTCGTGTCCCAGCGGCTGGGCATCACCTACAGCATCGTTTGCGCCTCGCCGGCCTACGTCAAAGCCAACGGCTGCGCGCAAAAGCCCAGCGACCTGCTCAACCACGCCTGCCTGCGCCTGGTCAGCCCGGTCATCCCCCTGGAAAAATGGGCCTTCGACGGTCCCGATGGCCAGGAAATGGTCACCATCAACAGCTCACCCTTCCTGGTGAACTCTGCCGACGCCATGAAATCGGCGATCATCAGTGGCATGGGCGTGGGCGTCCTGCCGCTGTATGCCGCCATCGAAGGCCTGCGCAATGGCTCGCTGGTGCGGGTGATGCCCAAGTACCGCTCCCAGGAGCTCAACCTGTACGCGATCTATCCGTCGCGGCAATACCTGGATGCGAAGATCAAGACCTGGGTGGAATACCTGCGCGGATCGCTGCCAGAGTTGCTGGCGGCGCATCAGGCGGAACTGGCCGCCTACGAACTGAGCGGCAGCCTGGCCGGGGCGCGGATGGCGAACTGACCTCTTCCCCTGTGGGAGCGGGCTTGCTCGCGAAAGGGCTGGTACATGCCGCATCAATGGCGACTGATACGGCGCTTTCGCGAGCAAGCCCGCTCCCACCTGTTGAGTCGGATCGCCGCCTGCTCGCTCCTGCAAAAGCAATCAGCTGCCCCAAACTGACAGCGCCGTCAGTTGGCAGTCACCTTCCTGACCGTCAAAGAGGTTTATAAAGGAAGCTACCCACCGACCCGATCACCCAGCCCTGGCGCCTCACTCGCATGCGAATCCAGCAAAAACCCGTCCTGCTCGTCGCCCTTCTGATTGTCCTGGCAGCGCTGGGCCTGTGGTACGTCACCAAGCCCGCCAAGGCCAAGCTGGCGGCGCCCAATGCCATTCCGGTGCGGGTGGTCAATGTTGTCGAAAAGGACGTCCCTCGTTATGTCAGCGGCATCGGCTCGGTGCTGTCGCTGCACAGCGTGGTGGTGCGTCCGCAAATCGACGGCATCCTGACCAGGATCATGGTCAAGGAAGGCCAACTGGTAAACAAAGGCGACCTGCTGGCCACCATCGACGACCGCTCGATCCGCGCCAGCCTGGACCAGGCCCGGGCACAGTTGGGTGAGAGCCAGGCGCAACTGCAGGTGGCCCAGGTCAACCTCAAGCGTTACAAATTGCTGAGCGTTGACGATGGCGTCTCGAAACAGACCTACGACCAGCAACAAGCACTGGTCAACCAACTCAAGGCCACCGCTCAGGGCAACCAGGCCTCGATCGACGCGGCCCAGGTGCAACTGTCCTACACCCAGATTCGCTCCCCGGTGACCGGCCGTGTCGGGATTCGCACCGTGGACGAAGGCAACTTCCTGCGCATGACCGACGCCCAGGGCCTGTTCACCGTGACCCAGATCGACCCGATCGCCGTGGAGTTTTCCCTGCCGCAGCAGATGCTGCCGACCCTGCAGGGCCTGATCAACGATCCGCAACATGCCCAGGTCAAGGCCTACATCGGCGCCGACACCGACGGCGAAACCGGCAACCTGCTCGGTGAAGGCCACCTGACCCTGATCGACAACCAGATCAACGCCAACACCGGGACCATCCGCGCCAAGGCCGAATTCAGCAACGCCGCGCAGAAACTCTGGCCGGGCCTGTTGGTGACGGTAAAAATTCAGACAGCACTGGACAAAGATGCCCTGGTGGTACCGCCCACCGTCGTACAGCGTGGCCTGGACCAGCCGTTCGTTTACCGGATCAAGGGTGACAAGGTTGAAACCGTGCCGGTGCAGATGGTCTACCAGGGCAGCGGGCAGAACATCATCACCGGCGTCGCGCCGGGTGACGTACTGGTCAGCGACGGCCAGTCGCGGCTCAAGCCCGGTTCCACCGTGCAGGTACTGACCGACCCGCCGCAAGTGGTGCAATCGGAGACCGAGCAATGAAGGGCCAGGGTTCGGTATCCGCCTGGTGCATCGACCACCCGGTAGCGACAGTGCTGCTGACCTGCGCGCTGGTGCTGCTGGGTTGCATTGCCTTTCCACGCTTGCCGGTGGCACCGTTGCCCGAGGCGGAATTCCCGACCATTCAGGTGGCGGCGCAACTGCCCGGCGCCAGCCCCGAGACCATGGCGTCTTCGGTGGCCACGCCCCTTGAAGTGCAATTCAGCGCCATCCCCGGCGTGACCCAGATGACCTCGAGCAGCGCCCTGGGCTCGACCAACCTGACCCTGCAATTCACCCTCGACAAGAGCATCGACACGCCGCCCAGGAAGTGCAGGCGGCGATCAACACCGCCGCTGGCAAGTTGCCCAAGGACATGCCGAACCTGCCGACCTGGCGCAAGGTCAACCCGGCGGACAGCCCGGTGTTGATCCTCAGCGTCAACTCCGCACTGATGCCCGGCCCGGAACTCAGTGACCTGACCGAAACCCTGCTGTCGCGTCAGATCAGTCAGATCGACGGTGTAGGCCAGGTCGCCATCACCGGTCAGCAACGTCCGGCGATTCGCGTCCAGGTCTCGGCAGACAAACTGGCGGCCATCGGCCTGACCCTGGCGGACATCCGCCTGGCGATCCAGCAAACCAGCCTCAACCTGGCCAAGGGTGCGCTGTACGGTGAATCCAGCATTTCGACACTGTCGACCAACGACCAGTTGTTCCATCCCGAGGACTACAGCCAGCTGATCGTTTCCTACAAGGACGGTGCACCGGTGCACCTCAGGGACGTGGCCAAAGTGGTCAACGGTTCGGAAGATGCCTACGTCCAGGCCTGGGCGGGCACATTGCCCGGGGTCAACCTGGTGATCTTCCGCCAGCCCGGCGCCAACATCGTCGAGACCGTCGACCGCATCCAGGCCGCGCTGCCGGGCCTGGAAGCCATGCTGCCGGCCTCGGTGCAAGTCAAGACCCTGATCGACCGTACACAGACCATCCGCGCCTCGCTGCATGAAGTGGAAATCACCCTGCTGATCGCGATCATGCTGGTGGTGGCAGTGATGGCGCTGTTCCTGCGCCAGTTGTCGGCGACCCTGATCGTGTCGGCGGTGCTGGGCGTGTCGCTGGTCGCCAGTTTCGCCCTGATGTACGTGATGGGCTTCAGCCTGAACAACCTGACCCTGGTGGCGATCGTGGTGGCCGTGGGCTTTGTGGTCGACGATGCGATCGTGGTGGTGGAAAACATTCACCGTCACCTGGAGGCCGGCGACGGTATGCGCGAGTCGGCGATCAAGGGCGCCGGGGAAATCGGTTTTACCGTGGTGTCGATCAGCTTCTCGCTGGTGGCGGCGTTCATTCCACTGCTGTTCATGGGCGGCGTGGTCGGGCGGCTGTTCAAGGAGTTCGCCCTGACGGCCACCTCGACCATCCTGATTTCGGTGGTGGTGTCCCTGACCCTGGCACCGACCCTGGCCGCACTGTTCATGCGCGCGCCGGTGCACGATCCCCACGCCAAGAAAGGATTCGGCGAACGCCTGCTGGCCCTCTACGAGAAAGGCCTGCGCCGCGCCCTCGCCCACCAGAAGCTGATGATCGGCATCTTCGGCCTCTCGGTGGCGTTGGCCGTGGGCGGATACGTGTTCATTCCCAAAGGCTTCTTCCCGGTGCAGGACACCGGTTTTGTGCTGGGCACCACTGAAGCGGCCGCGGACATTTCCTACGGCGACATGGTGAAAAAACACCTGGCCATGGCCGAAATCGTCGCTGCCGACCCCGCCGTCGAGACCTTCTCCCACTCGGTCGGCGTCTCAGGCAGCAACCAGACCATCGCCAACGGCCGTTTCTGGATCGCCCTGAAAAAACGCGGTGACCGCGACGTGTCCGCCAGTGAGTTCATCGACCGGATTCGCCCCAAACTGATGAAAGTGCCGGGCATCGTCCTGTACCTGCGCGCCGGCCAGGACATCAACCTCAGCTCCGGCCCGAGCCGTGCCCAGTACCAGTACGTGCTCAAGAGCAACGATGGCGCGGTGCTCAGCACCTGGACCCAGCGCCTGACGGAAAAACTGCGGGGCAACCCGGCATTTCGCGATGTGTCCAACGACCTGCAACTGGGCGGCAGCATCACCCACATCAGCATCGACCGCAGCGCGGCGGCGCGCTTCGGCCTGACCGCCAGCGATGTCGACGAAGCGCTGTACGACGCTTTCGGTCAACGTCAGATCAATGAGTTCCAGACCCAGATCAACCAGTACAACGTGATCCTGGAACTCGACACCCAACAACGCGGCAAAGCCGAAAGCCTCAACTACTTCTATCTGCGCTCGCCCCTGAGCGGGGAAATGGTGCCGCTGTCGGCACTGGCGCGATTCGATGCGCCCACCGTCGGCCCGCTGTCCATCGCCCATGACGGCATGTTCCCGGCTGCCAACCTGTCGTTCAACCTGGCGCCGGGCGTGGCCCTGGGCGATGCGGTGATCATGCTCAACCAGGCCAAGGCCGAGATCGGCATGCCGGTGGCGATCAGCGGCAACTTCCAGGGCGCGGCCCAGGCGTTCCAGAGCTCCCTGGCCAGCCAGCCCTGGCTGATCCTCGCGGCGCTGGTGGCGGTGTACATCATTCTCGGGGTGCTCTATGAGAGTTTCGTGCACCCGCTGACCATCATCTCGACCCTGCCGGCGGCAGGGCTCGGTGCGGTGATCATGCTGTGGATCTGCGGCCAGGACTTTTCAATCATGGCGCTGATCGGCCTGGTGCTGTTGATTGGCATCGTCAAGAAAAACGGCATCCTGATGATCGACTTCGCCCTCGAGGCGCAACGCCATGGCGGCCTGTCACCGCAGGAGGCGATCTTCCAGGCCTGCATCACGCGGTTCCGGCCGATCATCATGACCACCCTCGCCGCCCTGCTTGGCGCCCTGCCGCTGATGCTCGGCTACGGCACCGGCGCCGAACTGCGCCAGCCCCTGGGGATCGCGGTGGTCGGCGGCCTGCTGGTCAGCCAGGCGCTGACCCTGTTCACCACGCCGGTCATATACTTGTGGCTGGAGCGACTGTTTCATCGGCCAAAACCTACGCCCGTGCCGGCGCTGGCAACCACAGACTGAGGCAGGGTCATGCGCGTTCTGATTATCGAAGACGAGGAAAAAACCGCGGACTATCTGCACCGCGGCCTGACGGAACAGGGTTACACCGTGGACCTGGCTCGCGATGGCGTGGAAGGCCTGCACATGGCACTGGAAAGCGACTATGCGGTGATTGTCCTCGATGTGATGCTGCCGGGCCTGGATGGCTTCGGTGTGCTGCGTGCCCTGCGTGCCCGCAAGCAAACGCCTGTGATCATGCTCACCGCCCGCGAGCGTGTGGAAGACCGGATCAAAGGCCTGCGCGACGGTGCCGACGATTACCTGGGCAAGCCCTTTTCCTTCCTTGAACTGGTGGCACGCCTGCAGGCGCTCACCCGACGCAGCGGTGGCCACGAACCGGTGCAGGTGAGCATCGCCGACCTGTGGATAGATTTGATCAGTCGCAAGGCCACCCGCGCCGGCACGCGCCTGGACCTGACCGCCAAGGAGTTTTCGCTGCTCAGTGTCCTGGCCCGGCGCCAGGGTGAGATCCTGTCGAAAACGGCGATTGCCGAGATGGTCTGGGACATCAATTTCGACAGCGACGCCAACGTCGTCGAAGTGGCGATCAAGCGTCTGCGGGCCAAGCTCGACGGGCCGTTCGATGAAAAACTGCTGCACACGATCCGCGGCATGGGTTATGTGCTGGAGAGCCGTGGTGTCCAGTAACAGCATTGCCCTGCGCCTGAGTGGCATGTTCACCCTGGTGGCGCTGCTGGTGTTTCTGTTGATCGGCTGGGCTTTGTACCAGCAAGTGGACAAAGGCCTGGGCCTGTTGCCCGAAGCCGAGCTGGACGCGCGCTACAGCGTGCTCGAGTCCACGGTCGGGCGTTACGGCACGCCCGAGCATTGGGTGAAAATCCACAACAAGCTCAAGCTGCTCGGTGAAGAGGACAAGCGCATCAGCTTCTGGATCATCAGCGGCGATCCGCACTACGAATACGGCAACCTGACCCCGCAGATCCGTGAGTTTGCCCAGGGGCCGCTGGGGATGCGCGACATGACCCTGCCCGATCAGCCGTATCCGCTCAAGGTACTGGTCAGCCAGTTCCCGGCCAAGGATCAGCGCCCGCCGTTGCGTTTCATGATCGGCATCGACACCGAGACGTTTTTCCAGACTCAGCACCAGTTGCTGATCGCCCTGATCAGCCTGGCGATTGTCGGCGTGCTGCTGGCTTCGGCACTGGGTTACTGGGTGGCGCGCATTGGCCTCAAACCGCTGATCAAGCTGTCCCAGGAGGCCCAGCGTCTGGCCCCGCCGTTGCGTTCCGGGCGCTTGCGGCTGTCGCCGTTGCCGCCGGAGTTGAACCAGTTCGTCAATTCGTTCAACTCGACGCTGGAGCGGGTCGAACAGGCCTACTCGCGGCTGGAATCGTTCAACGCCGACGTCGCCCATGAACTGCGCTCCCCCCTGACCAACCTGATCGGCCAGACCCAGGTGGCGCTGACCCGTGGACGCTCGGCGGAGCATTACTTTGAAGTGCTGCAATCGAACCTCGAAGAACTCGAGCGATTGCGTTCGATCATCAACGACATGCTGTTCCTGGCCAGCGCCGACCAGGGCAGCAAGGCCACCAAACTCACCGCCACGTCCCTGGCCGATGAAGTGGCAACCACCCTGGAGTACCTGGATTTCATCCTTGAGGACGCCCAGGTTCAGGTGCAGGTCAGTGGCGACGCTCTGGTGCGGATCGAGATTGCGCACCTGCGTCGGGCGTTGATCAACCTGCTGAACAACGCAGTGCAGCACACCGAGCCCGGGCAAGTGATTCAGGTGCGGATCGTGGCTGAGGAGCATCAGGTCAGCATCGGCGTCGCCAACCCTGGCTCGCCGATTGCCAACGAACATCTGCCACGGCTGTTCGAACGCTTCTACCGGGTCGATGCTTCGCGCAGCAACAGTGGCCACAACCATGGCCTGGGGTTGGCGATCGTCAAGGCGATTGCGCTGATGCATGGCGGGGATGTGTTTGTGCGCAGTGATCATGGGATGAACACGTTCGGCATCCATCTTCCTGTCTGATCCTGCGGTGATCATTGAATTTTTGCTTTTTGCGTAACAGTCCTTTCATGAATCCGCTCTTTTTCCCATCCCGCGACAGCCTTATCTTTGCCCGCACCAAACAGCACTTGCCAAGCAAGAAGGTTTTAAAGATGTCCAACAGTATGGGTATTGCCAGCGCTTTCGTTCTGTCCGCCTTGTTCGTGTCTCCGTTCGCCATGGCTGAAGAGTCGCACGCGTTTGTTGCACAAAACGCGAGCCGCGCCGCCGCTTACGAAGAGCACCAGACCGAAATGACGGCCAAGGCTCAGCCTGCCGCTCAAGAACAGAAAGACAGCTGACGTACGCGCATCGCTCCTGTTTCCCCGACACTTTTCATCGGCTCTTCCCCTTGAAAAGTTGTCTTCCAAAGCCGCTGCCTCAGCGGCTTTTTTTTCGTCATTAATTACAGTCTCAGTAACGATGCCTCCCCCTGTAGGAGCGAGCATGCTCGCGAAGAAACCAGGGAGACCTCATTCTTTCAGGATTCACGCGTTATCGTTGACGTCCATCGCGAGCATGCTCGCTCCTACAGTAGGGACTACGCTTACTCAGTCATCCAAGCAGACGTCAGCCCATGACCGTACGCCGTACCCCCAAACGTTCAGGCAGCGCCGCACGGCCCGAAATCCTGGTGATCCTCGGCAGCAGCCTGACGGTCATCGCGATTATTTGCATCGTCACTTTCCTGCTGATTCGAGAACACGCCAACGCCCAGCAGGCGGCCACACGCAGCGCAACGACCATCGCGCAACTGATCGATGCCGATGTGCTGCGCACGGTGGAGCTCTACGACATGACACTGCAAGGCCTGATTGCCGCCGCGCAGCGCGACGACCTCAAGCAGGTGTCGGCGCAGATCCGTCATCTGGTGCTGTTCGACCGTTCGACCACGGCACGCTACAAGAGCGACGTCCTGTTGCTCGACAAACAGGGCGATGTGCTCGCCGACTCCTCGCTGATCGACCCCAAACCGGGCAACTTCGCCGATCGGGAATACTTTCTGGCCCATGCCTTCAACCGTGACATGGGGATGTTCATCAGCCGCCCGTTCAAGGCGCGCTGCGATTGTGATGACAGCAACGAATGGCAAATCAGCTTCAGCCGACGGGTTTCCTCGGCCAGCGGCGAGTTTCTGGGGGTGGCAGTGGCGTCGATGCGTCTGGCGTATTTCGACCAGTTGTTCAACAGCCTGGACATCGGCACCGACAGCACCCTGGCAATCATCAACGATGACGGTGTTCTGTTGGCGCAGAAGCCGTTTCTGGAGGGCAACTCGATCGGCAAGAGCTTCGCTGGCCGGCCCAACGTCGTACGCATGTTGCGCGAAGGCAGCGGCAGTTTCGACAGCGTGTCGAGCGTTGACCGCCAGCAACGCCTGTACACCTTCAGCCGGGTGGGCAACTTGCCGCTGACGGTGGTCGTCGCCCTCTCAAGCGACGAGGTGTTCGCCGCCTGGAGGCGCACAGCCCTGGTCATCAGCGGCGCGACCGGTGTGCTGTGCCTGGCCTTGCTATGGCTGACCTGGTTGCTTTGCCGTGAACTGCGCCTGCGCAACAGCGCCGAAAAAGAACTGGAGCAACTGGCCGCCACCGACGCCCTGACTGGCGTTGCCAATCGTCGGACGCTTGACCAGACCCTGCGCCACGAGTGGTTCCGCGCACAGCGCTCCGGTCAGCCCCTGTCGGTGCTGATGATCGACGCCGATCACTTCAAGGCGTTCAACGATCGTCACGGCCACCCGGCCGGCGACGAAGCGCTACGTGCCCTGGCTGAGGTGATTGGCACCAACGTCCATCGCCCGACGGACCTGGTGGCCCGCTACGGCGGTGAAGAGTTTTCGGTGATCCTGGCCGAAACCGACAACGACGGCGCCCGGCAGATCGCCGAACGCATTCGTGAACAGGTGGAACAGTTGCCGCTGGAGGCAGGTGGGGAGCAGCCGATGACGGTCAGCATCGGCATCAGCACCTGGACCACCGCCACGGACATCAGCCTGGAGCAGTTGCTGTTTGCGGCGGACAAGGCGCTGTATCAGGCCAAGGAAGGGGGGCGCAATCGGGTGGTCAGCGCATAAAAAAAGGCCACCCGAAGGCAGCCTTTAAAAAACTAGAGAGGTTTTTTGCTTACACGGCCGCGACAGGGCGCATGTAAGAGATTGGTGCGGTGCTGGCGTCTTCGAACGTCACGACTTCCCAGGCATCTGTCTGCTCAATCAACTTGCGCAGCAGCTGGTTGTTCAGTGCGTGGCCGGACTTGAAGCCCTTGAACTCACCAATCAGGCTATTGCCCAGCAGGTAGAGGTCACCAATTGCATCGAGGATCTTGTGCTTCACGAATTCGTCTTCGTAGCGAAGGCCGTCTTCGTTCAGTACACCATCGGCGTCGACCACGATCGCGTTTTCAACACTGCCGCCGAGTGCGAGGTTGTGCTTGCGCAGGTACTCGATGTCACTCATGAAACCAAAGGTACGGGCGCGGCTGACTTCTTTTACGAACGAAGTGCTGGAAAAATCCACGCTTGCACTTTGGGTGCGGTCACGGAAAACCGGGTGATCGAAATCGATCTCGAAGCTCACCTTGAAACCTTCGAAAGGGACGAAAGTGGCGCGCTTGTCGCCGTCTTCCACTGTCACTTCCCGCAGGATACGGATGAACTTCTTGGCGGCGTCCTGTTCTTCCAGGCCAGCCGACTGAATCAGAAATACGAAGGGTCCAGCGCTGCCATCCATGATCGGTACTTCGGACGCGGAGAGCTCGACGTAGGCGTTATCGATGCCCAGGCCAGCCATGGCCGAGAGCAAGTGCTCCACCGTATCCACTTTGGTGTCACCGTTGACCAACGTGGTCGACATCGTGGTTTCACCAACGTTTTCCGCGCGAGCAGGAATCTGCACCACAGGGTCCAGATCGGCACGAACAAACACGATGCCGGTGTCGACAGGTGCAGGCTTGAGGGTCAGGTAAACCTTCTCCCCGGAGTGCAGGCCAACACCTGTGGCACGGATAATATTTTTCAGTGTGCGTTGTTTAATCATGGCTTGGGCCGCTTCAGCGCAAATTGCGAACTGGTATCAACAAAGGCTGGCGATGATAGCAGACCACGCCTTTGCTGAACACCAATCACCTTCATAGCCCTGATACATTTCATCAATCGGCCTGACGACGCAGGAAAGCCGGGATGTCCAGGTAGTCCAGGTCATCTTGCGGATTCATCTTCGCGGCAGCCGCAGCACCGGCCTGAGCCTGGTTGCGCATGACGGTCGGACGGTCCAGATCACGGTAGTTCACTGCCGGGGCTTCCTGACGAACAGGGGCCTGTTGTTGTGGCTGCGAAGCCATCGAGGTGTGAACGGTGTTGTCGATGACCTTCACAGGCTTCTCGATTTTAGCGCCCAGACCGGTAGCCACGACGGTCACGTGCAGCTCGTCGCGCATGTCCGGATCGATAACGGTACCGACCTTGACCATGGCGTGCTCGGAAGCGAAGGCTTCGATGATGCTACCCACGTCGGAGTACTCACCCAGGGACAGGTCAGGACCGGCGGTGATGTTCACCAGAATGCCGCGTGCGCCTTGCAGGTTCACGTCTTCGAGCAGCGGGTTGCGAATGGCCGCCTCGGTGGCTTCGCGTGCACGGTTCGGACCGCTGGCGCAGCCAGTGCCCATCATCGCCATGCCCATTTCGCTCATCACGGTACGCACGTCGGCAAAGTCGACGTTGATCATGCCCGGACGCTTGATGATGTCGGAGATACCGCGAACGGCACCGGCCAGTACATCGTCAGCCTTGGCGAAAGCCGACAAGAGGCTTGCGTCTTTACCGAGGATGGTCAGCAGCTTCTCGTTGGGGATGGTGATCAACGAGTCGACGCTTTCCGACAGCAGGCGGATGCCTTCGTCGGCCAGCTGCATGCGCTTGCGACCTTCGAACGGGAACGGACGGGTCACCACCGCAACGGTGAGGATCCCCATTTCCTTGGCCACTTCGGCAATGATCGGCGCAGCACCGGTACCGGTACCGCCGCCCATGCCAGTGGTGATGAACACCATGTTGGTGCCCTGCAGGACTTCGGCAATGCGCTCACGGTCTTCGAGAGCGGCCTGACGACCTACTTCAGGGTTGGCGCCGGCGCCCAGACCCTTGGTCACGCCGGTACCCAGTTGCAGGATGGTCCGCGCGCTGATGCTTTTCAGCGCCTGGGCATCAGTGTTGGCGCAGATGAACTCAACGCCTTCAATGTTGCTCTTGACCATGTGATTTACGGCGTTACCGCCGCCACCGCCAACACCGATGACTTTAATGACCGGGCTTGCGGGGATGTTGTCTACGAGTTCGAACATTTTCCCTCTCCTTTACGTTCTCTAGTTTTTTTTCGCCTACTGCGTGGATCTACAACGGTGTTGCGGTAAATCTTCAGAAATTGCCCTGAACCCACTTCTTCAGTCGGTCCAGCAATGGAGGCTGTGCCTCTTCGTTGCTGTAGCTGTCGCGGCTGCCGATGCCCGAGAACGAAATGCCGTCCGATTGCTTCTGCAGGCCGTACATCAACAGGCCAACGCCGGTGGAATAGATCGGGTTGCGCACCACGTCATCCAGCCCCTTCACGCCATGGGGCACGCCCAGGCGCACCGGCATGTGGAAGATTTCCTCGGCCAGTTCGGTGGCGCCTTCCATCTTCGCGGTACCACCGGTCAGCACGATGCCGGCCGGGATCAGGTCTTCGTAGCCACTGCGGCGCAGCTCGGCCTGGATCAGTGTGAACAGCTCGTCGTAACGCGGCTCGACCACTTCGGCCAGGGCCTGGCGAGACAGTTCGCGCGGTGGACGGTCGCCAACGCTCGGCACCTTGATGGTTTCACCGGCACCGGCCAGCTTGGCCAGGGCGCAGGCGTAGCGAATCTTGATTTCTTCGGCGTACTGGGTCGGGGTGCGCAACGCCATGGCGATGTCGTTGGTCACCTGATCGCCGGCAATCGGGATCACCGCGGTGTGACGGATCGCGCCTTCGGTGAAGATCGCGATGTCGGTGGTGCCGCCACCGATGTCCACCAGGCACACGCCCAGCTCTTTCTCGTCGTCGGTCAGTACCGAATACGCCGACGCCAGTTGCTCCAGAATGATGTCGTCGATTTCCAGGCCGCAGCGACGCACGCATTTTTCAATGTTCTGTGCAGCGTTGACGGCGCAGGTGACCACGTGAACCTTGGCTTCCAGGCGTACGCCGGACATGCCCAGGGGCTCGCGGACGCCTTCCTGGTTATCGATGACGTAATCCTGCGGCAGGGTGTGCAGCACACGCTGGTCCGCCGGGATTGCCACGGCCTGGGCGGCGTCCAGCACGCGCTCGAGGTCGGCGGCGCTGACTTCGCGATCACGGATCGCCACGATGCCGTGGGAGTTCAGGCTGCGAATGTGATTGCCGGCCACGCCGACGAACGCCGAGTGGATACGGCAACCGGCCATGAGCTGCGCCTCTTCGATGGCGCGCTGAATCGACTGCACGGTGGACTCGATGTTCACCACCACGCCTTTTTTCAGGCCACGGGACGGATGCGTACCGATCCCGACGATATTGAGCAGGCCGTCGTCCCCGACCTCGCCCACCAGCGCCACCACCTTGGAGGTGCCGATATCGAGACCGACGATCATTTTGCCGCTTTGCACGTTTGCCATGGGTCCTGCCTCTTCTTAATTCTTCGCGACAGCGGGTTGGGCTGTCGTGGGCGCTACAGGTTCCCGCCAGCCAACGGCGAGGCCGTTGGCGTAGCGCAGATCGATGCGCGCGATGTTCGTAATCTGTTCTTTGAGCGTCTTGTCGTAGATGGCGATGAAACGGCGCATCTTTTCCACCAGGTTGCCGCGTCCAAGCAGCAGCTCGATACCGGGGCCTGCGCTGCCGGGGCCGGTGGTCAAAAACCAACTGCCGCGTTCACGCAACTCCAAACGTGCGATGGAGAAGCCCAGTGGCCTGAGCATCTGGCTCAGCACCTGGTATTGCTGCATCACCTGCTGCGGGGCCCGCTGTGGACCAAAAAGCTGCGGCAAGTGTTCATAGTTCGCCAGTTCACGCGGGGTAAACGCCTGCCCCTGATTGTTCAACAGCGATTCGTCGCCCCAGCGCGCCACCGGGAGTTGCTCTTCCAGGCGGATCACCACCTGGTCGGGCCATACCCGACGCACTTCGGCGTGGGCGATCCATGGCATCTGTTCCAGCTCTGTGCGCATGCTTGCCAGGTCGATGGTGAAGAAGCTCGACGCCACATACGGGGCGATTCGCTGCTGCACCGCCTGCTGGCTGATGTAACTCAAGTCGCCCTGCACGTTGATCCTGGTGATCGGCCGGTCGGCGTAGGGCAGCAAACGCTGCGCGCCTTCATAGGTACCGAACCCCAATGCCACCAGCAGCACCGGCCAGAACAGGCTTTTGAGGAAGCCAAAATTGGCTTTGGGCAGGCGCGCAGACATCGGCTCTTTGGCCACCATTCGGCTGGCACCGCGCGGCACCGGCTTGCGGCCGGGTGCGGGGGGCTGATGTCTCAACTGTGCGCCTTGCATGGTCTTAACCTCGCGGCTCTTGCAGGCCGTTGGCGTTGCGGGCAACGCTTTCAGCCAGAATGGCCAGAACCAGTTGTTGGAAATCCAGACCGGCAGCACGGGCCGCCATCGGGACCAGGCTGTGATCGGTCATGCCCGGTGCCGTATTGACCTCCAGGAACCAGAACTGCCCGTCGGCGTCCTGCATCACGTCCGCCCTGCCCCAACCGGCGATACCCAGCGCCTCACAGGCTTTCGCCGTGAGGTCCATGAGTTCCTTTTCCTTGGCGCTGTCCAACCCGCACGGAATGCGGTACTGGGTATCGTTGGCCACGTACTTGGCGTCGTAGTCGTAGAAACTGTGCGTCGTGCCCAGGGCAATCGGAGGCAACACCTGGTCACGCAGGGTGGCGATGGTGAACTCCGGACCTTGAATCCATTGCTCGACCAACACTTGCGAATCGTAGGTACTGGCCGCTTTCCAGGCGTCGATCAATTCGGACGCGGAGCTCACTTTGGCCATACCGATACTTGAACCTTCATGGGCCGGTTTGACGATCAAAGGAAAGCCCAGTTCCGCAGCAGCGCAAATACAATCGGCCTCGCTGCTCAGCACGGCATGACGCGGCGTCGGAATGCCCAGGCTGTGCCAGACCTGCTTGGTGCGCAGCTTGTCCATGGCCAGGGCGGAAGCAAGGATGCCGCTGCCGGTGTAGGGAATGCCCAGGCATTCGAGCAGGCCCTGCATGCTGCCGTCTTCACCGCCACGACCGTGGAGGATGATGAAGGCGCGGTCTATTTTTTCGTTCAGCAGACGCTGCAGAAGGTCATCACCCACGTCGAGACCGAACGCATCCACGCCCGCGCTTTGCAGCGCATCGAGGACGGCGTTGCCCGACTTCAGGGACACTTCGCGCTCGGCACTCTTGCCGCCGAACAGCACGGCAACGCGGCCGAAGTCTTTCGGCGCGACAGTGGAGACGAGGTTGGCGTAGGCAGCAGTCATTTCAACTTTCCCTCTGCCGAGGCCGCCACGGCACCGGTGAACAACGGACTCTTCAACAGGCTAGGGGCCAGACCGCCCACATCACCGGCGCCCTGACACAGCAGGATGTCGCCGGCACGCAGCAGTGGCTTGACGATCGGTGCCAGGTCGACACCGCGCTCGATGTAGATCGGATCGAGTTGGCCGCGCTGACGGATGCTGTTGCACAACTTGCGGCTGTCAGCGCCCGGGATCGGCTCTTCGCCCGCGGGATACACTTCCATCAGCAGCAGGACGTTGGCATCGGCCAGTACATTGACGAAATCGTCGTACAGGTCGCGGGTACGGCTGTAACGGTGCGGCTGGTAGACCATCACCAGACGACGCTCCGGCCAGCCACCGCGTACGGCCTTGATCACCGCCGCGACCTCGGTCGGGTGGTGGCCATAGTCGTCGACCAGCATCACATTGCCGCCCTCGACCGGCAGTTCGCCATAAACCTGGAAGCGTCGGCCAACACCCTGGAACCCGGACAGGCCCTGGACGATGGCTTCATCGCTGACACCTTCGTCAGTGGCAATGCAAATGGTCGCCAACGCGTTGAGCACGTTGTGGTTGCCCGGCATGTTCACCGAGACGTCCAGCGGCTCACGATCAGGACGCAGCACAGTAAAGAAGGTCTGCATGCCCTGCTGGCGTACATTGATTGCGCGCACATCACAGTCATCGCCGAAGCCGTAGGTCACGGCCGGACGCTTGACCAGCGGCAGGATTTCCCGCACCACCGGATCGTCCAGGCACACCACGGCCAAACCATAGAACGGCAGGTTATGCAGGAATTCGACGAAGGTTTTCTTCAGTTTGTTGAAGTCACCGTCGTAGGTTGCCATGTGGTCGGCATCGATGTTGGTGACCACGGCCACCAGCGGCTGCAGGTGCAGGAAGCTGGCATCGCTTTCGTCGGCCTCGGCGATCAGGTAGCGGCTGGTGCCGAGCTGGGCATTGGTGCCCGCGGCATTCAGGCGGCCACCGATCACGAAGGTCGGGTCTAGGCCACCGGCGGCGAACACCGAGGCGATCAGGCTGGTGGTGGTGGTTTTGCCGTGGGTACCGGCGACGGCGATGCCGTGGCGATAGCGCATCAGCTCGGCCAGCATTTCGGCACGTGGCACCACAGGAATACGGCGTTCCAGCGCAGTGGCGACTTCCGGGTTGGAGGTGTTCACGGCGCTCGAGACCACCAGCACGTCGGCGGCGGCAGCGTTCTCGGCGCGGTGGCCGATGAAAATCTGCGCACCGAAGGATTCCAGGCGCTCGGTGACCGGCGAAGCCTTGAGGTCGGACCCGGAGACTTGATAGCCCAGGTTCAACAACACTTCGGCAATCCCGCACATGCCCACACCGCCGATGCCGACGAAGTGGATGCGGCGGATGCGGCGCATTTCCGGTTGAGGCATGGCTTTCTGATTCTCAACCATGGGCCACCTCCAGGCAGGTATCAACGACGTTACGGGTGGCATCGGGTTTGGCCAGGCGGCGGGCGGCAGTGGCCATTTCGTTCAATCGTTGCGGTTGCATCAGGACCTCTGTCAGGCGAGCGGCAAGATCCGCTGCGCCAGTCGTTCTTTGCGGCATCAGGAAGGCAGCGCCTTCACGGGCCAAATAATCGGCGTTGCGGGTCTGGTGATCGTCGATCGCGTGGGGCAAGGGCACCAGCATCGAGGGCAGACCGGCGGCAGCCAGTTCACTGATGGTCAGCGCACCTGCGCGGCACACCACCAGGTCGGCCCAGCCATAGGCTTGGGCCATGTCTTTGATGAAAGGCTGCACTTGCGCCTCGACGCCAGCCGCGCGATAGCGCTCTGCGGTCACTTCATCGTGGTTTTTGCCGGCCTGATGGAACACGTCCGGGCGCAAGTCGACGGCGACTTGCGACAAGGCTTCAGGCAGCAACTTGTTCAACGGCTCTGCGCCCAGGCTTCCGCCCAGGATCAGCAAACGCGCCTTGCGACCGCACAGGGCGGGTCGCTGTGTTTCGAGGAACAGCTCGGTGCGCACCGGGTTACCGGTGGTGCGTCGGCTGCTCGACAGGGTAAAGGTGTCGGGGAACGCTTCACAGACTCGGGCGGCCAACGGCACCAGCAACCGATTGGCGGTACCCGCCACGGCGTTCTGCTCATGAACGATCACCGGCACACCGGCCAGTTTGGCGGCAACACCGCCGGGACCGGTCACATAACCACCGAATCCGACCACGCAGACCGGCCGCAGCTGGCGAATGATCGCCCGTGCCTGCCAGACCGACTTGAGCAACATGAACGGCGCCTTGAGCAGGGACAACTTGCCCTTGCCCCGCAGACCGCTGGCATTGATCCGGTGCAGTTCGATGCCCGCCGCAGGCACCAGTTCGTTCTCGATGCCACGCGGCGTGCCGAGCCAGTGCACGGTGTAACCACGGGCCTGGAACTCGCGGGCACAGGCCAGCGCCGGGAACACGTGGCCACCGGTGCCGCCGGCCATGATCAATACGTTAGCGCCCATGGTTCGGCTCCTCGGCGAAGTCGCTCTCATGGAACTCCATCTCTTCGCTGCCCAGGTGGGTTCGACTCTCCCACTCGATGCGCAGCAACAACCCGAGACAGGCACAGCAGATCACCAGCGAACTGCCGCCATAACTGAGGAACGGCAGGGTCAGGCCCTTGGTCGGCAGCAGGCCGACGTTCACACCGATGTTGATCAGGAACTGACCAATCCACAGGAACGACAGGCCATAGGCGACATAGGCTGCAAAAAACTGCTTGGCCTTCTCGGCCCACAGGCCGATGTACATGCCGCGAATACACACGAACACGAACAGTGCGACCGTGCACAGCGAACCCACTGCGCCCAATTCTTCGGCCAATACCGAGAACACGAAGTCGGTGTGGGCTTCGGGCAGGTAGAACTGTTTCTGTACGCTGTTGCCCAGACCAACGCCCAGCCATTCGCCGCGACCGAACGCGATCAATGCCTGGGACAACTGGTAACCGGCACCGAACTGGTCGGCCCAAGGGTCGGCAAAGTTGGTCAGACGCGCCATTCGATAGGGCTGCATTTGAATCAGCAACACCACCGCCCCGACGGCCAGCACCACCATCAGGGAAAAACGGAACAGCCCCACGCCGCCAAGGAACAGCATCGCGGCGGCGGCGCCCATCATCACGACCGTGGCACCGAAGTCCGGCTCCATCAGCAGCAGGCCCGCCATCGGCAACAGCACGATGAACGGTTTGAAGAAGCCCATCCAGCTTTCACGCACTTCCTTCTGGCGGCGCACCAGATAGCCGGCGAGGTAGATCACCACGAACACCTTGGCGATCTCGGACGGCTGCACGTTGAAGAAACTGAAACCGATCCAGCGCATCGAGCCGTTCACTTCACGACCGATGCCCGGCACGATCACCATCACCAGCAAGCCGAAGGCGCCGAGCAGCATCAGCCAGCCCAGGCGTTGCCAGGTGGCGATCGGAATCATCATCGTGACGACGCAGGCGCCCAGGCCCAGCACCACGTAGATAAGGTGGCGAATCATGTAGTACAGGGCGCTGCCCGATTGCACCGCGCCCACTTCGGTGGATGCCGAGGCAATCATGATCAGCCCCAGGCCAAGCAGTGCCAGGCAACCGGCGAGCATCGGGAAGTCGAGGTCGATACCGCGCCCGGTGATCAGCGGCGATGGATACGGCTTGATGATGCCTCTGAGACTCATGCCAGATCCTCCACGGCTTGGACGAACTGGTGACCACGGTCTTCATAGTTCTTGAACATGTCGAAGCTGGCGCAGGCCGGCGACAGCAGCACCACGTCACCCGGCCGGGCTGCGGCGCGGCATTGCGCCACGGCCTCAACCAGGGAAGCTGCACGAATCTGCGGCACGGCATCGCCGATGGCGGCGCCGATCTTGTCGGAATCACGGCCCATCAGGATCACGGCGCGGCAGTTGGCTGCGACCGGATCGCGCAGATCCTTGAACTCCGCACCCTTGCCGTCGCCACCGGCGATCAGCACGATCTTGCCGTCGATGTCCGCACCCAGGCCTTCGATGGCCGCCAGTGCGGCACCGACATTGGTGGCCTTGGAATCGTTGTAGTAGCCCACGCCATCCAGGTCACGGACCCACTGGCAACGGTGCTCCAGGCCAGCGAAATTGCGCAGGGCCGAGAGCATGGCGTCGAACGGCAGGCCCACGGCATGACCGAGGGCCAGTGCCGCCAGGGCGTTGGACTGGTTATGCGCACCGCGCACTTTCAGCTCGCGCACCGGCATCAGGTTCTGGAATTCGAAGGCCAGGTATTTTTCGCCGTTTTCTTCGCGCAGCCCGAACGCCTTGAAGTCCGGCTTGGTCAGGCCGAAGGTCCAGCAGGGCTGGCCCTCGCCCATCAACGGACGGCTCAGGGCATCCTGGCGGTTGACCACGAACTGCCTGGCACCACGGAAAATCCGGTGCTTGGCCAGGTGGTAGGCCGGCAGGCCGCTGTAGCGGTCCATGTGGTCTTCGCTGATGTTGAGCACGGTGGCCACTTCGGCGTTGAGCTGGTCGGTGGTTTCCAGCTGGAAGCTCGACAATTCCATCACGTACAGCTCGACATCGTCGCTCAGCAGGTCCAGCGCCGGAGTGCCGAGGTTGCCGCCGACCGCGACACGCTTGCCCGCCGCCGCCGCCATCTCGCCGACCAGGGTGGTCACGGTGCTTTTCGCGTTCGAGCCGCTGATGGCCACGATCGGCGCCTTCGCGTTACGCGCGAACAGCTCGATATCACCGGACAGTTTCACGCCGCGGGCAGCTGCCGCCTGCAAGGCAGGGGTCGCCAGCGCCAGGCCAGGGCTCACGTAGAGCTCGTCGGCACGGCACAGGAACTCGACGTCCAGCTCGCCACAACGCACTTCCACGTGCGGATAGTCACGTTTGAGCGTGGCCAGTTCCGGTGGATTTTCCCGCGTATCGGCCACCGCAAAGGCCACGCCCCGGTTCGCCAGGAAGCGAACCAGGGACATGCCGCTCTTGCCGAGGCCGACAACGATGCGGAAGTGGTCAGAAGCGATCAGAGACACGGGTTTCTACCTCAGCTTCAGCGTGGCAAGGCCGATCAGCACGAGAATCACGGTGATGATCCAGAAACGGACAATCACGCGCGGCTCGGGCCAGCCCTTGAGTTCAAAGTGGTGGTGAATCGGCGCCATGCGGAATACGCGGCGACCGGTCAGCTTAAAGGAGGCAACCTGAATGACGACTGACAGGGTTTCCATCACGAACACGCCGCCCATGATGAACAGGACGATTTCCTGACGGACGATCACCGCGATGGTGCCCAGGGCAGCGCCCAGCGCCAGTGCGCCGACGTCGCCCATGAAGACTTGCGCCGGGTAAGTGTTGAACCACAGGAAGCCCAGGCCGGCACCGATCAGCGCGCCGCAGAACACGATCAGTTCGCCCGCGCCGGGAACGTAAGGAATCAACAGGTATTCGGCGAACTTCACGTTACCCGACAGGTAGCAGAAGATCCCCAGGCCACCGCCGACCATCACGGTCGGCATGATCGCCAGGCCGTCGAGGCCGTCGGTCAGGTTGACCGCGTTGCTCGAACCGACGATCACGAAGTAGGTCAGCACGATGAAGCCGGCGCCCAGCGGAATGCTGTAGTCCTTGAGCATCGGCAGGATCAGGGTGGTTTCCACCGGGGTGGCGGCCGTCATGTAAAGGAAGATCGCCGCACCCAGGCCGAACACCGACTGCCAGAAATACTTCCAGCGGCTCGGCAGGCCACGGGAGTTCTTCTCGATCACCTTGCGGTAGTCATCGACCCAGCCGATGGCGCCGAACAACAGGGTGACCAGCAAGACAACCCAGACATAACGGTTGGTCAGGTCAGCCCACAACAGGGTGCTGACGCCGATCGACGACAGAATCAGTGCGCCGCCCATGGTCGGGGTGCCCGACTTGGACAGATGCGATTGCGGGCCATCGTTGCGAACGGACTGGCCGATCTGACGGTTCTGCAAGGTGCGGATCATCCACGGGCCATAGCACAGCGACAAGACCAGCGCGGTCAGCACACCGAGAATCCCGCGCAGGGTCAGGTACTGGAAGACCGCGAAGCCTTTGTAGAACTGTTGCAGATACTCCGCTAGCAGCAGCAGCATTAATGTTTCTCCAGACTGGACCCGCACAAAGCGGCAACGATGTTTTCCATCGCGGCGCTGCGCGAGCCCTTGATCAAAATGGTGGTGTTTGTGTCTTGCTCGGCGCCCAGCGCCTTGATCAGTTCAGCCTGTGTGCTGAAGTGAAGGGCCTGTGGTCCGAAGGCGTTGACGGCATGGAGCATCATCGGCCCGACGGCATAGAGCGCGGACACCTTGCCCCGGGCGTACTCGCCCACGTCACGGTGACCCTGCTCTGCCCAATCGCCCAACTCGCCGATATCCCCGAGCACCAGGACGGTGCGGCCGGAAAAGCCGGCGAGTATATCAACGGCGGCGCACATGGAGGTGGGGTTCGCGTTGTAGGTGTCATCGATCACGCGCATGCCATTGCTGGCCAGTTGCGCAACAGTGCGCCCCTTGACCGGTTGCACCGCGCCCAGGCCCGTGGCGATGCCGAACAGCGACACGCCCAGCGCATGGGCGGCAGCCGCAGCGGCCATGGCGTTGGCGACGTTGTGGGTGCCGAGCAGATTCAGTTGAACGCGCTCAACACCTTCAGGGGTATGCAGGTTGAACGCCGGGCAACCCCGGGCGTCAGTGGTCAGGTCGCTGGCATGGAAGTCGGCGCGGCTGTCGGTCAGGGCGAAGGTCAGTACCTTGCGGCCGGCAGCGCGTTTCTTCCAGATCTCGAAAGCCTTGTCGTCCAGATTGAGCACGGCGATGCCATCGGCCGCCAGACCTTCAATAATTTCGCCCTTGGCCTCGACGATTTTTTCCGGGCCGCCGAACTCGCCAACGTGGGCGGTCCCGGCATTGTTGAGAATGGCCACGTGGGGCTTGGTCATGCCCACGGTGTAGGCGATTTCGCCGAGGCGTGAAGCGCCCAGTTCGATGACCGCGGCGGTATGTTCCGGCGCCAGTTCCAGCAGGGTCAGCGGAACACCGAGGTCGTTGTTCAGGTTGCCACGGGTGGCCAGCACCGGACCACGGGTGCGAAGGATGCTTGCGAGCATTTCCTTGACCGTGGTCTTGCCGCTGGAGCCGGTCACCGCAGCGACTGGCGAAGTAAACGCGGCACGGTTCTGCGCGCCGAGATGCCCCAGCGCCTGACGGGTATCGCTGACCAGCAATTGCGGCAACGTGCTGTCGGCCACTTCACGCTCGACCAATGCGGCGACGGCACCTTTGGCGGCCACCTCATTGAGATAGTCATGACCATCGAAACGCGGGCCGGCCAGGGCGATGAACAACTGCCCCGGCTTGATCGCACGACTGTCGATGCTGACGCCGTCGAAAGTGGCATCGGTGCTGATCAAACGGCCAGTGAGGGCGTTGGTCAGTTCACTCAGTTTCAATGCCTTAAGCATGGGCCACCTCCCACGCGGTCAGGGCATGATCGGCCTCGACCAGATCGGAGAAGGCATGGCGCTCGCCGTTGATTTCCTGATAATCCTCGTGGCCTTTACCGGCGAGCACGATCACGTCGTCCGCCGAAGCACCGGCGATCAACTGGGCAATGGCCTGACCGCGACCCGCCACAAAGGTGACTTTATCCACAGCCGCGAAACCGGCGCGGATGTCTTCGAAAATAATGGCCGGGTCTTCGGTGCGTGGATTGTCGTCGGTGACCAGAACGCGATCAGCCAGGCGCTCAACGACTTCAGCCATCAGCGGGCGCTTGCCGCGATCGCGGTCGCCGCCGCAGCCGAACAGGCATAGCAGTTGGCCTTTGACGTGGGGGCGCAGTGCTGTGAGGACTTTTTCCAGGGCATCAGGCGTGTGGGCGTAATCGACCACCACCAGTGGCTGGCTGCCGCCGCCGAGGCGCTGCATGCGACCGGCCGGGCCTTCGAGCTTGGGCAGGACCTTGAGAATTTCGTCGAGGGCATAGTCCAGGCCGAGCAAGGCGCCGACCGCAGCCAGCACGTTGCTCAGGTTGAAACGACCGAGCAACGTGCTGCGCAAATGGTGCTCGCCCTGGGGCGTGACCAGTGTGGCGCGCACGCCTTCGTCATCGAACTGCGCCTCGCGGCAATACAGGTAGGCGCTGCTGTCGAGCAGGCTGTAGGTGATCAACCGCGACTCGCGTTTTTCCGCGGCCAGTTGCCGACCGAAATCGTCATCGAGGTTAACCACCCGGCATTTCAGATCGTTCCAGGCGAACAGCTTGGCCTTGGCCTCGCCATAGGCCTGCATGGTGCCGTGGTAATCCAGATGATCACGGGACAGGTTGGTCATCACCGCCACGTCGAATGCCAGCGCGGTCACCCGGCCCTGATCCAGACCGTGGGAGGAGACTTCCATGGCCACGGCTTTGGCCCCGGCCTTTTTCAGGTCGCCCAGGGTCGCTTGCACGGCGATAGGATTGGGCGTGGTGTGCAGGCCGCTTTGCAGCGCGCCATAGAAACCGGACCCCAGGGTGCCGACGATGCCGCAATGCTGGCCGAGCAGATCCAGCGCCTGGGCGATCAGTTGGGTCACGCTGGTTTTGCCGTTGGTGCCGGTCACGCCGACCAGGTTCAGGTGATGGCTTGGCTCGCCATAGAAGCGGCCGGCGATATCCGACAACTGCGCCGCCAGGCCCTTGACCGGAATCAATGGCACATCGGTGATCGGCAGCACGGTGGCACCTTCCACTTCGTACGCCACGGCGGCAGCACCGCGCTGCAGTGCATCGGCAATGTGCGCGCGACCGTCGAACTTGCCGCCGGGCACGGCGAGGAACAGGTCGCCGGCGCGGACGTTGCGACTGTCCAGCGCCAGTTCACGGATCAACAGATCGTGGCCGGCGTGGGGAAATATTTTGTTCAGACTTAGTGACATCAGCCGCGCCCTCCATTGGCTTTCAGCGGTACGACCGGGGTGGCGTTGGCTTGTTGGGTCGGTGGCAGGTTGTCCGGCGTGACGTTCATCAGGCGCAGGGTGCCGGACATCACGCGGCTGAACACCGGCGCCGAGACCAGACCACCGAAGTAACCGGCCTTGGTCGGCTCATCGATGACCACCACGATGGCGTAACGCGGATCGCTCATCGGGCCGAAACCGGCGAACAGCGAACGGTAGGAGTTTTCGGCATAGCCCTTGGTGCCGACCGACGTTTTACGTGCAGTACCGGACTTGCCGCCCACGTGATACGCCGGCACCTGCGCACGGAACACGCCGCGCGGGGCTTCGATCACTTGTTGCAGCATGCCTTGCATGGTTTTGGCGACAGCTTCCGGCAATACCTGGGTGATTTGCGGCGCCTTGTCGGTTTTGATCAGGGTCAGCGGTGCGAGGCGACCATTGTTGGCCAGCGCCGAGAAGGCGTGAACAAGCTGGATCGCGGTTACGGAAATACCGTAGCCGTAGGACAGCGTGGCCGTCTCTGCCTTGCGCCATTCCCGGTAATTGGGCAGGTTGCCGACACGTTCGCCCGGGAAGCCGAGACCGGTGTCCTGGCCAAGACCGACCTTCTGCGCCAGACGGAAAATGGTTTCGCCGCCGATATCGAACGCGACCTTACTCATGCCGACGTTACTGGAATTGATCAGAATGCCGGTCAGGTCGAGCACCGGCCCTTCCGTCTTGGAAACGTCCTTGATGGTGTACTTGCCGATCTGCAGGGAGCCTGGATACACCTCGACGGTGTCGCTCGGCTTCCAGCGCCCGGTTTCGATGGCGGCGCTCATGGAGATCGCCTTCATGGTCGAACCCGGTTCGAACACGTCGATCATCGCGCGGTTACGCATCATCGCCGGTTGCAGGTTGCGGCGGTTGTTCGGGTTGTAGGTCGGCTGGTTGACCATGGCGAGGATTTCGCCGGTCTTCACATCCATGATCACCAGGCTGCCGGCCTTGGCGCCGTTCTCGATGATCGCGTTGCGCAATTCGCGGTTGGCCAGGTACTGCAGGCGCAGGTCAATGGACAACGCCAAGGGCTTGCCGGCCTTGGCGTTTTTGGTCACCTGAACATCTTTGATAAGTCGACCGCGCCGATCCTTGATGACCTGTCGCTTGCCGGGCACGCCGGCCAGCCATTCGTCATAGGCCAGCTCGACACCTTCGCGACCATGGTCGTCGATATCGGTGAAGCCGACCATGTGGGCAGTGACTTCACCGGCCGGATAGAACCGGCGGAATTCTTCAATGCCGTAGACGCCCGGTACTTTCAGGTCGAGCACGGACTGGCCTTGCTCCGGGGTCAGCCCGCGCACCAGGTAAATGAATTCTTTATTGGCTTGTGCTTCCAGACGCTCGGCCAGGGCTTTGGGATCTTGCCCCAACGCGGCGGCCAGCGCTGGCCACTTCTCTTTGGCCAGCTGCATTTCCTTGGCGTTGGCCCACAGCGTGGTAACCGGGGTGCTGACAGCCAAAGGCTCGCCGTTGCGGTCGGTGATCAGACCACGGTGAGCCGGAATCGGAATATGACGAACGCTACGCGCGTCGCCCTGGCCCTTGAGGAAGTCACGATCGACGACTTGCAGGTCGATGATCCGCCAGGAGATCGCCGCCACCATGACGCCGAGCAACCCCAGCACCAGGCGGAAACGCCAAGGGAACAGTGCGCCTTCGAGTTTCATCATGGCGCCACCATCTGCACTTCGGCGGCACCGGGGATGCGCATCTTCAATTGTTCAGTAGCCAGCACTTCGATGCGGCTGTGAGCCGTCCAGGTGCTTTGCTCAAGGATCAACCGGCCCCATTCGGCCTGGGCCTTGTCGCGCACGCTCAACTCGTTGTACAGCGAGTTGAGCAACTGACGGTTCCAGTGCGCGCTGTAGGACACGCCAATGGCAGACACGAGGACGCCAACGAACAGCAGGAGCATGAAAAAGCTGCCGCCGGGCAATGGCTTGGCAAAAAGCTTGCTCACCGCAACTTCTCCGCCACACGCATGACAGCGCTACGGGAACGTGGGTTGGCTTTGAGTTCGGCGTCGGAGGCCGTCTGCGCTTTGCCATGGACTTTGATTTTCGGTTCAAAGGCGACATGCCGAACCGGCAGGTTGCGCGGCAGGTTGTCGGCTTCGCCTTTCACCAGTTTGCGCATGAACAGTTTGACGATGCGATCTTCCAGCGAGTGGAAGCTGATCACCACCAGGCGACCGCCCACTTCCAGGCATTCCAGAGCGGCTTCGAGGCCGGCTTCCAGATCGCCCAGTTCGTTGTTTACATGGATACGCAGGCCCTGGAACGCACGGGTTGCGGGGTTCTTGCCTTTTTCCCAGGCAGGATTGGCGACTTTCAGCACTTCGGCCAGATCGCCGGTACGCTCGAACGGCTTGATGTCACGGCGCTCGACCACGGCACGGGCCATGCGCCCGGAAAAACGTTCTTCGCCGTATTCCTTGAACACCCGGGCAATTTCCTCAGCCGGGGCGGTGTTGACGAACTCGGCCGCGCTGATCCCGCGGGACGGGTCCATGCGCATGTCCAGAGGGCCATCGTTGAGGAAGCTGAAGCCGCGCTCAGGGTCATCGAGTTGCGGGGAAGAGACGCCAAGGTCCAGCAGAATGCCGCTGACCTTGCCCTGCAGGCCGCGCTCGGCGACTTCGGATCCGAGCTCGGCAAAGCTGCGCTGCACAACGACAAAGCGGCCGTCTTCGGCCGCTAGCGTCTGCCCGGTGGCAATCGCTTGAGGGTCTTTGTCGAATCCGAGCAGCCGACCATCCGGACCGAGCCGGCTGAGGATCAACCGACTATGCCCGCCACGCCCGAACGTGCCGTCCAGATAGCAGCCATCAGGACGTACGGCGAGAGCCTCGACGGCTTCGTCAAGCAGTACGGTGATGTGGTTAAAGCCGCTATCAATAGTCACAGGATCAAATCACGCAGTTCGTCAGGCATGGCGCCCGGTTGTTGAATAGCAGCCAGGTCCGCGGCAGAAACCGCATTCCAGGCATCCTCGTCCCACAGTTGGAACTTGTTCAATTGGCCTACCAACATCGCGCGCTTATCCAACTTGGCATATTCACGAAGACGCGGCGGGACCAGGAAACGACCACTGCCATCGAGCTCGAGGTCGACGGCATTACCAATCAGCAAACGTTGCAGGCGGCGGTTCTCTTCGCGAAGCGAAGGCAGTGCGCGCAGTTTGGTTTCAATAATTTCCCACTCATCAAGGGGGTAGACACACAAACACGGATCAACGGCATCAATTGTGACGATTAACTGACCGGAACTACGCGAATCGAGCTCGTCACGGTACCGGCTCGGCATGGCGAGACGGCCCTTTGCATCGAGACTGATAGCATTGGCTCCGCGAAACACGTCAGCGTTTCTCCAAATGTTAGCGTTTTACGCTTAAAAAACCCACTTCATGCCACTTTCCGCCACTTGTGCACACTATAGGAATGCGCCCACCGCACCGTCAAGGCGCGGATTAAAGGAAAACCCTTACAGAACTGAGATTTAGGAGCATAAGAGGAAGGGCCACGAGAATTCGGCAGATAAAAACGACCAATAACTTGAAGCAGCGCTGAAGGCTGCGTTCGGAAGTTAAAGTAATTTATTAAGAGTAAGATTTTTTCGGTATTACGAAAGTGCTTATGCCAACGATTCTGAAAGGAGGGAAATCAGTACTGCATGGGGGTCACGCGGTCGCTGCCAGAGCAGGCTAATCGATATCACACATACACTCTACCGATGATGAAAAAAGAACGCCATCGCATCATCGGGGCTCTGCTCATTGATTTAAGCAGAGGCAGGAAAAAGGTGGAGAGTCGATCTGTAAGCCGGGTTCTGTCTTGAACAGTCATTCGTCTACGATGGCCATCACTGGACATCTTTAGCAACCTACCCGGTCCCAGCGCGGGCCACGCCTTGGGACCCTATTTGGTCTTGCTCCAAGTGGGGTTTACCTAGCCACGAACTGTTGCCAGACGTGCGGTGCGCTCTTACCGCACCTTTTCACCCTTACCGGCGCCGAAGCGCTTAGGCGGTTATTTTCTGTGGCACTTTCCGTAGGCTCACGCCTCCCAGGCATTACCTGGCACTTCGCCCTATGGAGCCCGGACTTTCCTCCCCCCCCTAATTTTCATAGAGGGCAGCGACTGTCCGATCGACTCTCCGCCGCGCAGGTTAACGGCAGAGCGCCCGAAGAACAAGCGCTAATAGCCTTTGTGCACGCCTGCGCGTCGGGTTTCACTCACCCTTCTGCTGATCCAGCGCAATCTGATACAGGACATTCTTGCGCTCGCCGGTAATTTGCGCCGCCAGGGCCGCCGCACGCTTGAGCGGCATCTCTTCGAGCAACAGATTGAGGATGCGCATCGCCTCACTGCTGACGGCGCCTTCAGCCTCGGGCGCCGACCAACCCGCGACCAGCACCACGCACTCGCCACGCTGCTGATTGCTGTCCAACTCGACGAACTGACGCAACTCGGCCAACGGTAAGCCTTTAAGGGTTTCGAACGTTTTGGTCAGTTCCCGCGCCAGCAAGGCCGGACGTTCGGCGCCGAACACCAGCTCCATATCCTGCAGGCACTCGAGGATGCGATGGGGGGCTTCATAAAAGATCAGCGTGCGCGGTTCTTCCTTTATGGCCTCCAGGCGAGCGCGCCGCCCCACCGCCTTGGCCGGCAGGAAACCTTCAAAGATGAAACGATCGGACGGCAACCCTGCCGCCGACAACGCAGCGATCAAGGCACAGGCCCCCGGAACCGGAACCACACTGATCCCGGCGGCGCGGGCCTGGCGCACCAGGTGATACCCCGGATCGGAAATCAGCGGCGTTCCCGCATCAGAGATCAGCGCGACATCGTCCCCCGCCAGCAAACGGGTAATGAAGCGGCTGCCCTCATCTCGCTCGTTGTGCTCATGGCAAGCCGCCAACGGCGTAGGAATGCCGAAATGCTGCATCAACCGCTGAGAATGACGAGTGTCTTCTGCGGCGATCAAAGCCACGTCACGCAAGATTTTCAGCGCGCGCGCACTGATGTCGTCCAGGTTGCCGATGGGCGTCGCCACCACATAAAGCGAGCCCGCAGCGGAATTCAAAGCACCTGGAACAGTCAAAGCGCACACCTCATGATCAATAAAGCCGCCATTGTAGCGCGTAGCAACGCTGACGATACGCGCAAGAAACACTCGGCTTCGCCGCCTTTTGTGCCGCACCGCAACATTTACACCAGCTAAATTGATCGATTCACGCCAGTAACATCGCGCCCCGGCCAGTGGTTGGGTACAATTCCACGCTAATTTGATCGAGTATCAGGAACACTACATGATCGCTTGCCTGCGGCTGTTCACTGCCCTCTGCCTCGCTGCCTTGCTGACAGCTTGCGTCAGCTCGTCCTCCTCCAGCCTTGGCGAACTTCCACGGACCCCGGATGCCAGTATCGAGCAACTGCTCGAGAAAGCCGCTCAAAGCAAATCGCCGGAAGACGCTGCCCTGTTGCGACTGAGCGCAGCGGACCTGGCCTACCGCCAGGGCAATGCCGCGCAATCCGCGCAGATCCTGCAACAAGTACCGGTGGAGCAGCTAAAACCTGGCCAGCAGGTGTTCGCCAGTACCCTCGCCGCAGAATTGGCCATGACCCGCAATCAGCCGAAAGCCGCGCTGACGGCATTGAGTCATCCAAGCATGCAACGCTTGAGCGAGCTGCCGGAAGAGCAACAGGTCCGCACCGGCATCGTTCGCGCCCGCGCCCTTGAAGCCGATGGTCAGACACTGGCTGCCGCGAAGGAACGCATCTTCATTGCACCGATGCTCAAAGACGAAGCCGCCAGCAAAAACCACGAAGCGATCTGGGCCCTGATCGCCTCGCTGCCGACCGACCAGTTGCAGCCGTCGACCACCGACGATCTTGGTGGCTGGATGGCTCTGGCCCTGGCGGTGAAAACTGCCGGCACCCTGGAGCAGCAACAGGCCGCCATCGACAACTGGCGCGCGCAGAACCCTAAACACCCGGCCGCCATTCAACTGCCGCTGCCACTGACCAAGCTCAAGGAGCTGGCCAGCCAGCCCCTGGGTAAAATCGGCCTGCTGCTGCCGCAGGACGGCCCGCTGGCCTCGGTCGGCAAGGCGTTGCGCGAAGGCTTCATGGCCGCTCACTACCAGGCGCAACAGGCAGGTCAGAAGCCACCAGCCATTGAGTTCTACGACAGCTCGAAGCTGACCTCCCTCGACGAGTTCTATCGCAAGGCCCAGGCCGATGGCGTGCAACTGGTCGTCGGCCCGCTGGAGAAGCCACTGGTCAAACAACTGAGCGCACGCCCGCAATTGCCGATCACCACCCTGGCGCTGAACTACAGCGAAGGCGAACAAGGTCCGCCTCAACTGTTCCAGTTCGGCCTTGCCGCTGAAGACGAAGCCCGCGAAGTCTCCCGTCGCGCCCGTGCCGACGGCTTGCATCGTGCCGCCATCATGGTACCGAAAGGTGAATGGGGCGACCGCGTGCTGCGCGCGTTCAGCCAGGACTGGCAAGCCAACGGTGGCAGCATCGTCGCGACCGAGCGTGTCGACCAACCGGTGCAACTGGCTCAACAGATCGCCGACATGTTCCAGTTGCGCCAGAGCGAAGGCCGCGCCAAGAGCCTGCAAAGTACCGTAGGTTCGCAGGTCGCCGCCCAGCCCTCCCGTCGCCAGGACATCGAGTTCATCTTCCTGGCCGCCACGCCACAACAGGCTCAACAGATCAAACCGACCCTGAACTTCCAGTACGCGGGCGACGTTCCGGTCTACGCCACGTCCCACGTGTTCAGCGCCAGCGGCGACGTCAACCAGTACAACGACATGAACGGCATTCGTTTCTGCGAAACCCCATGGTTGCTGGACGCCAATGATCCACTGCGCAAGCAGGTCACTGCACAATGGCCGCAAGCCGCCAGCAGCCTGGGCCGCCTGTACGCCATGGGTGTCGACGCCTACCGTCTGGCGCCGCGTCTGGGCCAGCTCAAGACCCTGCCGGACAGCCGCATTGAAGGTCAGTCGGGCAGCCTGGGCATGACCCAGAACCAGCGTGTCGTGCGCCAGTTGCCTTGGGCCGAGTTCGTCAACGGCCAGGTGCAGCGCCTGCCGGACACCCCGCGCTGATGCCCGACAGGTCACGCCAGCAAAGCGGTAAAGATGCCGAGCGCCAGGCGCTCGGCCATCTTCAACAGCAGGGTCTGCGCCTGGTGGCGCAGAACTGGCTGTGTAAACGTGGTGAGCTTGATCTGGTCATGCTAGATGGCGATACAGTAGTATTCGTTGAAGTTCGCTATAGAAAAAACACTCAATGGGGTGGCGCGCTCGGTAGCATCGATGGGCGCAAACGGCAGAAGCTGATTTTTGCCGCGCAGTATTTTCTTCAGCGCGAGTCGCGCTGGGCCAATTCCCCTTGCCGTTTCGACGTGGTTGCCATTGATAGCGACCTCGATCAGTTGAACTGGGTGCAGAATGCCTTCGACTGCTGACCGATCATGCCCCGAAACGGACAACACCCAACACTTTTGCTCTTTGCATTGCGGGCTGCACATTCACGTGCCGAAAAGCCGCGCTCATTAAGGTCACACAGATGGACATGCAATCCCGAATTCGCCAGCTTTTCCAGGCCAGTATCGACACCAAGCAACAGGCGATGGAAGTACTTGCACCGCACATCGAGCAAGCCAGCCAGGTCATGGTCAACGCCCTGCTCAACGAAGGCAAAATGCTTTCCTGCGGCAACGGCGGTTCTGCCGGTGACGCCCAGCACTTTTCCTCCGAGCTGCTTAACCGCTTCGAGCGCGAGCGCCCGAGCCTGCCGGCCATTGCGTTGACCACCGACAGCTCGACGATCACCTCGATCGCCAACGACTACAGCTACAACGAAGTCTTCTCCAAACAGATCCGCGCCCTTGGTCAGCCGGGCGATGTTCTGCTGGCGATATCCACCAGCGGCAACTCCGCAAACATAATTCAAGCGATCCAGGCCGCACATGATCGCGAAATGATTGTCGTAGCATTGACCGGTCGCGATGGCGGCGGCATGGCATCACTGCTATTGCCCGAGGACGTGGAGATTCGCGTACCCGCCCATGTCACGGCACGTATTCAGGAAGTCCACCTGCTGGCGATCCATTGCCTTTGCGACTTGATCGACAGCCAACTGTTCGGGAGTGAAGAATGACCCCTAATCGCCTAGGCCTACTGGCCCTGACCCTGTGCCTCGGCATCAGCGGCTGCACCTCGGTGGTGAACGCCAGCCGCGAAGCCCCGATTGAAGATGACCGCGGCACCCGCACCTTCGGCAGCAAGATCGACGACTCCCTGATCGATACCAAGGTCGGCGTGAACATTGCCAAGGCCGACCCTGCCCTGGATAACGACTCGCACATCGTCGTCACCAGCTTCAATGGCGTGGTATTGCTGGCCGGGCAAACCCCGCGTGCCGACCTCAAGGCGAAGGCCGAACAGGCCGCCGCTGCTGTTCAGCGGGTTAAGACCGTTCACAACGAACTGCAGATCCTGCCACCGTCGGGCTTTCTTGCCCGCCAGAATGACACCTGGCTGACCTCCAAGATCAAGACCCAGATGCTCACCGACCCGAACATTCCTGGTTCGCGGATCAAGGTCGTTACCGAGAACGGCATTGTTTATCTGCTGGGCTTGCTGACCAAGCAAGAGGCCGCGCAGGCGACCAACCTGGTGCAGGGGGTTTCCGGTGTGCAGAAGATTGTGAAGTTGTTTGAGTACATAGACTGATACTGCTGCCACCTGTGGGAGCGAGCACGCTTGCGATGAACCTGAGGACACCGCGGGGCATCAAAATCCCGCGTCATCGTTTTCGACCATCGCGAGCCAGCTCGCTCCTACAGGTAATAAAAAAGGCAATCCTTGCGGATCGCCTTTTTTATTACTTCACCACCTTCAAACTAGGCCGACCGCTTGGCCGCGGCGGCTCGCTGTCGGGTGGCGGAATGTCATCGTCCGGTTCGATTTCATCATCGTCCTCGCCCATAGGCGATTCCAGATCGAACACCATGCCCTGACCATTCTCCCGGGCGTAGATACCCAGGATCGAGGCAATGGGCACGAACAGCGTATGCGGCACACCACCAAAGCGGCCTTCGAAGCTCACTGCTTCGTTGTCCATGTGCAGATGGCGCACGGCCTGTGGCGATACGTTCAGGACAATCTGCCCGTCACTGGCGAAACCCTGCGGCACCTGAACCGACGGGTATTCGGAATTGACCAGCATGTGCGGTGTACAGTCGTTGTCCACGATCCACTCATAGAGCGCGCGGACCAGATAAGGTCGACTGGAGTTCATAGCGGCTCCTTAAGCCTTAGCGCATATCGCGTTCGACACCAGACAGACTCGCCTGGAAAGCCTCACGCGCAAACTGGCGCTCCATGTAATCAAGCAGCGGCTTGGCTGGCCGCGGCAGTTCGATACCCAGAATCGGCAATCGCCAGAGTATTGGCAATAGGCAGCAATCCACCAGGCTTTGTTCCTCACTGAGGAAAAACGGTTTGTCGGCGAACAACGGCGACACGCCGGTCAGGCTTTCACGCAGTTCCTTGCGTGCCACGGCACGAGCCGCTTCCTTGGTCCGCGAATCCAGAATCAGATCCACCAAACCACACCAGTCTCGCTGGATGCGGTGCATCAACAGACGACTGTTGGCACGCGCCACAGGATAAACCGGCAACAATGGCGGATGCGGGTAACGCTCATCCAGGTATTCCATCACCACCGTGGACTCCCACAACGCCAGGTCACGATCGACCAGGGTGGGCAAACTGCCGTAAGGGTTCACTTCGATCAGTTTAGGCGGCTGACGGCCCGCTTCCACGTAAATGATCTCGGCGCTGACACCCTTCTCTGCCAGTACGATTCGCACTCGGTGGGAATAGTGGTCGGCGGGGTCGGAGTAACAGGCCAACCGATTGGTCACGCCCATGGCGGTCCTCCTCGCTTGTAGAAATGATCGAAAGCGGAAAAACGAGCGCGCCCAGAGGGCGTCTCCCGTAACCCCTGGCCAGCCAGGCTCGTTACACCTTCAGAGACGCCCTTGGGCGCGCGCGATTAACAGCAATAGCTTGAAGCTTTATCAGTGCACGTCTTTCCAGTATTCACGCTTGAGCAAGTAGGCGAATACGAAGAAGAACGCCAGGTACAGCAATACGTACGTACCGATGCGCTGATGTTGCAGCTTAACCGGGTTAGCCGAGTAAGCCAGGAAGGTTACCAGATTCTTGACCTTCTCATCGAACTGCTCTTCGGTCAAAGCACCACTCTTGGGCACGATCGTCAGCTGATCGCACGCTTCATGGGTCAGCGCCGTACCGGTCAACGGGTCATATTGCTTCTTGCCGTTTTCGACGATCTGAACCTGTTTGCAACCGACGACCTGACGCCCTTGCAAGCCCACCAGCACGTTCGGCATGCCGACGTTCGGGAAGACCTTGTTGTTCACGCCCCAAGGGCGCGACGGATCTTCATAGAACGACTTCAGATAACCGTACAGCCAATCAGTACCGCGAACGCGAGCCACCAGGGTCAGATCGGGCGGTGCCGCACCGAACCAGGTCTTGGCGTCGGCCGGCTGCATGCCGATGCTCATGTGGTCGCCGATCTTGGCACCGGTGAACACCAGCTTCTCGAGCATCATTTCGTGGGGAATGCCCAGGTCATCGGCAACACGCTCGTAGCGCTGGAACTTGGCGCTGTGGCAACCCATGCAATAGTTGGCAAAGGTACGTGCGCCATCCTGCATGGCCGCCTTGTCCGATACGTCGATGTCGACTTTTTCCAGCTCCGGGCCACCGTGTTCAGCAGCGAAAGCGAACACTGGCAGCGTAGCGAGCATCAATACCGCAAATAGCTTTTTCATCAGCCAGTCACCCTTTCCGGAACCGGTTTTGTCTTCTCGAGCCTGGTATAGAACGGCATCAGAATGAAGTAGGCGAAGTACAGGAAGGTACATACCTGCGACAGCAACGTACGCTCAGGGGTCGGCGCCAATACACCCAGAATGCCCAGGATGACGAACGCGATGCAAAACACCCACAGCCAGATCTTGCTCAGCCAGCCTTTATACCGCATCGACTTGACCGGGCTACGGTCCAGCCACGGCAGGACGAACAACACAGCGATGGCCGCACCCATGGCGATGACGCCGAAGAGCTTGTCCGGAACCGCCCGCAAGATCGCGTAGAACGGCGTGAAGTACCAGACCGGAGCGATATGCTCTGGGGTCTTGAAGGCGTTCGCCACTTCAAAGTTCGGCTTCTCGAGGAAGTAGCCGCCCATTTCCGGGAAGAAAAATACGATCGAACAGAAGATGAACAGGAACACCACCACGCCGACGATATCTTTCACGGTGTAGTACGGATGGAAGGCAATGCCGTCCAGCGGTACGCCGTTTTCGTCTTTGAATTTCTTGATGTCCACGCCGTCCGGGTTGTTCGAACCCACTTCGTGCAGCGCCAGGATGTGCAGCACCACCAGACCGAGGATCACGATCGGCAAGGCAACCACATGCAAGGCAAAGAAGCGGTTGAGGGTAATACCGGAAATCAGGTAGTCACCACGGATCCACTGGGTCAGATCGTTACCGATGACCGGGATCGCACCGAACAGCGAGATGATCACCTGGGCGCCCCAGTAGGACATCTGGCCCCACGGGAGCAGGTAGCCCATGAAGGCCTCAGCCATCAGCGCCAGGTAGATCAGCATGCCGAAGACCCACACCAGCTCACGCGGCTTCTGGTACGAACCGTAGAGCAGGCCACGGAACATGTGCAGATAGACCACGATGAAGAACGCCGAAGCGCCGGTGGAGTGAAGCAGGCGCAGAATCGAACCGTACTCGACGTCGCGCATGATGTATTCGACGGACGCGAAGGCTTCTTCGGCCGACGGGGTGTAGCTCATGGTCAGCCAGACACCGGTGACGATCTGGTTGACCAGAACGAGCAGCGCGAGGGAACCAAAGAAATAGAAGAAGTTGAAGTTCTTCGGGGCATAGTACTTGCTGAGATGGTCTTCCCACATTTTGGTCGCGGGAAAGCGCGCATCAACCCAATCCATGAACTTGCTCATCACGCTTTCTCCGTATCGACGCCAATGACGATGATGTCATCGGTCTCATAGGAATGCGGGGGAACTGGCAGGTTCAAAGGCGCAGGTTGCGACTTGTAGACGCGACCAGCCAGGTCGTAGTGGGAACCGTGGCAAGGGCAGAAATACCCACCTACCCAGTCCTTGCCCAGGTCTGCGGGAGCGACTTCGGGACGGAATGTCGGCGAGCAACCCAGGTGCGTGCAGATACCGATCAGCAGCAGAACCTCAGGCTTGATCGAACGGAATTCCGGATTGACATAAGTCGGTTGTGTCGAGTTCTTGGAGTCCGGGTCAGAGAGCTGACCCTCGATCTTCTTCAGATTACCCAGGATTTCCTGTGTACGGCGGACGATGAACACCGGCTGGCCGCGCCATTCAGCAATCATCTGCTGGCCTGGCTCGATTTTGCTGACATTCACTTTCACCGGTGCACCTGCGGCTTTCGCCTTGGCACTGGGAAACCATGACCCCACGAACGGGACCGCAGCCCCCACCGCTCCTGCAGCACCCACCACGGATGTGGCTGCTACCAAGAAGCGACGCCGGCCTGCATTCACGCCGTCATTGCTCATTCAGTCCTCTCCCATCAGCTTTGTGGCCTGTTAAATCAGGCATCTACTAAGTAAAACGCTGTACTTATAAAAATTTTGCCGAATGGTAATGAAAACCCCCAATTCTGACAAGGTAATTACCGGGAGGGCTCTCCCTCAAGCCTTGTAGTATAGGGCGTCTACGGCTGTGGCAAGTTGTCACAGCGCAATTCTTTAATAAATCGCACGCACAAAAAAACGCCCAGCTCCGTGAGGAAACTGGGCGTTCTTTTTTGAACGTGGAAGCGAATTAACGCTTCGAGTACTGCGGACGCTTACGCGCTTTACGCAGACCCACTTTCTTACGTTCAACTTCACGTGCATCGCGGGTTACGAAGCCGGCTTTACGCAGTGCGCTGCGCAGAGTTTCGTCGTAGTCCATCAGAGCGCGGGTGATACCGTGGCGGATTGCGCCAGCCTGACCACTTACACCACCGCCGATCACGGTGACGTAGATGTCGAACTTCTCGACAGTCTCAGTCAATTCCAGCGGCTGACGAACCACCATGCGGGCAGTTTCGCGGCCGAAGAAATTATCCAGCGAACGGTTGTTGATGGAGATGTTACCAGTACCCGGACGCAGGAAAACGCGTGCGGTTGCGGTCTTGCGACGGCCAGTGCCGTAATTTTGAGTCGCCGACATAATGAACTATTCCGTTAAATCTTCAGTTCTTGGGGCTGCTGAGCAGTATGAGGGTGTGCAGCGCCCGCATAGACTTTCAGCTTACGGTACATGTCGCGACCCAGCGGGTTCTTAGGCAGCATGCCTTTGACCGCGGTCTCGATCACGCGCTCAGGGGCCTTGGCGATCAGCTTTTCAAAGTTGATCGACTTGATGCCGCCCGGGAAACCGGAGTGGGAGTAGTACATTTTGTCAGTGGTTTTAGCGCCGGTAACACGGATCTGCTCGGCGTTGATTACGACGATGTAGTCGCCGGTGTCAACGTGAGGAGTGTACTCAGGCTTGTGCTTGCCACGCAGACGGCTCGCGATTTCGGTGGCCAGACGACCCAGGGTCTGACCAGCAGCGTCGACGACAAACCAGTCGCGCTTTACTGTTTCCGGTTTAGCAGTAAAAGTTTTCATTCTTTATAGCCTCAGGGGCCGCCCTGTAAATTAGACGGCGGATCTTACTGAATAGTGCGTACTTTGACAAGTCAAAGGCAGCCGGATACAGACGCTTTCGGGGGCTCGGGTCGGCGCGTCCGTTCAACGGCAAGATTCTTCGGCGGCGGCGCATCACTTCCACTGCAGAAAGAGGTGCGCAATTATGCAGATTGCGAAAAATAATTCAACCTGCTTTTATGATTGTTTTGCCCAAGGAGCACCCGATGGACTATCGCCAGCTAGGCCGGACCAATCTGAACGTGAGTGCACTCTGCCTCGGCACCATGACCTGGGGTGAGCAGAACAGCGAAGCCGACGCCTTCGCCCAGATTGAGCGAGCCAAGAGCGCCGGGATCAATTTCATCGACACCGCCGAGATGTACCCGGTGCCGCCCAAGGCCGACACCTACGCCACCACCGAACGCTACATCGGCAATTATTTCAAGAGCCGCGGCGACCGCGCCGACTGGATCCTGGCCAGCAAGATCGCCGGCCCCGGCAACACCATCGACTACATTCGCGACAAGAACCTTCGGCACAATCGACAGCACATCACGGAAGCGGTGGATGCCAGCCTCAAGCGTCTGCAGACCGACTACATCGACCTCTACCAGTTGCACTGGCCCGAGCGCAGCACCAACTTCTTCGGGCAACTGGGCTACAAGCACAAGATCGAAGCCAACCTGACGCCGCTGGAGGACACCCTCGAAGCCCTCGACGAGCAGGTCAAGGCCGGCAAGATCCGCCACATCGGCCTGTCCAACGAAACCCCGTGGGGCACCATGCGTTTTCTCGCCCTGGCCGAAGCCCGCGGCTGGCCGCGCTCGGTGTCGATCCAGAACCCCTACAACCTGCTCAACCGCAGCTTTGAGGTGGGTCTGGCGGAAATCGCCATCCGCGAACAGTGCGGCCTGCTCGCCTATTCGCCACTGGCATTCGGCTTCCTTTCGGGCAAGTACGAGGGTGGCGCCCGTCCGCCGAAGGGCCGCCTGAGCCTCTACAGCCGCTTCAGCCGCTACTTCAACCCGCAATCGGAAGCCGCGTGCAGCCGCTACGTGGCGCTTGCCCGTGAGCACGGCCTGGACCCGGCGCAAATGGCGCTGGCCTTCGTCACGCAACAGCCGTTCGTGACCAGCAACATCATCGGCGCGACCACCCTCGAGCAACTGGACAGCAACATTGCCAGTTTTGATCTGAAGCTGTCGGATGAAGTGCTGGAAGGGATCGAGGCGATTCACAAGGATCAGCCGAATCCTGCGCCATGATTGATTTATAAATCGCCTTCGCGAGCAAGCCCGCTCCCACATTGGGTCAGTGCCGATCACAGAAGTGTGGTCAGCCCCTGATCCGGTGTGGGAGCGGGCTTGCTCGCGAAAAGCGTGCGCAAAATCAACCCCGGTCAAAGCGACCGCGCAATGATCTCCTTCATGATCTCGTTGGTCCCCGCATAGATCCGCTGCACCCGCGCATCTGCCCACGCCCGGGCCACCGGATACTCCCACATGAAGCCGTATCCGCCGTGCAACTGCACACACTCATCCAGCACCTTGCATTGCAGGTCGGTGCCCCAGTACTTGGCCATCGCCGCGGTCGGCACGTCCAGCTTGCCTTGCAGATGCAGCTCCAGGCAGCGGTCGACGAAAACCCGTCCGATCTGTATTTCGGTGGCCATCTCCGCCAGCTTGAAACGGGTGTTCTGGAAATCGGCGATGGCCTTGCCGAACGCCTTGCGTTCGCGGGTGTAATCCAGCGTCCACTGCAACGCCGCTTCGGCCGAAGCCAGGCCGCCAATGGCCACGGTCAGGCGTTCCTGCGGCAATTCCTGCATCAGGTAGGCGAACCCCATCCCGGCCTGGCCCAACAGGTTTTCCTTCGGCACCCGGACGTCCTGGAAGAACAACTCCGATGTATCCTGCGCCTTCATGCCGACCTTCTCCAGACGCTTGCCCTTGTCGAAGCCCGGCGTATCGGCCTCCACCAGAAACAGGCTGGTGCCCTTGGCGCCGGCCTTCGGATCGGTCTTGGCAACGACGATCACCAGGTCCGCGAGGAAGCCGTTGGTAATGAAGGTTTTCGAGCCGTTGATCACGTACTCGTCACCGTCGAGCACCGCCGTGGTCTTCACGCCTTGCAGGTCGGAACCGGCGCCCGGCTCGGTCATGGCGATGGCGCTGACCATCTCGCCGGAGACCAGTTTCGGCAGGTATTTGTGTTTCAGCGCTTCACTGCCGTAGTGCAGGATGTACGGCGCCACGATGTCCGAATGCAGGGAGAAACCGATACCGGTCAGTCCCAGCCGTCCCACCTCCTCGATCACCACCGCGCTATAGAGAAAGTCTGCCCCCAGGCCGCCGTATTCTTCCGGCAAGTGCGAGCACAACATCCCCGCCTCCCCCGCCTTGTTCCAGAGTCTGCGGTCGATATAGCCCTGTTTTTCCCATTGCCCATGGAACGGCACGGCCTCTTTTTCGAGAAACGTTCGCACGCTGTCACGGAAGAGTTCGTGTTCGGAACTGAACAAGGTTCTAGGGATCATGCGGCACCTGTCGTTATTTTTTTGGAAGAGGTAGACCTTCAGAGACTATGCCTGGCGTCCGATACAGGACACTGGACACATCCGACAAAAAATAAGACGATCCAGCCGTCTGGTGACCACTTTCCCTTATAAAAATAAAGTTGAATTATGTCTAACCAAGCCTCCACGCCCCTGCGGCGCGTCAGCATCCTGGCGATCGACCGGGTTTTCGCTTCCACCCTCATGCAAGCCAAGGATTTTTTTCACCTCGCCAGCCTGCGCTACGGCAAACAACTGGGCCACGGCCTGGTCCCGGCGTTTGAAACCCGCCTGGTCAGCCCCGACGGTAAACCGGTGAACAGTTTCAGCGATGTGATGATGCCGGTGGACGGCGGGCTGGAAAATGCCGACATCATCGTCATTCCCGCGTTCTGGGACGATTTCGAAACCCTGTGCCTGCGCTATCCGCAAGTGCTGCCCTGGCTGCGCCAGCAACATGCCCGCGGCGCGGTGCTGTGCGGTGAGGCCACCGGAGTCTTCTGGCTGGCCGAGGCTGGATTGCTCGATGGCAAGGAAGCAACCACCTACTGGCGCTTCTTCAATGCCTTCGCCGAACGTTTCCCTCGTGTGTACCTCAATCAGGACAAGCACCTGACCGACGCCGATAACCTGTACTGCGCCGGCGGCACCACCTCGGCCTGCGATCTGTACATCTATCTGATCGAGCGCTTCTGCGGCGCCAACGTGTCCCAGGCCGTGGCCCGGGATATCCTCTATGAAGTGCAGCGCAGCTACTCGCCGGGTCGCATCGGTTTCGGCGGACAGAAACTGCACCAGGATGTGATCATCCTGCAGATCCAGCACTGGCTGGAAGAACACTTCGCCGACAAATTCCGCTTCGAAGACGTCGCCCGTGAACACGGCATGAGCATCCGCAACTTCATGCGCCGCTTCCAGACCGCCACCGGTGACAAGCCGTTGCACTACCTGCAACGCCTGCGCATCGAAACCGCCAAAGGCCTGCTGTCCGGCAGCCGCAAGAGCATCAAGACCATCAGTTACGAAGTGGGCTACGACGATGCCAGCTTCTTCGCCCGGCTGTTCCGCCAACATACGGAGCTGTCGCCGAACCAGTATCGACAGCAGTTCCAGCAGGCGGCCTGACCTCCTCTGCAGGAGCGCCGCTTGCTGGCGATGAACGATGACGCGGTCAATCAGATAGACCGCGTCATCGTTCATCGCCAGCAAGCTGCGCTCCTACGGCGGTTCGCTTTCCCACACTGAAAAACGAATAAGGAACACCGAAGAACGGATTTGCCTCATGTAAAAGAGCCGATCAATCCCCCAGTCTGACGCCCTGAAAACCACCATCAGGGAAGATCAACAGTGACTATCGGATCAAGCTACAACTACCCCTCACACGTCATCGGCAAAGACACTCGAACCAAACGCGCGGCCAGATCCAAATGGACCGCCCGCTTTCCCAGCCCACCGGATCTGTGCTTCGACTACCGGACATTGATTGAACAGGACGGCGGTATCGCCAGGGCCACCGACCCGCAACACAGAATCTGCATCATCGGCGCAGGCGTCACCGGGCTCACGGCCGCCAGAGAGCTCTATCGCTGCGGCTTCACCCAGATATCCCTCATCGAACAATCCACCCGCATCGGCGGCCGGCATCTGACGGTTCATGGCAGCCCGAAATCCTCACTCAGCCATACCCCCTTCGAAATGGGCGCCATGCGCATGCCTTTTTTCAACAGGGCCGATGAGTCACCCACGCAAGGCCGGTCCCTGATGGCGTACTACGCCCAGGCGTTTGACCTGGCGTTTTCAGACTTTGCCAACCCGGGAAGCCCCTGGGTTCGCTCGACCGGCATCTACCTTCGTGAAGGCAGCATGGGCGACGGGCCGGCACCGCAAATGTTGATATGGAAAAACCAGGACGGCATGACCCCGCCTCCCGGTGAGGCGCTGCAAAAGGTCTACGCCAAATGGAAAACCTTTGCCGATCGCATGACCCGCCATGTTTCCGAGCTTTACGGCAGCGAAGCGTGGGAGGCGACCTGGGCCGCAATGGTCGAAAGGTACCAGGGCGTTTCCTTTCGCGATCTGGTCAGCATGCCGGCGGTGCAAGCCTGGAATGAACAGTCGCCCGGGGACTTCGGCGGGATGGGAATGTCCGCAGAAGAGTCGGCGATCTTCTACGCGATAGGCATCGGTGACGGCAGTTGGGGCGCGTTCTATGACGTTTGCTGTCTTTATCCTCTGCGCACGGCCATTTTCGGCTTCAGCAGCCAACTGCAGCTCATCCATGGACGGGTAGACAGCAACGGCGATCCCCTGGACGCTCCCCACCTGAACAGCGAAGCCGTTGTCGACTCGGCCGGCCTGACGTTCGACAGGCCCCGCTACATCGGGCTCGCCGCGCTGGATGAATGCCTGCTGTTCATGCCCATCGATGAAACCGGCAAGTCCGTTTACGAGTACAGCCGGGAACGGAGCAACGGCTTGCTCACCGACTCATCGGTCACCCGGCTCACAAAGCTGCCCAACCAGCAGATTCGCGTCCACTTCAACTGGAACCACAGTCAGCAAGGGCAAACCCGCGAGCGCTTCGAGGATTTCGACTCGGTCATCATGACCCTGCCGTCCTGGCTGATCGAAACGCGGATCCAGCTTGAACGCTTCACCCAGCACATGCTGCCGTTCAACGTCATCAACGCCTACAAAACGGCGCACTGGGAAACCAGCTGCAAGGTATTTGCGCCCTTGAAAAAATCATTTCTGTCGAAAAACGGCAACATCCCGCAAGTCCTGGTCACCGACAGTTTTATCCATGATGTCTACACCTATCGTTACAACGATCACTACAGCTACGACTGCATCCTCCTGAGCTACACATGGGAAGACGACGCCACCAAGCTTGCCTCCTTCAGTGACAAGGAACTGGTGACGAAATGCGCCAAGGAACTGGATCGCATCCTCCTGAACGCCGTCAACATCCGGGAGAAAATCTCGCCCTACATCGGCATCGATCAGGCCGTGGTTCAACGCTGGATCACCGATAAAAACGCCTTGGGTTGCGCCAAGTTGTATCGGCCGGGCACCTACTACGACGCGGTCAGCCTGATGAAATACAACCGCGACTTCGGTCATGTTTCCGGCTTGTACCTGTCCGGCGAATCCTTTTCGGTCGACGCCGGCTGGACGGAGCCCTGTTTTCGGGGAGCCGTGGATGCAGTCATACACATTTGCAACAAAACCGGCGCGACTTTCAAAGGAGGTTTTTCCATGGGGGACTATCCGCACTACCGGGTGAAACCTGAACCTGTGAATTGATCTCGGACGCGGACTACAACCTAAACAGAAACGGCTGACTTACGCGCCCACAGGACTTCAACTCTTATAAACACGCCATTAAACAGCGTGTGAATAATAAAAAGAGGTCATCTGCAATGAGTCAGCCAACAAGCCCCGTTCGTGTAGCCGTCGTGCAATTCGACCCCCAGGTCGGCATCGACAACCATCAAGACAACCTGCGCCGCGGCCTGCACTTGGCCCAGGAGGCCGTCAGCGGCGGCGCGAATCTGATCGTGCTGCCGGAGCTGTGCAGCACCGGCTATTTCTTCAGCAATCGCCAGGATGCCTTTGCCCATGCCGAAGCGGTGCCTGACGGGCCAAGCGTGCAGATCTGGATCGACTTTGCCTGCAAACACAAGGTTTATCTGGTCACCGGCCTGGCCGAACGGGACGGCATGCAGCTGTTCAACACCGCCGTGCTGCTGGGGCCGGACGGTTTTATCGGCAAGTACCGCAAGGCCCATCTGTGGAATCTCGAGAAGCTCTGGTTCACGCCGGGCGATCTGGGCTTTCCGGTGTTCGACACACCCATCGGCCGCATCGGCCTGCTGATCTGCTGGGACATCTGGTTTCCGGAAGTGCCGCGAATCCTCAGTCAACAAGGCACCGACATCATTTGCAGCCTGAACAACTGGGTCTGGACCCCGCCGCCGCTGTTCGACGATGCCGGCAAATGCATGGCGTCGTACCTGACGATGACCGCCGCACACGTCAACAACGTGTTCATCGCCGCCGCCAGCCGCATCGGCGAGGAACGCGGTGCTCGCTATCTGGGCTGCTCGTTGATCGCCGGAACCAACGGCTGGCCGATAGGTACCGTGGCGTCTGCAGACCGGCAGGAAACACTGTACGCCGACATCGACCTGACCAGCTCGCGCAGTGCGCCGATCTGGAACGACCTGAACGACCTGCACCGTGATCGCCGCGCCGATCTTTACGACCGGATGCTCGGTTACACCCGACACCCGTGCCTGCCGCGCTGACCAGGGAGGCATGGGCCATGGAAATTTCAACGTCAAAAAATCCAAGATCACCTGTCGATGCGGCGGTCATCTTACTGATGATCGGTATAGCACTGCTGATCATCTGGCTATCGATGAGCAACCGCTCGACCTGGGAGGCGCATTGGCCGAGCTACGGTGACATGGTCTCGGCCCTGCATGAGCCCGTTGCCTGGCTGCGCTGGGTACTGGGCGACATCAGCGAGGTGGCGTTCTACAAACACGAGTTCGCCTCGATCGGCCTGCTGGCCGGCGCCTACCTGGCCTATTGGGCCAATCGCACCGGGAAAGCCTGGCAAGGTTTCGCCATTTGCTACGGCACCGGGCTCTGGCCCTGGCTGATTACCAGTTCGTTGCTGGGGTTGCTCCTGGGCAACCTGCTGTGGGGCTGGACGGTGAGCGCCAACGACTGGCAACCCACCTTCGTCGCGTTCGTGTCATTGCCGGCGGCGATGGTGCTGATGTTCGGCGGTGGCTGGAAGGTCACGATCAACGGCGCAATCATGGGAGCGGTCCTCGTCACGCCGATGTGCCTGCTGATCGTCAACTACGTGTGTAATCCGCTACAACTGCCGGCGGTCATCGGTAATGTGCTGGGCATGGCCAGCGCCAGCGTCGTGGCGTTTCTGGCCTGCCGCCATTGCCCGAGCCTGGTGAAATCCGGGCAACCCGAGAAGCCATCGGCGCTGGCCGCGACGGCCGTCGCCAAGGTACCCGACTATGGCCTCGTCTGGACCCTTCGCCGGGTCTTGGCGGACTTCTCCGAGGCGCCGTTCTTCGGCAATGAATGGGCGAGCCTGGGCCTGTTGCTGGGTGCCTTGCTGGCCTACAGCCTCAATCCCCTGAGCCCGGCCTATGGCTCGGACCTGCTGTTGCACATCATCGGCGGGCAGGCACTGGCCTCGGCGATCGGCGTGCTGATCTGGCGTCGGCAGTGGATGTTGCGCGGCTGGTACCCGACCTACATACCGTTGGTGTCAGTGGTCCCGGCGACGATTCTGGCCTACGGCGGCAGCTGGCAGATCATTGTCTCCAGTGCGCTGCTGGGGGCATTGCTCGCACCGCCTCTGGCCGTTGCGATTGCCAGGCGCTTGCCTGACGACATGCATGCCTACATTGCCAACGTCCTGTCGATGGCCATCAGCACGCTGCTGATCGTGCCGCTGATTGGCTTGCTGTTCGCGCAATAACCAACCTGCCCCCTCGGCTGTATCCGGGTTGAACACGGATACAGCCACTCTTCATATCAAACAAGCGAGGTAAGACATGGACCTGCCCAAACTGGCCATTGCGGCACTCGGTGGCACGGTGAGCATGCTGGCCAGCCATAGCGCAGAAGGTGTGATCCCGGCGGTCAGCGGAGAAGCCCTGCTGGCTGCACTCCCGCAGCTGACGGAGCTGGCCCGGGTAAACGTTGAAACCCTGGGCCTGCTGCCCAGCGCGTCGCTGGACTTCGAGTTTTTACTGAGCGTTTTGTCCTGGGCGATGTTTCAGGTCAAACAAGGCGCCGTGGCCGTTGTGATCAGCCAAGGCACCGACACGCTCGAAGAGTCGGCGCTGTTTTTCGATTACCTGTGGCCTTACGACAATCCGCTGGTGCTGACCGGTGCCATGCGCTCGGCCGCGCAGCCGGGAGCCGACGGGCCGGCGAACCTGCTGGATGCCTGTCGCGTTGCGTTGGCACAGAACAGTCGCCAGCGTGGGGTTCAGGTGGTGATGAACGGGCAGATTCTCCCGGCGCGCTACGTTCGCAAAATCGATTCGCTGGCGTTGCAGGCGTTCGCCTCACCCATCGTGGGTCCCGCCGGACTGCTGGTGGAAGACCGGGTTCGCTATCTGCGCCCACCCGACCCGCGCACGGTATTACCCCTGCCGCAGCTGACCACGCAGAAAGTCGCGATGCTTGAAGCGTCGCTGTCGGCTGACACCCTGCTGCTGGAAAACATCGTGGCCCTCGGTTACGACGGGCTGGTGATCGCCGGTTTCGGGGCCGGTCATGTTTCGCAGAGTTGGATGCCGGAAATTGAGCACATCGCCAGCCAAATCCCCGTGATCGTCGCGACCCGCACCGGATCCGGCTCTACCGCGAGCGCATCTTATGGTTTCGCTGGAGGCGAGATGGATCTGATTCGCCAGGGTGCCTCGATGGCAGGGTTTCTGTGCCCGCGTAAAGCCAGGATTCTGCTTTGGCTGCTGTTGGGTTGTGGGCAACAAGGTGATTTGAACCGGTTTCTCAAAGCTGGCACATAAGCTGGTGGGAGCGGTGTGTTTCAAGTCTTCCAAGCATAAAAAAGGCCTGCATCGCGCAGGCCTTTTTCTTTTTCATCCGATCCTTATTACGGCTTGTGCGCCCGGGACAGGAATTCGTGGGATTGCATTTCCAGCAATCGGCTGAGGGTACGCTGGAACTCGAAGTTCAGGCGACCGCCGGTGTAGAGGTCTTTCAACTCGACTTCGGCGGAGATGATCAGCTTCACGTTACGGTCGTAGAACTCGTCGACCATGTTGATGAAGCGTCGGGCGATGTCGTCGGTGGTGACGCTCATCTGCTCGACGCCGCTGAGCAGCACGGCGTGGAAGATCTTGCCCAGTTCGATGTAGTCGTTCTGGCTACGGGGGCCGTCGCACAGTTCGCGGAAGTCGAACCAGGCCACGTCATCGCAGGTGCGCAGTGCACGGATCTTGCGGTTTTCGATGATCAGGTCATCGTTTTCGATCGCTGCGGTGCATTCCGGTGTCAGCGCGCGGAAGCTTTTGCGCAGGCTTTCTTCCGATGCCGCATTGAGCGGGAAGTGGAACAGTTCGGCCTGTTCGAGGTGACGCAGGCGATAGTCGACCCCGCTGTCGACGTTGACGATGTCAGTGTTCTGCTTGATCAGCGCGATGGCCGGCAGGAAGCGAGCACGTTGCAGGCCGTCCTTGTACAGGCCGTCCGGCACGATGTTCGACGTCGCGACCAGGGTCACGCCGTTCTTGAACAGCTCTTCCATCAGGGTGCCGAGGATCATCGCGTCGGTGATGTCGGAGACGAAGAATTCATCGAAGCAGATCACTCGCGATTCGGCGGCGAAACGCTTGGCGATGATGGTCAGCGGGTTTTTCTCGCCGCCCAGGGTTTTCATTTCTTCGTGCACGCGCTTCATGAAGCGGTGGAAGTGCGTACGGGTCTTTTCCTTGAACGGCAGCGCTTCGAAGAAGGTGTCAACCAGGTATGTCTTGCCGCGACCGACGCCGCCCCAGAAGTACAGGCCCTTGACCGGTGCCTGATCCTTCTTGCCAAACAGTTTACCCAGCAGGCCCGGTTTATTCTGCTCGGCCGCGACCAGGTCGTCGTAAAGGCGCTGCAAATGACGCACGGCCGTTTCCTGCGCGGCGTCATGGAAAAAATCCGGGCGTTTCAGATCAGCTTGATATCGTTCTAGGGGCGTCATAATTCGTTAGCAAGGCAACAAAAACGGGCCGTCACTGTAGCGATGGCCCGTGGGAATGGCAATCAACCCTTGGTAGGGTCGAACCGTTGATTATTCCTGAACAGGTGTCAGCGCAATTCGCAACGCCTCAATCGCACCGTCGCGCGCGGCGCTGTCGGCGAACGCCGGGCTGTCGGCAACGCACTCGCCTTCCAGCCAGACACTGAAACTCAGGTCTTCACTGCGTACGTCCAGCGGCTGGCCCGCTTGCAGTTGCTTGGTCACAAACCCGGCGGCCTTGCCGTCGGCGAAGTTGCGCGACAACAGCAGTTGCTCGCCATCGGCCGACAGCAGGCGGAAGCGGAAGCTGCCGTCGTCCTCACGGAAACTGACGAAACGCGCGGCTTTGGCGGCTTTTTTCTTGGTGGTGGCCGCAACCTGGGTCTGGGCGACGAATGAACGCAGGCCGACCGCTTCGCGCAGCTCGTTGAGGAACGGCGTGGCGACGGCACGGGCCTTTTTCGCGCCGTGTTGCAGGATGTCTTCCAGATCCGCCGGGCGCTCGATCAGTTGGTTATAGCGCTCGCGGGCTTCGCCCAGCTCGTTATCCAACAATTGGAACAGACGATTCTTCGCTTCGCCCCAACCCAGGCCCTGCAGCAGTTCGCTGCGGAAATCCTCGGCTTGCGCTGGGGTGGCAAAGGCCTGGAACAGGGTGAACAGGTGCGAGTTGTCCGGATCTTTCGCTTCACCCGGCGCGCGGGAGTCGGTGACGATCCGCGAAATCGCGTCTTTCATTTCCTTGGCGCTGCTGAACAACGGAATGGTGTTGTCGTAGCTCTTCGACATCTTGCGACCGTCGAGGCCTGGCAGCGTGGCCACGCTTTCTTCGATCAGCGCCTCGGGCATGGTGAAGAACTCTTTGCCCTGGCCGAACAGGTGGTTGAAGCGCTGGCCGATATCACGGGCCATTTCCACGTGCTGGATCTGGTCACGGCCAACCGGCACCTTGTGCGCGTTGAACATCAGGATGTCCGCGGCCATCAGCACCGGGTAGCTGTACAGGCCCATGGTGATGCCGGCGTCCGGGTCTTCACCGGTCTCGACGTTCTTGTCCACCGAGGCCTTGTAGGCGTGGGCGCGGTTGAGCAGGCCCTTGGCGGCGACGCACGTCAGCAGCCAGGTCAGTTCAGGGATTTCCGGGATGTCGGACTGGCGGTAGAAGGTCACGCGGTCGACATCCAGGCCACCGGCCAGCCAGGTCGCGGCGATTTCCAGACGCGAGCGCTGGATGCGCAGCGGGTCATCGCATTTGATCAGGGCGTGGTAGTCGGCCAGGAAATAGAACGAATCGGCGTTGCTGTCACGGCTGGCCAGGATCGCCGGGCGAATGGCGCCGGCGTAGTTGCCCAGGTGCGGCGTGCCGGTGGTGGTGATGCCGGTGAGGATACGGGTACGAGTCGTCATGGGTAATCGCTTGTCAGACTGCAATCAATTCGAAAGGCGCGGCAGGAGCAGATCCTTGAGATCGGTCAGCTTGCCATGAAAAAAGTGACCGCATTCTGCCACTTTCAGCAGCTCATGGGGACGTTCGAGTTTTTCCGACCAGTCGTAAACCAGCTGTGGGTCGATCACTTCGTCGGTTTCCGGCTGGATCAGGGTCAATTCGCCCTGCTGCGGCAACGGGTCGTGCTCGCCCAGGCGCATCACTGCCGGTGCGACCATGAACAGGTGCTTGAGTTGCTCGCCCTTGGCTTCGAGCCGTCCACCGAGGCTGGCGGCGACGAAACCGCCGAAGGAGAAACCGAACAGGGTCAGCGGCAGGTCCGGGTGTTTGTCCCGTAGCCATGTGGCGGCGGCCTGGGCATCATCGACTTCGCCGGTGCCCATGTCATGGGAGCCCTCGCTGGCACCGACGCCGCGATAGTTGAAGCGCAGGGTGATCAGGCCGGCATCGCGCGCGGTGCGCTGCAGGGTCGAGACCACTTTGTTGAGCATGGTGCCGCCCTGCACAGGGTTCGGGTGGCAGATCAAGGCAATGCCGCGCGGCTGCTCGCTGTCCAGATAAAGCGCTTCCAGTTGCCCGACCGGGCCGTCAATGACTACAGGGGTTTCACGCATAAGCAAGGAAGGAACTCCGTGACCTCGGATCGGGTCGACTCGTCTAGCAAATTGTCTGCAACTGTCTATTGCGAGCGAATCGCGGTATACAGCGCAGGTTCGAGCCGTTAACGTAAAGCAAAGCCGTTTATAGAGGAAGGACTCGTGGAACACTCGCTCTTAGTTTGGTTGTTGCCGACTCTTGCCCTGGTTGTGGGTGTCGCCATTGGATTCCTGATCGCTCGCCTTGCGCCGAATGCCGCGCCGAGCAGCACCCAACGTCAGCTGGACGACATTCAGGAACGTTTCGACAGTTATCAGAACGAGGTGGTGACCCACTTCAACAGCACCGCGACACTGGTCAAGAAGCTGACTCAGAGCTATCAGGAAGTGCAGGATCATCTCGCCGAGGGTGCCAACCGCCTGGCCCTGGACGAGCAGACTCGTCAACGCTTGCTGGCCTCGCTGCACGCCGACTCGGTGCAGGCTCCACGGGAACGCCTGACCCCGCCGCGCAATCAGGAGCCGCCACGGGACTACGCCCCCAAGGCCCCGAACTCGCCGGGCATGCTCGATGAGCAGTACGGTCTGAAGAAGTAAGCAGGTTTCAAGCGACTTGAAAAAGCCCCCGGACGAGTGATTGTCCGGGGGCTTTTTTATCGACTCAAGGTTTTTGGTGCCTGTTCTGGCGTCTTCGCGAGCAAGCCCGCTCCCACAGGGTTCGGTGTGAAACACCAACCTTCTGCACGACCTCTATCACTGTGGGAGCGGGCTTGCCCGCGAAGGGGCCAGGACTGACGACACAAAAAAACCGCCCGATCTGTTGAGGATCGGGCGGTTTTTTTATGCCTGGGGTTCAATCAGGCCATCATGGGTACTGCTGAACGGTGCCCGGTTGCTGCTGACCACCATACTGCTGGCCAGGAATCGCCTTGAGGTTGACCTCGACACGACGGTTCTGCGCGCGACCATTGACGTCGGCGTTGCTGGCCACCGGGTTGTCCGGGCCGGCGCCACGGGCGCTGAGGTTGGTGCCGCTCACACCTTGCGAGGTCAGGTAAGTCGCGACGCTCTGGGCCCGACGCTGGGACAGGTCCATGTTGTGCTGACGGCTGCCGGTGCTGTCGGTGTAGCCAACGATTTCGATCTGGTTCTGATTGAACTCCTTCAGCGAGCCGGCCAGGTTGTTCAGCGGCTGGTAGAAGCTCGAAGCGATATTCGCCGAATCGGTGGCGAACGTAATGTTACCCGGCATGATCAGCTTGATCTGATCGCCCTGGCGCTGCACTTCAACACCGGTGTTGGCCATGCTGGCGCGCAGTTTTTTCTCCTGCTGGTCAGCGTAGTAACCATAGCCGGCAGCGGAGGCACCAACCACCGCGGCGCCGATCAGCGCGCCTTTGCCACGGTTATTGTGGTCAATTGCGGCACCGGCCAAAGCACCGGCCAGAGCACCCAGACCGCCGTATTTGGCGGTTTTGCTCATGCCCGTGGAGCCGCTATCGGCCTGACCCTGGTTGTCGTACGGGTTGGGCGATGCACAACCGGCCAACATCGCCACGGCAGTAGCAACAATAATCAAACGACCTTTGGTGAACATGAAGTGCTCCTACTTTTTACATTCTGTGGTGCAACGGCCGTAAGCATCGACCTTGCGGGCGTTGGATTACTTCCCGGTGCAAAAATTCCGCTGGTTACAATTCAGGCCCGAACGAACGGGTTCTCACGCATTTCATCTCCCAGGCGTGTATCCGGACCATGCCCGGTCACCACGGTCGCCTCTTCGTCGAGGGTGTACAGGCGCTGCTTGATCGAGCGCACGATCGTCGCCTGATCGCCGCCCCACAAATCCGTACGCCCGACCCCGCGGCGAAACAGTGTGTCACCGGCAATCAACAATTTAGCATCGGCGAACCAGAAGCTCATGGAACCCGGCGTGTGACCAGGCGTATGCAGCGCAACGCCGCAGCCACACGCCAGCGCCTCATCGTCGGCCAGCCAGCGATCGGGCGACGGCACTGGCGTATAGGGCACACCGAACATCCGGCATTGCATCTCCAGGTTGTCCCATAGGAACTGGTCTTCCTTGTGCAGATGCAGGGTCGCGCCGGTTTTCTCCTTCAACTGACCGGAAGCCAGGAAGTGATCGAGGTGTGCATGGGTATGAATGATGCTGACCACTTTCAGACCCAGCGCATCGAGCCGGGCCAGGATCAGCTCATGATTGCCGCCCGGATCAACGACGATGGCCTTTTTCGTCAGCGGATCGCCGATGATCGTGCAGTTGCACTGCAACGGGCCAACGGGGAAGGTTTCGCGGATAAGGGTGGGTTGCTGAGACATCGGGAGCCTGCTCGATAAACGGGGACGGGCGATTTTCGCACAATTGAGTATCGGGTCATCCGGTACGGCGTGTAACGTGAACATTGCTTAACCCAACATCCCCAACGCCTTGGCCCGCGCCACCGCCTGGGTCCGTCGCTCGACCCCCAGTTTGCTGTTGATATGGCTGGCGTGGGTCTTGACCGTGTGCAGCGAAATGAACAACTGGTCACTGATTTCCTGGTTCGAGCAGCCTTGAGCGATCAGGCGCAACACCGCGAGCTCCCGGGTGCTGAGTTGTTCCGCTGCGGGGGCAGACTCCAGGGTTTGGCGGGCTGGGGATTCGGGAAGCTGTTCTGAAAGGCTTTGCGACAGCGCGGTCGGCGCACAGAGTTGCAGTTGGCCGCGCAGCCAGTCCGGATGCTCGGCCAACAGTCTCTCGAAGGGCTGCAACACGCCACCGGTGGCGGCCTCCAGTGCCTGACCCAACGCTTTGCGTGCCTCAGGTTCGCGCCCTGCCCCCAACAACAACGCAACCTTTTGCGTCAGCGCCATGGCGCTGAGCAGTTGCCGGCCACTTTGCTGGCCATGTTCGAGCAGCGCATTCAGGCGACCTTCGGCCAGCATGGGTTGCCCCTGGATAACCTCCAGCAAGGCCTGCTGCAGTTCGATGTGCATCGGCAGTTGCGGATGAAACTCCGGCGGCGCCGCCGGGTGCTCGCCGTTGTACGTCTGGCTCAATCGGGCCAGCCAGGCCCCGGCCAGATCGATGCGCCCCTGGGCCAGCCACAACTCGCATTTGACCAAGGTGATCATCGCCAGGTAGTAGATCGGTGGCACGTCCCAGATGTGCATCAATCGCTCGGCTTCGGCCAACTCCGCGAAGGCCTTGGCGAATTCGCCGCTGCTGCCTTCGAGCCGGGCGATCACGCAATGACCGATCAATACGCTGATATCGCGACAGGCCCTCGCTTCGCTCAATCCGGTTTGCAGGCGCAGGCGCGCCGCTTGTGGTTGCAGGCGCAGTGCCAGCAAAAAACCCTCGTACAACGTCAGTCGCGCGCGAACGGCATACAGGCGTTGCGGTGACAGCCCCTGCAGGCGACGCAATCCCTGACGGACCTCATCCAGCGATCGAAGGATCTCCCCTCGCGCCTGCAGCACGCGCGCCCGGTCGTAGTGGGCCAGCGCTTCGAACAAGGGGTTGCCGACCCGTTGCGCCAGCTCAAGGGAATCACGGTTCAAACCACGGGCGCGCCACAGGTCACCATCGGCGATGGCCAGGTTGGACAGCGTGGACAGGCACATCAGGCGTTGCCCGTAGCGTTTGGAGGGAAGGCTCTCCAGGGCTTCAGTGCAATAGCGCAGCGTCAGCTCACGGTTGCCACGGCCGCGGGCGATGATCCCGCTCAACGCCAGCCATTGCGCCAGCATCGATTTTTGCGCGGTGGCTGAAGGCGCCGGCAGGAAGCGGCTCAGATGACTGGCGAGCTCCTCGGCGGCATCCAGTTGGCAGGCCAGCCCCAGGGCCCAGCTGTAGAGCACGATCAGCCGTGGCGTGCTGATCAGCAGGCTGTCGGGCAAGTCCATTTTCCAGCGCAGCAACATGCCGACGTTCTGTTCGGCCAGCAGTTGCTCCTCCGACAGGTTTTGCACCAGGTTCGCCGCGACATCCAGATGCCCGGCGCGTAAAGCCTGCTCCACCGCCTCATCGAGCAAGCCCTGAGCGTTGAACCAGCGACAGGCACGCAAATGCAGGCTGGCGGCCGGGACCATCGACTGGGCGGCGGGTCGCGAACGCAACAGATCGGAAAACAGGTGGTGATAGCGATACCAGTGGCCATGTTCGTCCAGCGGTACCAGAAACACCTGGTGGGCCGCCAGGAAGCGCAGGATCTCGGCGCTGTCATGGGCGTCGCGGACGGCGTCGCACAATTCGCTGCAAAAACGTTCCTGGGGGGCGGTGTCGTAGAGAAAGGCCTGAACCTCGGCGGGCAAACAGTCGATGACTTCTTCGAGCAGATAATCGCGAATCAGTCCTTCCCCACCGTGGAGCGCCTGGGGCAATGCGCCCTGGGTGCCCGCTTCCGACGCCGCCAGGAGCCAGAAACGCAAACCGGCGACCCAGCCTTCACTGCGCTGGATCAGGTTTTCCAACGCCTCGCCACGCAAGGAACTGCTGTGGCGATCGAGCAGGCTCAAGGCTTCATCGTGGGTCAGGCGCAGGTCCTGTTCGTGCAGCTCCAACAGTTGCCGCGAGAGGCGCAGGCGTGCCAGATGCCAGTCGGGACGCTGACGGCTGGTGACCATGACCAGCAAGCCATCGGGGAGGTGATTGAGGAAAAACTGCAGGCAGCGATCAAGCACCGGGCCCTGGGCCAGATGGTAGTCATCCAGTACCAGTAATAGCGGCGTTGCCGTCGACAGGTGCACGGCCAACTCGTCGAGCAGGCCGTCCAGCCATTCTTCGAAGGCGAAAGGCTGGTGTCGCTGACGCATTTTCAGCAGGCCCAGGGACTGCCTGCCGAGCTGCGGATAATAGTCCTGGAGGCCTTCGAGCAACCGCTCGAGGAATCGCCCCGGATCACTGTCCCGCGGGCTCAATCCCAGCCACAGGCTCTGCCAATGGGCCGGCAGCGACTGGCAGAACTCTACCGCCAGCGAACTCTTGCCGAACCCCGCCGGTGCGCTGACCAACAGCAACCGACCACCCAGCCCCGCACTCAAGCGCTCGCACAACCGAGGCCGCAGCACATGGCCGTCGGGCAATGGCGGTCGATAAAAGCGCCCGTCCAGCGCGGCGACAGCGACGCTTGCAGGACCTGGTGGTGGGGACAGATCAGTCATGGCCGGCTCTTGTTTGAATTGCGGGTGGCGGCGTTGCAGATGTCCGCAGACTAGCGGTAAACGGTAAGGGAATGAAGGTAATTGCTACAAATGGCTACAAAAAGTCTCGAAACAATACTGCGACATCGACGCGTGGACTCCATGACGCTCGTAGTAGCTGTTGAGGCTGCTACAGGGGAGCCACTGTCCGCGCACAAAAAAACGCCCCGAACCAGTCGGGGCGTTTCAAGAGGATGCGGCCTCGGATCAGTGCAGGTTAGCGAACACCGTCCTGACGCAATGCAGCCGGGGTGAAGTCGCTGGTGGTGGCCTGGAAGCCGAAGTTATACGCCGATTTCTCTTCGTTCTTCATGCCCAGCGCCAGGTAACGGCCCGATTGCAGGTCGTACAACGCTTCCAGGGCATACCACGGCACCTGCTTGTCGTAGTAGTCCTCGGCATGGGCCTCGGCGACGCGCCACAGCTGACCGCGACCGTCGTAGTGGTCGATCACGGCAGCTTGCCAGGTGTCTTCGTCGATGTAGAAATCACGCTTGGCGTAGATGTGACGCTGACCTTCCTTAAGGGTCGCGACCACATGCCACACGCGGCGCAACTCATAACGCGCCAGGTCCTGGTTGATGTGGCCGGCCTTGATGATGTCGGCGTATTTCAGATTCGGATCGTCAAGCTTGTAGCTGTCCGAAGCGATGTACATCTCTTTCTTGCCTTCGAGTTTCCAGTCGTAACGATCCGGCGCACCGTTGTACATGTCCAGGTTGTCGGAGGTCCGCAGGCCGTCGGCCGCAGTACCCGGTCCGTCATAGGACACTTGAGGCGCGCGACGCACACGACGCTGGCCAGCGTTGTAGACCCACGCCGAACGCGGCTCCTTCACTTGGTCCAGGGTCTCGTGCACCAGCAGCACACCACCGGCCAGACGTGCCGGCGCGGTCACTTTCTGCTTGAAGTAGAACAGGATATTGCCCGGGTTCTTCGGGTCGTAATCCTTCATTTTGTCGCGGAACACGAATTGGTCTTCAAAGTACACCAGGCTGAACGAACCGTTCGGCTGTGGCGTGGCCTGGGTCACCAGACGGGTCACGCTGCCGCCGCGATAGCGGGTGATGTGGTTCCAGATGACCTCGACACCGCTCTTGGGAATCGGGAACGGCACGGCCGTTTCGAAGTTCTCCAGACCGTTGCCGCCGGACACCAGATTGGTGTTGGTGGCGTTGCGCTTGATCGCGGCAAATACATCATCCGGCACCGTCGATCCACGATGGGATGGGTAGACCGGCATCTTGAAGGTTTCCGGGTAGCGCTTGAACATCGCGTACTGACCGGGGGCAAGCTTGTCCTTGTACTGCTCGACGTTCTGCGCCGTGATGGTGAACAACGGCTTCTCACTGGCGAACGGGTTGGACAGGAAACCCTTGCTGTCGACGGTACCGGCGTTTTTCGCCAACGGCTTCCAGGCCGGGATCGAACCGTCGGCGTTACCGGCCATTTCGGCGCCCATCGGGGTCAGGCTCTTGCCCAGTTTGTCCGCTTCGGCCGCAGGGACCGCCGCCATGACGCTGGTTGCCAGCAACGACAGCCCGAGGACACCGGCGTGGAACAGACTCTTGGTTATTTTCATATGTGTGTTCGTCCTGAAAATACTGTGCTTAGAAGTTCACGCCGAAGCTGAGCGCAACGAAGTCGCGGTCATCCACGGTGGTGTACTTGCCGTCGAAGAAGTTGGTGTACGCCAGGCTTGCGGTGTAGGTGTTCTGGTACTCGGCGTCGACACCCAGGCTGACCGCTTTGCGACCTTCCTCGAAGTTGCCGCCAGGGCCAGGCGAATAACCTTCCACGTCGTGGGACCAGGCCACGTTCGGCTTGAGGTTCACGCCGGCGAACACGTCGTTGTATTCCCAGATGGCACGACCGCGGTAACCCCAGGAGGTGGCGGTGGTGAAGCCTTCGTTGTTGCAATTGCGGTTGAGGTTGTTGGTCGGCGTACCAGGACCGGCACCGGCGATGGTGCTGGCGTTGAGTGCCTGGCAGGTGTTCTGACCGCCGGTAGGCGGCAGCTCGCCCGGGCCATAAACCGGGTCACGGCCATAACGGACGTCGGAAGTGCTTTCCAGGCCGCCGACATGGGTCACGCCCACTTCGCCCACCAGGGTCAGACGGCTGGCGCCCATGACCTGATCGAAGAAATGCGTCAGGGTGGTCTGGAACTGAGTCACTTCCTTGCGGCGATAGCCGTGCAGGTCCGAACCTGGTGGGGCCGAGAGCAGCGAAGCGTTGGTCAGTGCGCCGCCCAGAGGACGTACACCGGCGAACAGGATGTCGGTGGAGTTGAGCTGCACCGGCGCGTTCGGACGGTAGCTGACTTCACCGCTCCACGCCGTACCGGTAGGCAGGGTGGTGGAGAAGCTCAAGCCGTAGAGGCGGATGTCTTCCGGGTACTCGACGAAGTAGCTCGAGTTACCCGCGACGATCAGCGGTGCCAACGCGCGCAGTTGCGCAGGCAAGGCCGCAGCACCGGCGAAGGTCGATGCTGGCGCCCCCGTTGCACTGAAGATCGGCGCGCGGCTGTGGTAGTTCATGAAGTAGGCACCGAACTCGGTGTCCAGCGGGTCGAACATGTATTTGAACGACGCACCCCACTGGCCGCTGTCCCGCGCATCACGGTCCGGACCACGGCGTACCAGTACACCTTCGTTGTCGACGTCGACACCCAGGCGGGTCAGCGTCGGCAAGGCGGCCGCCGGGATGGTCGAACGCTTGTTCAGCACGCGCAGGTTGTTGGTGCAGCCATCGGCAATGATGTCGGGCTGGGAGAAGAAGGTGCTGCAGTTGTCGACGACAGTCTGGTCCCACTCAAGCTGGTAGAACGCTTCGGCCGACAGGTTGTCGGTCAGGCTCTGGGACACGTAGAACATGTTGACCGGAATCAGGCCTTCCTTGATCTCGGCGCCTGGACGGCGGAACGCAGACACGTCGATCGGGTTGATCGAGTTGATGCCACCGCCGATGAAGGTACTTTCACCCCAGCTCACTACCTGCTTGCCCAGACGCACGGAGCCCGGCTGATCGGCCACCTGGTAGTTGTGGTAGACGAAGGCGTCGAGGATCTGGCCGCCAGAGGACTTGGCGCCTTCCTTGCGGTTGCTGTCGCTGATGTCCTTGAACGGACGGCTTTCGTCCTTGAGTTCGAAGTCGTACCAGTATTTGCCACGGACGAAAACGCCGGTGTCGCCGTACTTCAGCTCAAGGTCATGGATGCCCTTGAAGATTTTCGAGAAAGTTTCACCGCTCTTGAAGTTCAGGTGACCGTCATCGGAAGTCTGCGACAGGCCTTTGCCGCCGTTGTTGACGCCGATGAGGTTCTTGTTGGCGTTTTCAGTAGACCAACTGGCACCAATCGACAGGGACGAGTCGAACTGACCTTCAATTTCTCCGATGTTGAAACTGACGCCGAATGCAGGTCCGGCGAGCGTAGAGGCAAGGCTGACGGCCAGAGGCAGTTTAGCCCGGCGCCAGAACTGGTTTACTGATGTCATCGACGCTACTCCATGTGCATTTTATTGTTATGGCAGTGAGCACTTTTAAAAACGCTTGGATAACAGGGAGCCATGGCATCCCAAAGTCATTCCCAAGTTGCATCGCCCCGGTTGTGCGTTTGCTTCCGTTCTTAAAAATCCTTGAGCGGACTATAGCCAGCAGGTAGTAGTGCTTGATCCCTCTAAAGTGTGATTTGCAGCTGCCAGCCACTCTGGAACAGTCCTTTCGCCAGACCGACACCCGTCGGCACGGCAAGGATGGCTGAAAATTCGGATTTGACAAGCCAAGCGCTTGCTTGGTGGGGCTGGCGTGCCCTTTCGGGCACGCCAAAGGAGGCTTAAAGCGTCGAAAGGAAGGTGCTGTTGGTGGCCTGCCACTCGGTGATGTCGATGCGGATTTTTTTCTTGTCGAGCTTACCGACACTGGTCTTGGGAATTTCAGTAACAACAGCAATCTGGCTAGGGATCGCCCATTTGCTCAGGTGCCCCAACTCCACGAACGGCTTGAGGTGCTCCTTGAGTTCCCGTGCCCCGATCTCATGGCCATCACGCAGCACCAGCAAGGCAAACGGGCGCTCGCCCCACTGTGGATCGGCGATCCCCACCACTGCTACTTCGCGTACCGATCCGTGTCGACTGATCAGGTCTTCGAGGTCCAGGGAGGAGATCCATTCGCCGCCGGTCTTGATCACGTCCTTGATCCGGTCGCGAATATCGATCACCCCCATGCTGTCCAGGGTGGCCACGTCGCCTGTGTGCAACCAGCCGCCGGCCCAGAGCTCGGCGCCTTTTTGCGGCTCATTGAAATACCCCTCGGTGAGCCACGGCGCACGCAGCACCAGCTCTCCCTGGGTCTCGCCGTCGGCAGGCAGGAAATTGCCGTCGGTGTCGACGATCGCCGCCTCCACCAAGGGCCCGGGTACACCGGCCTTGATCCGATAGGTGGTGCGCTCGTCTTCGGTGCCGGCCATCAATTCGTCGTTGAGGTGAGCGCACGAGACCAGCGGCCCGGTCTCCGACATGCCATAAGCGGCGGTCAATTGAATGCCCTTGGCCTTCGCCGCTTCGTAGAGCGCGCGGTTGAGGGCGCTGCCGCCAATGACGATTTTCCAGCCGCCGAAATCGACGTCTTGCGCCGCCTTGGCGTTGAGGACCATTTGCAGGATGGTCGGCACGCAATGGGAGAACGACACCTTTTCCTTGCGCCACAGCTCCACCAGGAACTCCGGATCGTAGCGCCCCGGGTAAACCTGCTTGAGCCCGAGCATGGTCGCCACATATGGCAGGCCCCAGGCATGGACGTGGAACATCGGGGTGATGGGCATGTACACATCGTTTGTACCCAGCAGGCGCACACTGTCGATGGCGCCCATGATGGTCGACACGCCCATGGTGTGCAGCACCAGTTGCCGATGGGTGAAGTACACGCCTTTGGGATTGCCGGTGGTGCCGGTGGTATAGAAGGTGGTGGCGACCGAGTTTTCGTCGAAGTCCTGGAAGTCGTACCGGGGGCTCGCCGCCGCCAGCAACTGCTCGTACTCGCCGACCAGGTTGGGCAGGTCAGCGCTCTTTTCCGGCTGATCGGTCAGCAGCAGGGTTTTCTCGACCGTGGTCAGGTGCCCTGCAATGGCTTTGTACAGGCCGACGAACTCGCTGTTGACCAGCACGAAGCGGTCCTCGGCGTGATTCATGGTGTACAGGATCTGTTCCGGCGACAGGCGTACGTTAATGGTGTGGATCACCGCGCCGATCATCGGAATGGCGAACATGCATTCCAGATAGCGATGGCTGTCCCAATCCATGACCGCCACGGTGTCTCCGGGCTTGACCCCGGCGGCGGTCAAAACATTGGCCAGGCGTGCAACACGCTCGATCAGAGTGGGATAGCTATAACGCAACTGGTCGCGGTAGACAATTTCGCGGGTTTTCTCATATCGCGTACCGGACATCAGCAACCGTTTGATCAGCAGCGGATACTGGTAAGCGCCTTCGGCTGGGGGGATAACGCGTGTCTGCAACATAAGAATCCCTTTTCTGACTGCGCGGTCTTGGCTGAAAGTAAGCACTTTAGCCCCCCCGATCGCCAGCCAAATCAGCCAAAGGAATGATTTGCAGAGCCGCGAAAATGCTAGCCTGAAGCCATCATCCTTCCCTGTTAAACATAACGTTGTGATGGATGCCGCAACGCCTTTCGTGCGAGCCTATGTATCTTCTGCGAAACAAATGAGCCTGCCGGCAGGCGCAGACATGTCTCGTCAATAGCGATCGGTACTGCAAACAACGATGAACACACAAGTCACTTCCGTTGCAGATTGCACCAGCACGCAAGCCCCCCTGGTGTCCATCGTGGCGCCTTGCTACAACGCGCAAAAGTATCTGGAAGAAGCGATCAAAAGCATCTTTGAACAGGACTATCCGAACTTTGAAGTGATCATTGTCGACGACGGGTCCAGCGACAACAGCGTCGAAATGCTCAAGCAACTGCAGAAAACCTATGACTTCCAGTTGTACTCGCAACCTAACCAGGGCGTGAGTGCAGCGCTCAATCACGGCTTGCGCTACGCCAAGGGCGACTACGTCTCGACTCCGGATCTGGACGACATCATGCTGCCGCACTCCCTGAGCGTTCGAGTCGATTACCTGAACAAACATCCGAATGTCGGCTGCGTCGGTGCGCTGATCATCTACATGGACAGCGATGGCAAGACCATCAAGCAACAACAGCGCGACCGGATCCAGACCTACGACTTCGACAGGATTCTCAGCGGAGCCGTCGTCATCGGCGCCCCTGTCGCGCTCTATCGCATGAGTGCGATGCGAAGCGCGGATTTCTATGCCCCGCACCTGCGGGTGCAGGACTTCCAGATGACCCTGCGCATTGCTCGCCTGGGCTACGAGATCCACGAATTACCGGTTTGCGTGACCCGTTATCGCCGACATGCCAACAACCTGTCGCGCAAATACAAGGTGTTGCTGCAGGCGGACCTTGAGGCCATCGAGCCGTACCTGAGTCATCCCGCCTACCAGAGCGCCCGCACTCAATTGGTGAACAAGGCGCTCAAGTACGCCGTAGTCGAGGACAAGAAGGAAGCCTGGAAGCTGCTGCGCTCCATTCCTTTGCGACACCTCAATCGAACCAGCTTCAAACGCCTGAAGCGACTGATGCTTCATCGCTAGGCGCCTGTCACCCGCAACCCTTTTTTCCGTTTCCCCAGGCCTTGCCGATGAAATTTCTCGAAAAACTCAAAGAACGAAAAACCAGAAAACATCTGAAGCGCCTGGAAAAACTGCAAAGGGCACCGGAGAAAATCCGCCTGCGCTACCCCCGCTATGAAGTCGGCGTAGGCACCTACGGTATCCCGGAAGTGATGGAGTTCGGCGACGATACCGTCCTGAAGGTCGGTTCTTACACCTCGATTGCCGAGGGCGTGAAGATTCTGCTGGGCGGCGGACATCGCACCGACTGGGTCAGCACCTACCCCTTTCCCTTGATGATTGACGAAGCCCGAGACATCCCCGGTTGCAGTCCGACCAAGGGCGATGTGGTGATCGGCAGCGACTGCTGGATCTGTGCCGATGTGCTGATCCTGTCCGGCGTGACCATCGGTCACGGCGCGGTGGTCGCGGCAGGCGCCGTGGTGACCCGTGATGTCGAACCCTATGCCATCGTAGGCGGCAATCCCTGCCGGCAGATTCGCTGGCGGTTTGAAGAGGACGTGCGCCGTGAGTTGCTGGCATCGGCGTGGTGGGACTGGCCCATGGAAGAGGTGAAGACTGCATCGAGGCTGCTCAGCAGCAGCGACCTGGAGGGGTTCCTCGAATATGCCCGCCAGCGTCAGCCTTCGGTGGCCAACGCCATCTGATCCCGCACTTTGGCCGCAACATGGCGTGTCGCGGCCACCTCACACCTGACTCAATGCATCTCGGTAAAGGCCAGTTTCACGCCGATGGCGATCAGCACTGCGCCCATGGTCCGGTCGAACCAGTGACCCATGCGGGCGAAACCGGCGCGCACGCGCTGCTGGCTGAACAGCATCGCCACCAGGCAAAACCAGGTCGCGGTCGCTACCGCCAGGTAAACCCCGTAACCGGCCTGCACCATCAGCGGCGTATGGGGGTTGATCACCACGGTGAACAGCGACAGAAAAAACAGCGTGGCTTTCGGGTTGAGACCGTTGGTCACGAAACCTGACGTGAAGGCGCCACGGGCGGTGCGCTCGCCGACTTCCTTGTGCAAATCATCGGCCACAGGTTTTGCCGGTTGCGCACGCAAGGCCTTGAAGCCGATGTACAGCAGATAGGCCGCCGCCGCCCATTTCAACGCGTTGAACAGCACGATCGACTGGGACACGATCAGACCGATCCCCAGCAGCGAATAGCCAACGTGCAGGAAAATCGCCGTGCCCACGCCCAGCGCGGTCCAGGTGCCGGCGCGACGACCGTGGGTCACGCTCTCGCGCACCACCACGGCGAAGTCCGGGCCGGGGCTGGCCACGGCCAGCAGGTGGATCAGGGCTACGGTCAAGAACTCGGTCCAGTACATGGGGGCTCCTCTGGGACACATCGGTCAAATTGAAAATCATCGGCTGACGCCGTCCTTGTGGGAGCGGGCTTGCTCGCGAAGAGGGAGTGTCAGTCGACCTAGAGGCTTGGATGACACACCGCATTCGCGAGCAAGCCCGCTCCCACAGGGTCCATCGTGCAGCCTGGGTGTGCGTAACGATTTGTTTCATCTGGTAGGCTCGGCAGATTACGCCTTCAGTTCATCGCACAAAAGGTACAGTTGATGCCGAACAATTGCCGCGCCGTTTTCCTTGACCATCCTTCCCTGGACCTTGGCGACCTGGACCTCAGCCCGTTGCGCGAGTGCTTCAGCGAGTTGCAGCTATTTCCCCAGACGTTGCCCGACCAGGTGATCGAGCACCTCAAGGGCGCCACCGTCGCCATCACCAACAAGATCATGATCGACGCGGCCGCCATCGCCGCCAGCCCCGAACTGAAGCTGATCCTGATCACCGCCACCGGCACCAACAACGTTGACCTCGTCGCCGCCCGCGCCCACGGCATAACCGTGTGCAATTGCCAGGGCTACGGCACGCCGTCAGTGGCGCAGCACACCATCATGTTGCTGCTCAACCTCGCGACGCGCCTGGCCGATTATCAGAAAGCGGTCGGCGAAGGTCGCTGGCAGCAGGCCAAGCAGTTCTGCCTGCTCGACTACCCGATTGTCGAACTGCAAGGCAAAACCCTGGGCCTGCTCGGTCACGGTGAACTTGGAAGCGCCGTCGCACGCCTGGCCGAAGCGTTCGGCATGCGCGTCCTGCTGGGTCAGATTCCGGGGCGCCCTGCCCGACCCGACCGCTTGCCGCTGGACGAATTGCTGCCGCAGATCGACGCCTTGACCCTGCACTGCCCGCTCAACGAGCACACCCGGCATTTCATCGGCGCCCGTGAACTGGCCTCGATGAAGCCCGGCGCGTTCGTGGTCAACACCGCCCGTGGCGGCCTGATTGACGAGCAGGCACTGGCCGACGCTTTGCGCAGTGGCCATCTGGGCGGCGCCGCCACCGACGTGCTGAGCGTGGAGCCACCGGTCAACGGCAATCCGTTGTTGGCCCCGGACATCCCCCGCCTGATCGTCACCCCGCACAACGCCTGGGGCAGTCGCGAGGCGCGGCAGCGAATCGTCGGCCAGGTCACCGAAAACGCCCTGGGCTACTTCAGCGCTAAGGCGCTGCGGGTCGTCAGTTGATAAACTGCGGCACTTTTTTTCACAGGAGCAGTTATGGATCCGCGCAGTGAAGTACTGCTTCGTCAGGCTGAATTATTTCAAGGCAATGTGTTGCTGGCCGGTTTGCCCGCCGATGACTTGCTCGGCCGCCTGCCCGCCGCTCGCGGCTGGTGCTGGCATGCCGGCGATCAGGCGGCGCTGGATGCACGCTTCGAGGGACGCAGCGATTTTGGCGTAACCGTCCCCGAGTTCGCATTCGACAGTGCCGTGGTGTTCCTGCCCAAATCCAAGGACCTGACCGATTACATCCTCAACGCCGTGGCCTCGCGCCTGGCAGGTCGCGAGGTGTACCTGGTGGGGGAAAAACGCAGTGGCATCGAAGGCGCGTCCAAGCAATTGAACCCCTTCGGCAAGCCACGCAAGCTCGACAGCGCACGGCATTGCCAGCTCTGGCAAGTCACCGTGGCCGATGCCCCGCAAGCCAAGCCGCTGGAAAGCCTGGCCCAGGAATACGAACTGCCGCTGGCCGAAGGCCCGCTCAAGGTCATCAGTCTGCCCGGCGTGTTCAGCCACGGCCGACTGGATCGTGGCAGCGCGCTGTTGCTCGAGCATCTGGACAAGCTGCCCAGCGGTCACTTGCTGGATTTCGGTTGCGGCGCGGGTGTGTTGGGGGCTGCGGTAAAACGCCGCTATCCGCATAACCAGGTGACCTTGCTCGATGTCGACGCCTTTGCCGCCGCCAGCAGTCGCTTGACGCTGGCGGCCAACGGTCTGGAAGCCGAGGTACTGACGGGCGATGGCATCGACGCCGCGCCCATGGGTTTGAGTGCGATCCTGAGCAATCCGCCCTTCCATGTCGGGGTGCACACCGATTACTTCGCCACAGAGAACTTGCTGAGAAAAGCAGCCAAACATCTGAAAAACGGTGGCGAACTGCGGCTGGTAGCCAACAGTTTCCTGAAGTATCAGCCGCTGATCGAAGAGCATTTGGGCGTGTGTGCAATCAAGGCGGAAGGGCAGGGTTTCCGGATCTACCGGGCCAAGCGCGGCTGAAAATGTTTTGAAAAAGAAGGCTTGCCGAATGGATTTTGCCTAGGCAGAATCCGCTCCGTCCTAGGGGAGTAGTCTCCCACGAGCGCCATGCTCGTCCGGCATGCGTCAACATACTTGGTCCTCAGACCATGGCGCATGCGACCCAAGCGACCGCACCAGACGGATCGCAGGGTTTGACAAGACCTATGACACGAACACCTTACCCGGGGCGGGAAGGCTGTACGTGTCATAGCCGTGTCGACCCGCCCCTTAGGAAAACCCCTGATGCTGGATTCATTACTCGTACCCACCGCAATCGTTGCCTTGGCCGAAATCGGCGACAAGACGCAACTGCTCGCGCTCATTCTCGCTGCCCGCTTCCGCAAACCCTGGCCCATTATCGCCGGTATCGTTGCCGCGACCCTGGCCAACCACGCGGCGGCCGGTGCGGTGGGCGCCTGGGTGGGCAGTTTCTTCTCCGATACGTTGTTGCACTGGATCCTCGCCGCGAGCTTCACCGCCACGGCCTTGTGGACCCTCGTACCGGACAAGATGGATGACGACGAAGCCAGTACCGCACGCAAATTCGGGCCGTTCCTGACCACCCTGATTGCGTTCTTCCTGGCGGAAATCGGCGACAAGACTCAGATCGCGACCGTGATGCTGGCCGCGCAATATCCTGAGTTGTGGCTGGTGATCATCGGCACCACCCTGGGCATGTTGATTGCCAACGTGCCGGTGGTACTGGCGGGTAATTTTGCTGCGGACAAACTGCCACTGACGCTCATTCGCCGACTGGCGGCTTCGGCGTTCTTCATTCTGGCGATCGTTGCGGTTTACAAGGCCATGCAGAGCAGTGGCTGGGTTTGATGCGGTAGGGCGTTAGACCGCGTCATCGTTCTTCGCGAGCAAGTCGAATCGTCGCACCGCCGCTCCCACATTTGGAATGCATTCCAATGTGGGAGCGGCGGTGCGACGATTCGACTTGCTGGCGAAGGCGTCCTTAGCTACGCCACGAACCTACTTCTTGGCCTGCTCGTAAAGCGGCATCACCTTCGGAATCGCCGCCTGCAACGATGCAGTCCGGCTGCCGGAGGACGGGTGAGTGCTGAGGAATTCCGGTGGAGCCCCTTCGCTGGCCTTGCTCATCTTATTCCACAGGGTGATCGCCGCGTTCGGGTTGTAGCCGGCGCGGGCGGCCAGCTCGAGGCCGATCAGGTCCGCTTCGTTTTCATTGGCGCGACTGTTGGGCAGGGTCATCCCGTAGTTGGCCACAGTGTCCGCCAGCGCCAGGCTGTCCTGGCCCAGACCCAACAAGGCACCAGCGCCCTGCTTGGCCATTTCGATACCGTATGCCTTGGACATCGCCTCACGACCGTGTTCGCGCAAGGCGTGGGCGATTTCATGGCCCATGACCGCGGCGAGTTCATCATCGGTGAGTTTCAGGCTGTCGATCAACCCGGTATAGACAAAGATCTTGCCGCCAGGCCCGCAGTTGGCGTTGAGTTCGTCGCTCTTGATCAGGTTGACTTCCCACTTCCACTGCGCCGCATCCGGACGGAAATTCGGTGCCTGGGCAATCAGCCGATCGGCGATGGCCTGAACCCGCTTGGCATCGGCGCTGGTCTTGTCCAGCACGCCCTGGCTGCTGGCCTCACTCACCGTCTTGGTATACGACTGGGCGTACATCTGGTTGACCTCGTCGGAGGACAACATACTGAACATGTACTGTTTGCGCTCAACGCCCACCGCGCCGCCGCTGGTCGTGTTGACCGACTGGCATCCGGTGAGCAGCAGGCTTGCACTCAGTGCACACCAAACCAATGTCTTGTTCATCAAAAAACTCCCTGAAAAAATCTGTTCGTATCCTAGGCGTGCAAATGTATCGACGCCAGATACAACGACAGTAAGACGCGCAATTCGGACAAAGCTCTCGTCGCCGATGAAAAAAAGCCGCCCCTTTCGACAAAAATGGGTCGTTAGCGAATCACAATGATTCATTTACGACATCCGCCCCCATAAAACCGGGTATTTTTCCATCACCCGCTCATGCCCGTCCTGCCCCAGCCGATATCTGCGCAGTCGTCCTCTCGTGTGCGGAACCACCATGAAATTCAAGTCAATCCAGTTTTCCGTGGCGGCCCTGGCGGGCGCCATCGTTCTGAGTGTCGTGGCAGCGCTGGTGGTCTACGCGCTGTTTTCCGGTGCCAGGACCCAAGCCATGGTCCAGGAACGGACCCAGGCGCAGTTCGAGCAAGTCATCGAACAGCGCCTGACCTCCCTGGCGCAGACCCAGGTCAGCCAGATCCAGCGCGAACTTGAAGCGCCGCTGTTGATTGCCGGTGGCCTGGTGCGGGTCAACACCCTGATCGGTACGTCGGGCGCCGATGGCAAGCCGGCTTTGAGCCTCAGCCGCGAGCAGTTGATCGGCCTGATCAAGGAAAACGTCGCCAAGAACCCGAAAATCCTCGGTACCTATATCGGCTGGGAAGCCAATGCGCTGGATCACAACGATGCAGCCTACGTCGGCACCCAGGTCACCGGCATCGACTCAGCCAACGGCCGGTTCCTGCCCTGGTGGTTCCGCAATGCGGACGGCAGCCTGGGCCAGGACAAACTGGTGGACGTGGACGACCAGAAAACCCTGTCCACCGGGGTCCGCGCCAGCGAGTACTACCTGTGCTCGAAGGAAACCAAAAAACCCTGCGTGATCGACCCGGCGCCCTACAAGGTCGGCGACAAAATCGTCATGCTCGCTTCGTTCATTGAACCGATCATGCTCAACGGCGCCTTCCAGGGCATCGTCGGCGCCGACCTGTCGGTGAACTTCATCCAGGAAATGCTCCTGGGCGCCAACCAGAAGTTGTACAGCGGCGCCGGGGAGATGGCCCTGATCGGCGGCAACGGCCGGATCGTGGCCTACACCAAGGACCCGAGCAAATTCGGTGAAAAGGTCAGCGACATCCTCGACAGCCAGCAGATTGCCAACATGGCCAATCTCAAGCGCGGCGAAGTCACCTACAGCGTCGACAAGACCCAGGGCCGGATCGAGTTGTACCTGCCGTTCGGCATCGGCCAGACCGACGCCCGCTGGACCCTGATGCTGCAACTGCCACTCAACGCGGTGATGGCCGACCTGCAAACGCTGCAGGCTGACCTGAACACCCAGCGCAAGTCCGACACCTTCGGCATGGCCATGGTCGGCCTGCTGATTGCCGGTCTAGGCTTGCTGGTGATCTGGCTGGTGGGCCATGGCATTGCTCGTCCGCTCAAGCAAATGGTGGCCATGCTTGACGACATCGCTCAGGGCGAAGGCGATCTGACCCGCCGCCTGACCAGCGATCGCTCCGACGAACTGGGCTCGATCGCCAAGGGCTTCAACACCTTCCTGGCCAAATTGCAGGCGATGATCACCCAGGTGGTGACGTCGGTGCAGAGTGTCAGCGATTCCTCGGAACACACCGCCGACATCGCCATCCGCACCAATATGGGTGTGCACAAGCAAATGGCCGAGATCGATCAAGTGGCCACGGCGGTACAGGAAATGACCGCCACAGCCCAGGACGTGGCGCGCAACGCGACCCAGGCCGCGCAAGCCGCGAGCCATGCCGACCAGGCGGCCAGCCAGGGCATGGAAATCGTGCGTGACACGTCCAATTCCATCGGCGCCCTTGCGGTGGAAATCGGCCGTGCGGTAACGGTGGTGCAAACCCTGGCCAAGGACAGCGAGAACATTAACGCCATCCTCACGGCGATCCGCGGAATCGCCGAGCAGACCAACCTGTTGGCCCTGAACGCAGCCATCGAAGCGGCGCGGGCCGGTGAACAGGGTCGCGGCTTTGCCGTTGTCGCCGATGAAGTGCGCAACCTGGCGCAGAAAACCCAGAAGGCCACCGAAGAAATCCAGACCATGATCCAGCAGTTGCAACAAGGCACGCGGGACGTGGTGCGGGTGATGGAGGACAGCCAGAACCGCACGGACGAAAGCGTGCAGCACGCGGCCAAAGCGGCGCAGGCACTGGAAACCATTACCCAGGCCGTGTCGGTGATCAACGACATGAACACCCAGATCGCCAGCGCCGCCGAGGAACAAAGTGCGGTGGCCGACGATATCAACCGCAACGTGATCAATATCGGGCAAGTGGCCAATGAAGTGGCCGGGGGTGCCGATGAGTCCAGCGCGGCCAGCGCCGGCCTGACCAAACTGGCCGAGCAGCAGCGGCGGTTGATCAATCAGTTCAAGGTCTGATCCAGAGGCCTCCTTCGCGAGCAAGCCCGCTCCCACATTGGCTCTATGTTGGACTGTGAGAGTGGGCTTGCTCGCGAAGGGGCCTTAACAGGCACAGGGTCAACCCGGGGTCAGGCACTCGGGCCCATTGAGCTTCGGATCATTGACCATGTTCGCCAGCACCCGCTCGCGCAATGCGGCAGGTTCACTGGCCAACAGGGCTTGCAAGGCATACAGCGGTGTTTCGGGATCGAGCCAGGCCGCCTGCCCCGCCGCGTCCAGAATCAACGGTCGACGCTGACTGGCCGCCGGCTGGGTGATGACTGCTGTGCTCAGCCACACCTGTTCCTGCACCGGATACGCCTCCCAGATGGCTGCGAAAAACAGCGACGAACCTTCCCCCGGCGTCAGCCAGTAAGGGCGTTTGCGCGTGGTGCCGCGCCATTCGTAGAACCCGTTGGCCGGCAACAGGCACCGGCGCAGGCGCAGGGCTTCGCGGAACATGGGCTGCTCGGCCACGGTTTCGGCGCGGGCGTGGGCCGGGGTGCGGGACAGGTCAGTCAGCCACGGCGGCGTCAGCCCCCAGCGCGCACGGGCCAACTCGCGCTGGCCGTCTTCGCCGGCACGCAGGATCAACACCGAATCATTGGGGGAAATGTTCCACTGGGCCTGCTGATCGGCGGGGAAACCGGGCAGTGCCGCGAAGGCGGGGTTCCAGCGAAACAGGGCATAACGTCCACACATGGGGCAGCACGACTCTTGATCAAACGAACGACCAGCCTAACAGACCAGCGTGCCGGGAAAGCTCTCAGGTTCATCACCGGGGAGCGGCAGGGCGGCATTGTACGCACTGATCAGCTCGCGGGCGTATTCAGCCTGGTCGTTATCCACCGCCAGGCCCAGCAAGCCGAAAATCGGCAACTCGCCGCTGGCACCCACCAGATCGCGCCCGACCAGATGCGCCTCGATGCCTTCGCTGGCGAGCATGCCCTGCAGCAATTCGCCTTCCATCAGGTTTTCCGGTTCGTAGATTCGCCGCATAGTCGCCTTCAATCGTTCTCGCTGAACACTTCCAGGTGCCATTCCTCGCCGTGAACCTGCAACACGAACGTTATCGGCCGGCAGCACACCTGACAGTCTTCAATATAGGTCTGGTCCCCTGCGGACAGGTCCAGCGTGGTCTCGACCTGTTCACCACAATACGGACATTCATAATCTGCATTTTCCAGCATCGCGGTCTCCCGGGTGACTTGTGCGTATAATCGCCGGTCTATTTGCAGGGCTATTTTCGTCTGGCTACTTTTCAGACCGTACCCCGCCGGTTTTCGATCAAAACCTTTACTTACCCTAGCCGTTTCCAACAAGAGAGCATGATGGGCGAATTCGATGCCATCCGACCTTACGACGACAGCGAAGTCCCAGCGGTGCTGGCAAGGCTGCTCGGCGACAAGGCGTTTCTAGATATCCTCACCCACTTCCGCTTCCCGCGTTTCGCCGGCGCCCTGGGCTGGGCGCTCAAACCTCTTATAGCTCATCGACTGCGCCGTGAGTTCGCCGGCATCAGCTCGGTGGCCACTTTGCAGGACAAAGTCGAGCATTACGTCGATCACACTATCGAGCGCGCCACGGACGGGGTGACCTACACCGGCGTCGAGCAGTTCAAGTCCGGCAGTGCTTACCTGTTCATCGCCAACCACCGCGACATCGTGATGGACCCGGCCTTCGTCAACTACGCCGTGTACCACGCCGGCCTGCCGACCCCGCGCATCGCCATCGGCGACAACCTGCTGCAAAAGCCCTTCGTCAGCGACCTGATGCGCCTGAACAAGAGCTTCATCGTGCACCGTTCGATCACCGGCCGTCGCGAGAAAATGGCGGCCTATCAGTTGCTTTCGGCCTACATCAACCATTCGATCCGCAACGATTGCGCATCCATCTGGATCGCCCAGGCCGAAGGCCGGGCCAAGGACGGCGACGACCGTACCGAATCGGCGATTCTCAAGATGTTCCACATGAGCCGCAAGGACGAGCCGTTCGGCGAAGTCATTCGTTCGCTGAACCTGACGCCGGTGTCGATCAGCTACGAGTACGACCCCTGCGACCAGGCCAAGGCCCGCGAACTGTACATCCGCGCCACCACCGGCACCTACACCAAGGCGCCGGGCGAGGATGACGTGAGCATCGCCAAGGGCATCACGGGCTACAAAGGCCGGGTGCACGTAAACTTTGCCGCGCCGATCACCGAGTTGTTCGAAGACACCAAGCAATTGGCGATCGAGATGGACAAGCAGATTCTGGGCGGTTATCGCCTGTTTCCCGTGCATTACCTGGCTTACGCCCAGTGGCAGGACGCCGACCCGCAATTGCAGGTGCCAAGCGCCGGCGAACTGTTCCCGGCCGATGAACTGGCCAAGGCGCAGGCGCAATGGCAGGAACGCCTGGACGCCTGCCCTGAAGAGCATCGCCCGTTCCTGGTGCTGCAATATGCGATGCCGGTGCGTAATCAGTATCGGGTGAAGGCGGGGTTGTCGCTTTAACCGCCGCAAAACCGGAGCGGCAACCTGTGGTGAAGGGATTTATCCTCTCACCACAAAAGCTCCCTCGCCACGAGGCTCTTGTCGGGTTCAGAACTTGGTGCTGAACCAGGACACCAACAGCGCCAGCCCCATGCAGGCAAAGCCGAAGCTGTAGAAAAACCGGTTCATGCGCAGGGTCGCCCAGTCCAGGGTCGGCTCATCGCTGGCCTGGCTTTGGCGTTGCGCAGCGATGGCGCGCTGTTCGCGGCGTCGGGTGGCGTGCAGCAACCAGCCACCCGGAAAGGTCAGGAGCAAGGCCAGCAGGTTGATCAATTTGGCGGGATGGGCGGTTAACAGCGTCATCAAATGCAGCGACATCACGGGCCTCAGGCAGAACGGGTAAAGCAGACGCCGGACCGACGACCGCGGCGCGATTCTACCGAATGCCTCCTTGCCTGCCCTCCCTTTCCGACAATTAACGAAGCAATCGACCGATGGTTGTCCTGCGTCACGGCTTCGTCATCTGATTGCGCCAGTCTGTCGCCCCTCGAAACCGACACGGACTGCGTCATGCTCCACGCCGAAAACCAGGATCGCCTCTACCTCATCGCACACAGCGATGAACAACAAACCCTCGTCGGCAGCCTTGCCTTCAATGTCCAGGATCGTCACTGGCTGGTGTACTGCGCACTGGGCGGTCATCAACATGCGGATTTGCCGGAAGCGGATTTGCTGACAGGCGTGAGCGTGCTGGACTTCTACTCCCAAGCCGCCTGACACCGTAAAACCTGTAGGAGCGAGCTAGCTCGCGATGGGGCATCAGATGCCCCGCGTCATCGTTGACGACCATCGCGAGCAGGCTCGCCCCTGCAGGAGGCACAAAAAAGCCCGGGGCCATCGCTGGCACCGGGCTTTTTTTGCAGCTGGCGAACGCTTATTCGCCGAGGATCTGACCCACTGTCGGGTCCTTGAACAGACGGGTCAGGGCATCGCTCAACACATCACTGACCAGTTTGGTATTGGTTTCCTGGTTCGGCGCCATGCCGAAACGCTGGTCCAGGGAGGCGCCGTAACGGCCGCTGTAACGACGGTTGGCGTTTTGCACGTCAGAGCGGAAGGTCGCGCCGATGGTGGCTTCGGTCACGTACATGCCTTCTTTGGGCGACTGATACTTCAGCTCGGCCAGGGTCACGGTCAATTGCGGGGCGCTCGCCGCATTAGTGGTCGGGGTAAAGCCCAACAGGCGTACGGCGGCTTCGGCCTGGGCCTGCAACTTCGGCAGGATCTGCGCCCCCTGCACGGTGATCGCGCTGGTCTCCGGGTACAGGCCGCCACGGGTGCCCAGGGTTGGCGACGCACGACCGTCCACCACGCGCACCACCACCGGCTGACCATGGCCGACCGGGGCCAGTTGCGCCGTCAGCTTGGGTTCCGGGTTCAGTTGTTGCGGACTGTGGGCGCAGCCGACCAGCGTCAGGCTGGTTACAGTGATCAAACCGAACAACAGGCGTTGCAACATGCTCTTCTCTCCAGAATCAGGCACAAGGCCGGCAGTATAGCGGTGCGCCACCGCGGCTAACTAGCGTCTGGCAGCTATTACTGAATTCTCTGACACATCCGGTGCGAGGCGGTTCCTGTCACAGTTTTTTCACCCGCCCTTCACCGGCACGTCACGACAGGCTGACAACCTTGGCGGCAATTACCCAAAAGGTCATTTGCCATGCGCTTTCTCATCTCTTTGTTCGCGCCACGTCCGTTGCATCGCTGCTTCGCCCTGCTCGACCACAAGGGCCATTGCCAGGCATTCAAACAGTGCAGTCTGCAGCCCATGGGCGATGGCTGGGTCGAAATCGAGGAAATCCGCCTCAACTGGCTGCATCAGCCCCTGCCTGCCAGCGCCCGCGTGGTCCCGCGCCCGGCTCGCTCCCGTGTACGGCAACTGCTGACCACCTGACCGGACGCCTAATAAAAGTCGTTAAACACACCCATTTCCCTGCGTTTCTTAGATACAATCTCCCCCCGATTATAAGGACGTCTCCTGATCGGGCCTCGCAGCATCGTCAATGTTCCGGTATTGCTCCGAATTTGACACCCCGCACTGCCCACAGAGAGCCGCCCACACAGATCGAGTGAAGCTGGCGCGCTTGCTGTTCCTTTGGCAAAAACCCGCTTTTCACGAATCTGCAGAGCTGTCATTCCGCTCGGTCACTGAGCTGTTTTGCCCGATTTTCCCGCCATGCATCACTGGCGGCCAATCATCCGGGCACGGTGCCAGGCTGGGACAGCCCTTTTTTGAGGTTCACGTCTTCAAAAGAGCGTGAAAAAAACGGGTTTTCACAACTTCACAAGAGTGTGGCGAGCAAATGAATAGTTTTGCGTCTGAATATGCACCATTAGCGTCTACAACAGCCCGACGACACAGGACCGAGTACACCTCGTATACCGGAGCCTGAAGCCTGTCCGCTACGGATTTGGTTGCACAAACGGATGTATCGACCATAAGTCGAATTGCCAGCAGCGCGTCGAAATGAGTTCATGGAGCTCTGATCAGACCCGGCAGGCAGCGTCCGTCGAAGTTGCAAAAAATTGCGAAGATTCGGACATGGCGATCCTGCCATGAATTCCCAGGGGCCACACTGACACGCCCCGGAACGCCTGGCAGCCATGCCGTCAATTTGGTGCTGCAGATTTTGGAGACGCGTTAAATGGCGCATAACGAAGCAGTCGACGTAGTACTGGTAGGGGCCGGCATCATGAGTGCCACCCTCGCAGTGCTGCTCAAAGAGCTCGACCCCGCGATCAAGCTGGAAGTCGTCGAGCTGATGGATTCCGGTGCCGCGGAGAGTTCCAACCCGTGGAACAACGCCGGTACCGGTCACGCCGGCCTGTGCGAGCTCAACTACACGCCGCAGGCTGCCGATGGCACCGTCGACATCAAGAAAGCCGTGCACATCAACACCCAGTTCGAGGTGTCGAAGCAGTTCTGGTCGTACCTGACCAAAAAAGGCACGTTCGGCTCGTGCAAGTCGTTCATCAGCCCGGTGCCACACCTGAGCTTCGTCCAGGGTGACAGTGGTGTTTCCTTCCTCAAGTCGCGTTTCAACGTGCTGAGCAAGCACCACGCCTTCGCCGACATGGAATACACCGAAGACAAGGCCAAGATGGCCGAGTGGATGCCGCTGATGATGCCGGGACGTTCGGCTGATGAAGTGCTCGCCGCCACCCGCGTGATCAATGGTACCGACGTCAATTTCGGCGCGCTGACCAATCAGTTGCTCAAGCACCTGACCAGCGCACCCGATGCCCAGGTCAAGTACTGCAAGCGCGTGACCGGCCTGAAGCGCAACAATGGCGGCTGGACCGTCAGCATCAAGGACGTCAACAGCGGCAGCAGCCGTGAAGTCGATGCCAAATTCGTGTTCCTGGGCGCTGGCGGCGCGGCCTTGCCGCTGCTGCAAGCATCGGGCATCGAAGAGAGCAAAGGCTTTGGCGGCTTCCCGATCAGCGGCCAGTGGCTGCGTTGCGACAACCCTGAAGTGGTCAAGCATCACCAGGCCAAGGTCTACAGCCAGGCGGCCGTGGGTTCGCCACCGATGTCCGTGCCGCACCTGGACACCCGCGTGGTCGATGGCAAGAAGTCCCTGCTGTTCGGGCCATACGCCGGTTTCACCACCAAGTTCCTCAAGCACGGCTCCTTCATGGACCTGCCGATGTCGGTTCGCGCCGGCAACATCGGGCCGATGCTGGCCGTGGCGAAAAATAACATGGACCTGACCAAATACCTGGTCAGCGAAGTGATGCAATCGATGGAGCAGCGCCTGGACTCCCTGCGCCGCTTCTACCCCGAAGCCAAAGCCGAAGACTGGCGCCTGGAAGTGGCCGGCCAACGGGTGCAGATCATCAAGAAAGACCCGAAAAAAGGCGGCGTGCTGCAGTTCGGCACCGAGCTGGTCGCGGCCAAGGACGGCTCACTTGCCGCTCTGCTGGGCGCTTCCCCGGGTGCATCGGTGACGGTTTCGATCATGCTCGAGCTGATCGAAAAATGCTTCCCGGGCAAGGCCAAGGGTGAATGGGCTGCCAAACTGGCGGAAATCTTCCCGGCTCGCGAGAAGGTGCTGGAAACCGACGCGGCGCTGTATCGCAAGATCAACGCGCAGAACAACGTGGCACTGGAACTGGTTCAAGCCAGCAGCGAGACCGAAAGCTACGCTTGATTCGACCCCATGAAAAACGCCCCGTCCCTCTCTGAGGGCGGGGCGATTTTTTGTGGCTGTGGATAGTTTGTGGCGAGGGAGCTTGCTCCCGCTGGGCTGCGAAGCGGCCCGAAAATCGAATGATCTACGGTGATTTGTGAATGCTGCGCACTCAAGCGAGAGCAAGCACCCTCGCCACAAATGCCATCAGCCGCGAGCTTTGTTGATCAGCTCGATGTAATCCGGCGCGTTGCGCTGATCCTGGATCAGGGCGATGAAATCATTGCCTTGCTCATCCTTGCCGTCTACGTCGTAACCGGCCTCGACGAAGAACGTCAGGAACCGTTCGAAATCGTCGATACGCAGGCCACGGTAGGCCTTGATCAGTTTGTGCAGGGACGGCGAAGTGGCGTCGACCGGTTCGAAATCGAGAAACAACTTGATCTGCTCGTCGCCGATCTCGTCACCAATCACTTGTTTCTTATCTTTACGCATTGCCGACTCCAGCTCGCAGACATTTCACGGGGCGGGCAGTTTACCCCTGCCCGGGCCCGGCACTCAACGCGGACGAACGCTGCCGGTGTGCAGATCGGCCCACACATGGCCGTTGGCGTAGCTGAGGAACTGGCAATACACCGTGTCGTTGCGCAACAAATCGATGATCACCCGGTACTGCGCCACCGGGTAATACAGTGTCAGGGTCTTGCTCTGGTCGTCGTAGACCGGTTTTTTCAGGCTTTTGCTTTCGCCGTCAAAATTGACCAGCACCTGACTGATCGTCGCGCCCTTGTTCAGGGATTTGCCCTTGAGGCGGATCGACAGCGGCGACGTGACCGGAATTGGCTGCTGATTGGACTGGCGCTGGCTGCCGACCACCACCGAATATTCGGTGACTTGCAGCAGTTGCTGCTGTTCCGGTTCGGCATCACGCAGGGTCAGGTCATCGGGGGGCAGGAATTGCGCGTGCATCGGCGCCGGGGCAGCGGCCAGGGGCAGGCTAAGGGTGAGCAAAAGGGCGGCGCAGCTGCGGATCAACAGACTCATGAAAAGCTCCGAGGGTGAACGCGTCCCCCTGTAGGAGCGAGCATGCTCGCGATGGTCGTCAACGATGACGCGGGTAACCAGGTGCCCCGCCGTGGCCTTGGGTTCATCGCGAGCATGCTCGCTCCTACAGGGGGAGATAAGGGATCAATCGAACTGCGCGCGCATCCACGCTTGATAGTCAGCCACGCCAGGTTCGCCTTCACGGGGCGCCCAGTCAGCCAGCTCGCCTTCGCCCACCGGACGATAAGGCCCTGCCTTGCATTCGAACATCAGGCTGTCGGCTTCCAGCACCACCAGGCCGTGGAACACACCGGTCGGCAAATCCACGCCGACACAGTCGCCGCCCGCCTGCAAGATCCGCTTGTTCACCACTGCGCCAGCTTCGTCGAAAATCAACAATCCCAGCCGCCCCTTGAGCACCAGCAAGGTCTCTGCCTTGTTGTCGCCCAGGTGGCGATGAGGCGGGATGTAGGTGCTCGGTTGCAGGCCCACCGCCATGCGGTGGCAGGCATCTTCCATCTGGTGGAAGTTGTGATGCTGGCGTCCACGCGGGTTGACCCCGGCTTTCTCGGCCAATTCAGTGAACAGCGTTTGATCAAGAAAGCTCGGTGTGGCCATTGCTTACATTCCTTTAACGGCGAAAATCCCGTTGGCGTTGCGCCAGTAGCCTTTGTAGTCCATGCCGTAGCCGAAGATGTAGCGGTCGATGCACGGCAGACCGACGAAATCGGCCTTCAGGTCCGGACGCGCCTTGCGGTCGTGGTCCTTGTCGATCAGCACGGCGGTGTGCACTTTGCGCGCGCCGGCGTGTTTGCAGAAATCGATGATCGCGCCCAGGGTGTGACCTTCATCGAGGATGTCGTCGATGATCAGTACGTCACGGTCAATGAACGACACTTCCGGCTTGGCTTTCCAGAACAGCTCGCCACCGCTGGTTTCGTTGCGGTAACGAGTGGCGTGCAGGTAGGACGCCTCCAACGGGAATTGCAGATGAGTGAGCAGTTTGCCGGCGAAGATCAGGCCGCCGTTCATCACGCAGAACACCACCGGATTGGTGTCCGCCATCTGTTCGTTGATGTGCGCACCGACGCGGGCGATGGCCGCCTCGACTTCAGCTTCGGTGTACAGGCAGTCAGCCTCTCGCATGATTTGACGGATATGCTCGAGATCAGCGGACATGGCGCTCTCCAAGGGGTGGGGTATTCAGGAAAAGCGGGCAAAGGTACGCATCCCGCACGGTCAGATCAAGCGTTTGTGGACTAACGTACTGTATGTCTATAGGACAACACCCTCGGATAGATTAATCTAGGCCGGTTTTTTTGCCCGCCGCCGGAGCCTTTCCCATGCCCATCCTCGAGATCCGCCATCCGCTGATCCGTCACAAACTCGGCCTTATGCGCCGCGCAGACATCAGCACCAAGAATTTCCGTGAGCTCGCTCAGGAAGTCGGCGCCCTGTTGACCTATGAAGCCACCAAAGACCTGCCGCTGGAAGCCTACGATATCGAAGGTTGGTGCGGCACCGTGTCGGTGGAAAAAATCGCCGGCAAGAAAATCACTGTCGTCCCGATCCTGCGCGCCGGCATCGGCATGCTCGAAGGCGTGCTCAGCCTGATCCCGGGCGCCAAGGTCAGCGCCGTGGGCGTGGCCCGCAACGAGGAGACCCTCGAAGCCCACACCTACCTGGAAAAACTGGTACCGGAAATCAACGAACGCCTGGCCATGATCATCGACCCGATGCTCGCCACCGGCGGCTCGATGGTCGCCACCATCGACCTGCTGAAAAAAGCCGGCTGCCGGGACATCCGCGCCATGGTGCTGGTCGCAGCACCTGAAGGCATCGCTGCCGTCGAGAAAGCTCACCCGGACGTGAAAATCTACACCGCTTCCATTGATCAGAAACTGAACGAGCACGGTTACATCATCCCGGGCCTGGGCGATGCCGGTGACAAGATCTTCGGCACCAAGCAGAAGGACGCGTGACCATGCAGGATGAGTTCAACGATCCGCTCTGGCGCACGGTGCTGTCTGGCGCACAGATGCTGTTCGTGGCCTTCGGCGCCCTGGTGTTGATGCCGCTGATTACCGGCCTTGACCCGAACGTGGCGCTGTTTACCGCAGGTCTGGGGACGATTCTGTTCCAGATCGTCACCGGACGTCAGGTGCCGGTGTTCCTGGCGTCGAGCTTTGCCTTCATCACCCCGATCATTCTCGCCAAGGGCCAGTTCGGCCTGGCCGCGACCATGGGCGGCGTGATGGCGGCCGGTTTCGTCTACACCTTCCTGGGCCTGGCCGTGAAGATCAAAGGCACCGGTTTCATCGACCGTTTGCTGCCGCCCGTGGTGATCGGCCCGGTGATCATTTCCATCGGCCTGGCCATGGCACCGATTGCCGCCAACATGGCGATGGGCAAGGCCGGCGACGGCTCTGAGCTGATTCACTACCAGACGGCGATGATGATCTCTATGCCGGCACTGCTGACCACCCTGATCGTCGCGGTATTCGGCAAGGGCATCTTCCGCCTGGTGCCGATCATTTCCGGCGTGCTGGTGGGTTTTGGCATGTCGTTCTATTTCGGCGTGGTCGATACGGCGAAGATTGCTGCCGCACCCTGGTTCGCGATCCCGGCCTTCACCGCACCCGAGTTCAACTGGCAGGCGATCCTGTTCATCGTTCCGGTGGCCCTGGCCCCGGCCATCGAGCACATCGGCGGCGTGATTGCCGTGGGTAGCGTGACCGGTCGCGATTACCTGAAGAAGCCCGGCCTGCATCGCACCCTGCTCGGCGATGGCATTGCCACCACCGCCGCCGGCCTGTTCGGCGGACCACCGAACACCACCTACGCCGAAGTGACCGGCGCGGTGATGCTGACCAAGAACTACAACCCGAAAATCATGACCTGGGCGGCGATCTTCGCCATCAGTTTGGCGTTCATCGGCAAATTCGGTGCGCTGCTGCAAAGCATTCCGGTGCCGGTGATGGGCGGGATTCTGTGCCTGTTGTTCGGGTCGATTGCGGCGGTAGGCATGAACACGCTGATTCGCCACAAGATCGACCTGGGCGAAGCGCGCAACCTGGTGATCGTCTCGGTGACCCTGGTGTTCGGCATTGGCGGCGTGCTGGTCGGCACCGGGACCGGTCCGGACGACTTCGGCCTCAAAGGCATCGCGCTGTGCGCGGTGGTGGCGATTGCGCTCAACCTGATCCTGCCGGGCAATGACAGCTGGAAGCACAAGAAGGCGGATGAGCCGCTGATCTAAGCGAGCCTCTGGATCGCTATCGCGGGCAAGCCTCGCTCCTACGGGATCTGTGTCGTTCCTCAATAAGGGGATCGACACAGGACTTGTAGGAGCGAGGCTTGCCCGCGAGGCTTTTAAAGCATCAACGGCGCTCGCTCGCACAAGACACTCAACGCATGGGCCCAGCGCGGGTCGTCGTTGAGGCACGGCACCAGCACCAATTCCTCTCCTCCCGCTTCGCGGAACTGCTCTTTGCCGCGATCACCAATCTCTTCCAGCGTTTCGATGCAATCGGCGACGAAGGCCGGGCACATCACCAACAGTTTCTTCACGCCCATTGCCGCCAACTCGTCCAGGCGAGTCTCGGTGTAGGGCTCGATCCACTTCGCCCGCCCCAGACGCGACTGGAACGACACCGACCACTTGCCGTCCGGCAACCCCATGCGCTCGGCAAACGCCTGCGCCGTACGCAGGCATTGCGCCCGATAGCACGTAGCCAACACCTGCGGCGAGGCGTTCTTGCAGCAGTCTTCATTTCTCAGGCAATGCTGGCCGCTCGGGTCGACCTTCTTGAGGTGTCGCTCCGGCAAGCCGTGGAAGCTCAGCAGCAGGTGATCGTAGTCCTGTTGCAGGTGAGGCTTGGCCGTCGCCACCAAGGCATCGAGGTATTCGGGCTGATCGTAGAACGGCTGCAGCACCGACAGTTGCACATCGAGGTGCTTGTCGCGCAGTACCCGCCTGGCTTCTTCGATCACCGTGGTGGTGGTGCTGTCGGCGAACTGTGGATAAAGCGGCGCCAGGGTGATGCGCTTGTGGCCCTGGGCGACCAGGCGCAGCAGCGACGTCTCGATGGACGGCTCGCCGTAGCGCATCGCCAGCGCCACCGGGCCGTGGTGCCACTGGGCAGTCATGGCCTGTTGCAGACGTTGGCTGAGCACCACCAGCGGCGAGCCCTCCGCCCACCAGATCGAGGCATAGGCATGGGCCGACTGCTCGGGCCGCTTGATCAGGATCAACGACACCAAAAGACGCCGCACCGGCCATGGCAGGTCGATCACGTAGGGGTCCATCAGAAACTGATTGAGGTAGCGGCGTACGTCCGCCACCGAAGTGGAGGCCGGTGAGCCCAGGTTGACCAGGAGCAACGCGTGATCGGTCATGCAACGTCCTATTTCAGAGGCGGCTGGACAGGTCGTCCAAGGCCGCACGCAAATCAGTGAACTGGAAAGTGAAACCCGCTTCAAGCAAACGCGCCGGCATGGCTCGCTGCCCCCCCAGCAACAGCAACGACATTTCGCCCAACCCGACCTTCAACGCAAAGGCCGGCATCGGCATGAACGCCGGGCGATGCAACACACTGCCCAGGGTCTTGGCGAACTCGCGATTGCGTACCGGTTTCGGCGCACAGGCATTATAGGGACCGCGGGCTTCCTGGCGATGCAGAAGAAAATCAATCAGGGCGATTTGATCGTTGATATGGACCCACGGCATCCACTGCCGGCCATTGCCGATCGGCCCGCCCAGCCCCAATTTGAACGGCAGCAACAGCCGCGACAAAAAGCCGCCTTCGGCGGACAGCACCAGCCCCGTGCGCACGAGCACCACACGAATGCCCATCGCTTCGGCACGTTGAGCGGTTTCTTCCCAGGCGATGCACAACTGGCTGGCGAAATCATCGATCACCGGTGGCGAATCTTCAGTGAGCTCGCGCTCGCCCCCGTCGCCGTACCACCCCACGGCAGAGCCGGAAAGCAAGACCTGGGGCTTTTGCGCTCGGGTTTCGAGCCAGGCCAGCAGGGTTTCGGTCAGGGCGATGCGACTGCTCCACAGCAAGGCCTTGCGTTTATGAGTCCACGGGCGATCAGCGATCGGGGCGCCGGCGAGGTTGACGATGGCATCGACGGGGTCCGGCCCCATCTCCTCCAGCCGTGCGATTGCCCGCACCTGGGCACCACAGATTCTGGCCACTTTCGCAGGTTCGCGGCTCCACACGGTCAGGCGATGTCCCTGGGTCAACCAGTGTCGACACAGCTGGCGCCCTATCAAACCAGTACCGCCGGTCAGCAATATGTGCATGACGTCTTCCTCGCGTGGCGTTTAACCCTGATCACTAGTCTATTTTTATAAGCAAGGGATCTTTGATATCGGGCAGTGTCTGTGTTTAACAATAGGCCAAGCTGTCTGAACGATAAGGCTAAAAGTTGTACCAAAAAACAATATTGTACAGGTTTTAACCACGGCGTAGTCTGTACAGAAAGGTAAACGAGGCCCTTATGACTGTACCTATCGCAATCATCGGCACCGGCATTGCCGGGCTCTCAGCCGCCCAGGCCCTGACCGACAAGGGGCATGTCGTGCAGCTTTTCGATAAAAGCCGCGGCAGTGGCGGCCGCATGTCGAGCAAGCGCAGCGATGCGGGGGCCCTGGACATGGGGGCGCAATATTTCACGGCCCGTGACCGGCGCTTCGTCACCGAAGTGCAGCGCTGGCAAGCCAACGGCTGGGTTGCCGAATGGACACCGCAGCTGTACACCTTCCACGGCGGCCGGCTCGATCTGTCGCCGGACGAGCAGACGCGCTGGGTCGGCACCCCACGCATGAGCGCCATCACCCGCGCCTTGCTCGGCGACCTCGAAGTGCATTTCGCCTGCCGGATCACTGAGGTCTATCGCGGCGAAGAACACTGGCATCTGCAGGACGCTGAAGGCTTTACCCATGGGCCCTTCAGCCATGTGGTCATTGCCACGCCGGCCCCGCAGGCCACCGCCCTGCTGGCCTCGGCACCCAAACTCGCCGGTGCCGCCGCCGGGGTCAAAATGGACCCGACCTGGGCCGTCGCCCTCGCCTTCGAAACACCGCTGGATACCCCGATGGAGGGCTGCTTCGTGCAAGACAGCCCACTGGACTGGCTGGCGCGCAACCGCAGTAAACCCGGGCGCGACAACACCCTGGACACCTGGGTCCTGCATGCCACCAGTGCCTGGAGCCGCCAGCACATCGACCTGCCCAAGGAAGCAGTGATCGAACAATTGCACGGCGCCTTCGCCGAGCTATTGCACAGCGCCATGCCCGCACCGACCTTCAGCCTCGCCCACCGCTGGCTTTACGCTCGTCCCAGCAGCAGCCACGAATGGGGCACCCTGGCCGATGCCGACCTGGGCCTGTACGCCTGCGGCGACTGGTGCCTGTCGGGGCGCGTGGAAGGCGCCTGGCTCAGCGGCCAGGAAGCGGCGCGCCGACTGCATGAGCACTTGCAGTGAACCGCCTCAATCCGAACAAATTGCTGCTGTCGAAGTGGACAGCAGCTCGCCCGCTCAACCGCGAAAAACACTTTCTGGTGACCGAGCTGTTGCGCGACGAGGAAGGCACGGTTCGCCAAGTCGAGTTGCAAGCGGTGCTGACCCGGCGCACTGAACGCTTTGCCTGGCAAACCCTGCAGGACAGCGCGACTTGGCGCACAGGCTGGCACTAGCCCTTGTGGGAGCGGGCTTGCTCGCGAAGACTTATCACGACTCGCCACCTCATTCGACTGATACCCCGCCTTCGCGAGCAACCCCGCTCCCACAGGGAATCATCACCGCGCGCAAAACCTGTACAAAGAATTTGACTTGTACACCTTTGAATCTATGATGAACCTAAGTTGTACAGATTTAATAATCTGTACAGGTTTTTGATTCCGAGGTGCTCCGATGCTGCCACTCGCCCCCAAACCGAAAATCGCCATCAGCGCCTGCCTGATGGGCGCCGAGGTGCGCTTCAACGGCGGGCACAAGGCCTCACGGCTGTGCAGCCATGTCCTGACCGATTACTTCGACTTCGTCCAGGTTTGCCCGGAAGTCGCCATTGGGATGGGCATTCCGCGTGAACCGATCCGGCTGGTGGGCGATACCGATCGGCCCGAGGCGGTCGGCACGGTCAATCCCCTGCTCAATGTCACCGGACAGTTGGCGCAGTACGGACAGCAAATGGCCGCCCAACTGGATGATATCTGCGGCTACATCTTCATGCAGAAGTCACCGTCCTGCGGCCTGGAGCGGGTCAAGGTCTACCACGCCAACGGCGCGCCGCAGGACGGCGGCGGTCAGGGTATCTACGCCCGGGCGTTTTGCGCGCAGCATCCAGACTTGCCGGTGGAAGAAGACGGCCGTCTCAATGACCCGGTGCTGCGGGAAAATTTCCTCACCCGCGTCTTCGCCTACCACGCCTGGCAGCAACTGCTGCAGCAAGGCCTGAGCCGTCGCGGGCTCACGGAATTTCATTCGCGGTACAAGTATTTGCTGATGGCCCACAACCCGGTGCAATACAAAGCCCTGGGCAATCTGCTGGGCAACATGGGCCGCACCGATCCGCAGGAACTCGGGCCACGCTATTTCAGCCAACTGATGGCCGCGCTGAAAAAATGCGCCACGCGCCGCACCCACACCAATGTCTTGCAGCACATCAGCGGTTACCTGAAACAGGCCATCAGTGCCGAGGATAAAGAGGAAGTGCAGCACGTCATCGGCCAGTACCGCCACGGCATCGTGCCGCTGGTGGTGCCGCTGACGCTGCTCAAGCATCACTTTCGCCAGCACCCGGACCCTTACATCGCGCAGCAGGTTTACCTGCAACCGCATCCGGAAAATCTCAGCCTGCGAAACGCCATCTGATGAAAGCCCAACCTGACACCAGCGCCAGCGAAGACTTCGGCAGCGACTTCAAAAAAGCCCTCGATGACGGCTGGCTGCCCATTCGCGAAGTCGCCCGGCAAACCGGGGTCAATGCCATCACCCTGCGTGCCTGGGAACGGCGCTATGGCCTGATCGTGCCGCAGCGCACGCCCAAGGGGCATCGGTTGTTTAGCGCCGAGCATGTGCAACGCATCCTGACAATCCTCACCTGGCTCAACCGTGGCGTTGCCGTCAGCCAGGTCAAGCAACTGCTCGATGCCCCCCAGGCCACGGCAGAAGTCGTGGAAAACGACTGGCATCGGCTGCGCCAGACCTTGATGCAAGCGGTGACGCAACTGGCCGAGCGCACGCTGGACGATACTGTCAATCAAACCATGGCGCTGTACCCGCCGCGCACCCTGTGCGAGCAACTGTTGCTGCCGTTGCTGGCCGATCTGGAGCAACGCTGGCAAGGCCAGTTTGGCGCGCAGATGGAGCGGGTGTTTTTCTATTCCTGGCTGCGCAGCAAATTCGGCGCGCGCATCTACCATAACAACCGGCAGTTGCGCACTTCGCCCCTGTTGCTGATCAATCATTCGGACTTGCCGCTCGAGCCGCACCTGTGGCTGACCGCATGGCTGATCAGCAGCGCCGATTGTCCGGTGGAAGTGTTCGACTGGCCGCTGCCCGTCGGCGAACTGGCGCTGGCGGTGGAGCATCTGCAGGCCCGGGGCGTACTGCTGTATTCCAGCAAAGCCATGAACCTGCCGCAGTTGACGAAAACCTTGAACGGCGTCAACGGCCCGAAAATCATCGTCGGACCAACGGTGTGCATCCACCACGCCGAGTTGTCCGCCAAAACATCCGTGATTGCTGATCTGTCCCTGGCCGAAGACCCGTTATCGGCTCATCAGGACCTGGTCCAGCGCGGACTCATCTGAATGAACAGTGCGAACGCTCCCATGCAATTGATCTGGCTGCGCAGCGACCTGCGCCTGCACGACAACACCGCCCTCTCGGCTGCCGCAGCCCGAGGCCCCTGCGTGGCCGTGTACCTGCTGAGCCCGCAACAGTGGCAGGCGCATGACGACGCCGCGTGCAAAGTGGATTTCTGGTTGCGTAACCTCCCGCCGTTGAGTGGCGCGCTGAGCGAACTGAACATTCCCCTGCTGATCCGCAACGCACCTCGCTGGGATGACGCGCCGACGGTTCTCCTTGATCTATGCCAGCAATTGAAAATCGACGCAGTGCACGTCAACGACGAGTACGGCATTCACGAAAGCCGTCGTGATGCGGCGGTACGCGAGGTGCTGAAAACTCACGGCATCGGGTTCCACAGTTATCTCGACCAACTGCTGTTCGCCCCCGGCACCGTCCTGACCAAATCCGGCAGCTACTTTCAAGTGTTCAGCCAGTTCCGCAAAGTGTGCTACGAACGCCTGCATCGCTCCCTGCCAAATCTGGTCAGCACGCCCATGGCGCAAGCGCCGCTGGGCATCGACAACGACGACATACCTTCGAGCGTCGACGGGTTCGTAACGCCGACCCAGAACCTGCGAGACCTCTGGCCTGCCGGTGAAGCCGAAGCGCAGCGCCGCCTCGACAGCTTTGCCGACGCGCAGATCGACTACTACAAGAACGAACGGGACTTTCCGGCCAAACCCGGCACCAGCCAGCTCTCGACCTACCTGGCGGCCGGGGTGATTTCGCCGCGCCAGTGCCTGCACGCGGCCCTGCAAAGCAATCAGGGCGAGTTCGAAAGCGGCAAGGTCGGCGCGGTGACCTGGATCAACGAACTGCTGTGGCGCGAGTTCTACAAACACATTCTGGTCGGTTACCCGCGAGTGTCTCGCCACCGCGCCTTTCGCCCGGAGACCGAAGCCCTGGCCTGGCGCCATGCCCCCGAAGAACTGGCTGCCTGGCAACAAGCGCGCACCGGCTTGCCGATCATCGATGCGGCCATGCGCCAACTTCTGGAAACCGGCTGGATGCACAACCGCCTGCGCATGGTGGTGGCGATGTTCCTGACCAAGAATCTGCTGATCGACTGGCGCGAAGGCGAACGCTTTTTCATGCGCCACCTGATCGATGGCGACCTGGCCGCGAACAACGGCGGCTGGCAGTGGAGTTCCTCCACCGGCACCGATTCGGCGCCGTACTTCCGGATTTTCAACCCGCTGAGCCAATCGGAAAAATTCGACCCCGAAGGGATATTCATCAAGCACTGGCTGCCGGAACTGGCGGCGCTGAACAAAAAAGACGTGCACAACCCGGCGAACCTGGGTGGCCTGTTCGGGGTGGCGGATTACCCCTCGCCGATCGTCAATCTCAGCACCTCCCGCACGCGGGCACTGGCGGCGTTCAAAAACCTGCCATCGCGACATGCGGATGCCGGAGGTGACCGTGAGTGATTTTCTTCGGCGCTTCGCCCGGCAATTTGCAGGCCTGGACAAAGACAACCTTCAACGCCTGAACGAGCTGTACACCGCTGACGTGCACTTCACTGACCCGCTGCATGACGTGCAGGGCCTGGAGCAGTTGCGCGACTACTTCGGTGAACTGTACGCCAACGTCAGCGAGCTGCATTTCGAGTTTCACGGCTTCGACCAGGTCGCTGAAGGCGAAGGTTATCTGCGCTGGGTCATGAGCTACCGTCATCCCCGACTGGCCAACGGGCGGGTGATCCGCGTCGACGGCTGCTCACACCTGCACTGGCGCGACAAGGTTTATTGGCACCGCGACTACTTCGACGCCGGGGCCCTGCTCTACGAACATTTACCCGTATTGGGCCGGGCAATCGCCTGGCTGAAAAGGAGAATGGGATGAGTTTTACATCTCCACGGCGCTATTGGCTGACCGGCGCCAGCAGTGGCATCGGGGCGGCACTGGCCGAAGAAATACTGAAAACCGGCGCCCACCTGGCCGTCAGTGCACGCTCGGTGGCGCCACTCAAAGTGCTGTCGCAGCGTTACCCCGGTCAAGTACTGGTGGTCCCCGGCGACTTGACCAACAGCCAGACCGTGCGCGAAATCGGTGAGCAAATCGCTGAAGTCTGGGGCTCGCTCGATACCGTGATCCTCAATGCCGGCACCTGTGAATACGTGGATGTCCAGCAGTTCGACGCTTCGATCATCGAACACGTGGTACGCACCAATCTACTGGCCAGCAGTTACTGCATCGAAGCGGCCCTGCCGCTGTTGCGGGCAGGGCTTGCACCGCATCTGGTGGGCGTCGCCAGTTCGGTGACCTACCTGCCACTGCCCAGGGCCGAGGCCTACGGCGCGTCGAAAGCCGGGCTGCGCTACCTGTTCGAGTCGTTGCGCATTGACCTGGCGCCGGAAGGCATCGAAGTGACTGTGGTCAGCCCGGGCTTTGTCGACACCCCGTTGACCGCGAAAAACGATTTCCCGATGCCGCTGAGCTGGCCGGTGGGCAAAGCCGCGCGACACATCTTCGCCAAGCTCCAGCATCGTCCATTGGAGATCGCTTTCCCGGCCCTGTTCATGGCCGCGCTCTGGCCACTGTCGAAAATGCCCAACCGGGTCAAGCTCGCCATCGGCAAACGCATGGTACGCAGCAATCCACCCATCAAGGATTCGCCGTGAATATCGCCATCATCGGCAGCGGCATTTCGGGGCTGACCTGCGCTTACCTGCTTAACCGCAACCACGAGATCACACTCTTCGAGGCCGGTGACCGGGTCGGCGGCCACACCCATACCGTGGAGGTGACCGTCGATGGCCAGCGCCATGCCGTGGACACCGGTTTCATTGTGTTCAACGATTGGACCTACCCGAATTTCATCCGTTTGCTGAGCCAGATCGGCGTCGGCTTCAAGCCGACGCAAATGAGCTTTTCGGTCACCGACCCGGACAGCGGCCTGGAGTACAACGGCAACAATTTAAACAGCCTCTTCGCTCAGCGTCGCAACCTGTTTTCGCCAGGTTTCTGGGGCATGCTGCGCGATATCCTGCGGTTCAACAAACAGGCTCAGGCCGACCTCGCCGAAGGCCGGATCAGCGCCGATACCACCCTGGACCAGTACCTGAAGGCCGGGGGTTATGGCGAACGCTTCATCCTGCATTACATCGTGCCCATGGGTGCAGCAATCTGGTCGATGTCCATGGCCGACATGCTGGGGTTTCCGCTGCAAGGCTTTGTCCGTTTTTTCAAGAATCACGGTTTGCTGTCGGTCAACCATCGCCCGCAATGGTGCGTGATCGAGGGTGGATCGAGCGCGTACATCGCGCCGTTGACCGCCGGTTTCAAAGACCGGATCCGCCTCAACTGCCCGGTGACACAGGTAGAACGCGACGAAGACGGCGTCGTTATCCACAGCGCCGCTGGCAGTGAGCGCTTCGACAAGGTTGTGTTCGCCTGCCACAGCGATCAGGCACTGGCCCTGCTGACCAAGCCCAGTGCCGCCGAACAATCGATCCTCGGCGCCCTGCCCTACGCCGACAACGAAGTGGTGCTGCATAGCGACACCCGCCTGCTGCCCTCCAACAGGCTCGCGTGGGCCAGCTGGAATTATCGCCTCGGCGGTGCCGGCCACACGCGGACTGCGGTGACGTACAACATGAACATCCTGCAAGGGATCCAGAGTGATACCACGTTTTGCGTCAGCCTCAATCAAAGCGCCGGCATCGAGCCTTCCCGAGTGCTCGGCCGGTTCACCTATGCCCATCCGCAGTACAGCCTGAGCACCGTGGCCGCCCAGCAACGCTGGGAAGAATTGAACGGGGCGCAACACAGCTTTTATTGCGGCGCTTACTGGGCCAACGGCTTCCATGAAGATGGCGTGGTCAGCGCGCTGCGCGTTGCCCGATCGTTCGGTGAAGCGCTGTGAACAGTGCCCTCTACAGCGGCTGGATCGCACATCGGCGGTTCTCGCCGAAAAACCACCAGTTCCGTTACAGAATCGGTTTGCTGTACCTGGATCTGGCGGAGCAGGACGCCGTGCTGGCGCTGTCGCCGCTGTCGGGCAGGCGCCGTTTCTCGCCGTTTTCGTTCCGCGAAAGCGACTATCTCAAGGCCTTCACCGCCAACGGCATGCGCTTGAGCGATGCGGTGCGCGAACAGGTGTGCCTGGGGATCGGTCATGCTCCGCAAGGTTCGATCTGCCTGCTGACACAGCCCCGCAGTTGGGGCCTGGCGTTCAACCCGGTCAGTTTTTTCTATTGCTACGAAGCCGACGGCCAATTGGCGGCGATCCTCGCCGAAGTGACCAATACCCCGTGGCGCGAGCGCTATCACTACGTGTTGCCGGCCAGAACACCGCAGGACCTGCGCGACTTTCATCAACATTTCGCCGTCGCCAAGGCCTTTCATGTCTCGCCGTTTTTGCCTCGGGATCTTGAACACCGGATGAGCTTCAGCCCCGCCGCGCAATCGCTCGGTGTGCACATGGCTGACTGGCAGGGCGAGCTGAAATTGTTCGACGCCACGCTCAACCTCAAACGCGAAGCCCTCGATCGCAGCAGCCTGCACCGTTATCTACGGCGTTTTCCGTGGATGACCGCAAAAACCTGCCTGGCTATTTATTGGCAAGCCCTGCGCCTGCTGATCAAACGCGTGCCCATTTTTAACCATCAGGCTGCCGATGGCAGCTTCCAGACCGCCATCGTTCCGCCCAAGGATCGCCGCCATGAAATCCTCTAGTGTCTTGGCCAAAGCCAGCTTATTGAATGCCAACGGCCTGACCGGATCGCTGTTGCGCCGCGGCGTACTGCGCCAACTCGCGCACCTTGAACACGGTCAACTGGTGATTGTCGACGAGGGCGAACGCCATGTGTTCGGCACGGCCGGCAGTCATTTGTTGGGGGAGATCCATATCCACGACGCGGCAGCCTGGGGACTGGTGGCGAGCAATGGCTCGATCGGCGCCGGCGAGGCTTATATTCACGGCTACTGGAGCTCGCCGGACCTGACGGCGGTGATCCGGGTTTTCGTCAGCAATCTGGATGTACTGGATGCGCTGGAAGGTGGCCTGGCCAAACTCGGTCGGCCGTTCGTCCGGGCCCTGCACTGGCTCAACCGCAACACCCGTGCGGGTTCGCAGAAAAACATCGCCGCCCACTACGATCTGGGCAATGAGTTGTTCGAACAGTTTCTGGACCCGACCATGATGTATTCGGCCGCGCAATTCATGAGCCCCGAAGACAGCCTCGAACAGGCGCAGTTGAACAAGCTGCAACGTATCTGCCAGAAGCTCGACCTCAAACCCAGCGATCATTTGCTGGAAATCGGCACGGGTTGGGGCAGCATGGCGCTGTACGCGGCGCAGCATTACGGCTGCCAGGTCACCACCACCACGCTCTCCAGGGAGCAGCATGCCTACACCGCGCAACGGATCCAAGCCCTGGGGCTGCAAGACCAGGTCACGCTGTTGCTCAAGGATTACCGCGATCTGAGCGGCCAATACGACAAACTGGTGTCGATCGAGATGATCGAAGCGGTAGGTCATCGCTTTCTGCCCACCTACTTCAAGCAATGCGCGCATTTGCTCAAGAGCAACGGATTGATGCTGTTGCAGGCCATCACCATTCGCGAGCAGCGCTACGAACAGGCCAGGCGCAGCGTCGATTTCATCCAGCGCTACATCTTCCCCGGCGGCGCCTTGCCCTGTGTGCAAAAGATGCTGGAGATCGTCAGCCGCGACACCGACATGAACCTGTTGCACATGGAGGACTTCGGCCTGCATTACGCGCGCACCCTGCGCCTGTGGCATGTGAATTTTCGCCGTGCCCAGGTTCGCCTGGGCGAATTGGGGTACGACGAGCAATTCCTGAGGTTGTGGGAGTTTTACCTGTGTTACTGCGAAGGGGGCTTTCTGGAACGCAGCATCGGTACCGCGCAGCTGTTGCTGGCCAAACCGGCAGCGATCACCGCCCCCTTGCTCGGCCGCTTCGATGCTTGAACGGCTGGCCAATGCCGCGCTGTTTCAGCTTGGCTGGTTCGTTTGCGTGATCGCAGGCAACAGCCTGTGGCTGTGGGTGCCACTGGCGGCACTGGTGATTCATCTGCTGTGGATAAGCAGTTGGGCCGAGGAAGGTAGGTTGATACTCAGCGTGGTGATCGTCGGCACGTCCGTCGACAGCCTGCTGCGCTGGCTGGGGGTATTCGACTTCAGCGATAACTCACCCCTGATTCCGCTCTGGTTGATGCTGCTGTGGGCGCTGCTGGCAACCACCCTGCGCCATTGCCTGGTGTGGACGGCCAGGCCCTGGTGGCGGGCCAGTGTGCTGGGCGCGGCAGGCGGCCCGCTGTCATATTACGCCGGCGGACAGTTGGCCGGGGTGCAGTTCCCCTACGGCCAGTTACCGACGCTGGTCGGGATCGCACTGCTGTGGGCGCTGCTGTTTCCGCTTCTGCATGCCATGGCATTGCGATTGGCTGGCGATGCGCATGAGTGAACATCCCGTCCGGCCTTTCCCACAGCCTCGGCCGTCTGCCTTACACTGCGCGCCATGAAAACCATTCCCCATACGCAAATCGCCGAACCGGTCGTGACGTGCTCGACCTGTGCGGCTTGCTGCTGTCAGCTTGAAGTGATGCTGATCACCGACACAGGCGTGCCGCAGCGGTTTATCGATACCGACGACTGGGGCGGGGAGGTCATGCTGCGCCTGGACGACGGCTGGTGCGCCGCGCTGGATCGGGACACGATGATGTGCACCATCTATGAACAGCGTCCGCTGATTTGTCGGGAGTTCGAGATGGGGGCGCCGGAATGCATCGAGGAGCGTCAGGGTATTGCTACGGCGTACCGCTGAAACCCGAACCACCACATAACGCTGTGGGAGCGGGCTTGCTCGCGAAAGGGAGTGTCAGTCGACATCATATTGATTGACACACCGCTTTCGCGAGCAAGCCCGCTCCCACATTGGTTAACTGTGAACCTACAACGGCATCGTGTAATGCAAAGCGTAGCTTTCTACACCGTCGTTCGGGGTGCTGATACCGGCGTTGGAGTAGTGCGTGGCGCGAATGCCGACCTCATGTCCACCGGCGAAGCGCAGGCCGAAACCCAAGCGGTCTTCGAACTGAAATGCGCTGCCCAATTTGTTGCTTTCCACTTCGGTATTGGCGAATAGCGCTACACCGACTCCGAGTTCAACATAGGGTTTAACGTTCTGGCCAGCGAACTCGTAAACGAATACGGGAGAGAACGACAGGCTATGGTTGCTGGAGGTCTCGTCGCCTTCCCAATAGGTGTAGGCCCCGCTCCAGTATCCGGTCAGGCGACCCACATCGGTCTGCCACCAGCTCTTGTCCCAATCGAATTGCATGCCCAGTCGATAAGTCATGGTCGAGTCACTGGTCTGTCCGACCGCGAACTCCACGCCAGCGGCCTGTGCGGTAAAACTGTGCCCCATCAAAGCGGCCGCAATCGCGGCCAAGCAGAATAGTCGCTTCATAGAAACATCCTTTTGCGGACGATGCCGTTTGGTTTTTGTGTTGCTCACGCTATAGAAGTCGACGATTAATCAGAAGTTCAGCCCCAATTGCTTCATTCCCCCAAAACGTTGTTTACCTTTCGAAGCATCGCACAACGCCAGTGTTATGCCACAGGGTCGGCAATATATTTGCGAAGTGCACCGGATCGCCACTGCTCCAGAATTGCGCGTCACGGGCAGGCCCGGCGGCGAGCAGATCGCGCTCGTTCAACAGGCGTTGAAGCTGGCGCGCAACGGCGGCGCCGGTGTCGATCAGACTGATGTCGTCGGGGATCATCTGCCTGAGCAGCGGCTTGAGGAAGGGGTAATGGGTGCAGCCCAGAATGATGGTGTCGGCGCCTTCGCCGAGCAGCGGCCGGACATAACCTTCCAGCAACTGACGCAGGGCGGGGCTGTGCAGGTCGCCGCTTTCAATGAGCTCCACCAACCCCGGGCACGGCTGGGTCATCACCCGCACGTCATTGGCAAAACGGTCGAGCAGCGCTGCAAACTTGGCACTCTGCAAGGTGCCAGTGGTGGCCAGCACCCCGACCACGCCGCTGCGGGTCGCGGCGGCGGCTGGCTTGACCGCCGGTTCCATGCCGACAATGGGCCACTGCGGGTAATCGCGGCGAAGGTCGGCAACGCCGGCGACGGTCGCAGTGTTACAGGCGAGCACCAGCGCCTTGGCGCCCTGCTGCTGGAAAAATTCAGCAATGACGCTGCAGCGCCGCTGAATGAATGCCGGGGTTTTCTCGCCGTAGGGAATATGTCCGCAATCGGCGACGTACAACAGAGACTCGTTGGGCAACAAGCGCTGGATCTCGGCCAGCACCGACAGCCCGCCCACACCGGAGTCGAACACGCCGATCGGCGCTTCACGCATGCCGGGGTCCACAGACGCTGCAGCCTGGATCGCGCTTGACCCGCAGTTCACGAAACCGCGTGCCCAAGGCATCGATCAGCAACAGGCGCCCCACCAGTGGCTCGCCGAAACCGGCCAGCAACTTCAAGGCTTCGAGAGCCTGCAGACTGCCGACCAGCCCTACCAGAGGCCCGACCACACCGGCCTCGCTGCAGGTCAATTCAGCTTCGCTGCCATGCCCGTATAAACAGTGGTAGCAAGGGCTCTCGGGGCGACGAGGATCGAACACCGACAACTGCCCTTCCAGGCGAATCGCCGCACCGCTGACCAGTGGCCTGCCAGCCGCGACACACGCTGCGTTCACCGCTTCACGGGTGCCGAAATTGTCTGAGCAGTCGAGGACCAGATCCACACCGGACACGACCTGGGCGAGGGAGTCTTCATCCAGCGCCGCACGATGGGCCACCAGCCGAACCTCTGGGTTGATGGCCGTCAGGCGCTTGATCGCCGAATCGACTTTGCTGCTGCCGACGCTGTCGGTGTCGTGGATGATCTGGCGCTGCAGGTTGGTCAGGTCGACCGTGTCGAAGTCCGCCAGATGCAATTCACCGACGCCGGCCGCAGCGAGGTACAGCGCCACCGGTGCGCCGAGACCGCCGAGGCCGACGATCAGTACGCGACTGTCCTTGAGCCGCAACTGACCGTCGATGTCGATGTGTGCCAGCAGGATCTGCCGGCTGTAGCGCAGCAATTCCTGATCATTCAGCACGGCAGGCGTCCCAGACTGATGCGTTGATGACCGCCCAGATCGGTGCGGCTGTGAACCGCTTCGAAACCGCGGGTCAGCAGCAAATCACGCACCGCTTCGGCCTGATCGTAGCCGTGCTCGAGCATCAGCCAGCCGCCGGCCTCCAGATGCTCCGGCGCCTGGGCGACGATCAGGCGCAGGTCGTCAAGCCCGTCGACACCGGCCACCAGGGCACTGGCGGGCTCGAAGCGCACATCGCCCTCGACCAGATGTGGATCGGCTGCGGCGATGTAGGGAGGATTGCTGACGATCAGTTGGAAACGCTGGCCTTGCAACGCACTGAACCAGTGGCTGCACAGGACCGTTGCGTTATTCAGGTGCAAGCGTTGGCGGTTGCGCTCGGCCAGGGCCACGGCTTCGGGCACGCGGTCCACGGCCGTGACCTGCCACACCGGACGATCACTGGCCAACGCCAGGGCGATGGCGCCGCTGCCGGTCCCCAGGTCCAGGACCTTCGCTGGGGTGGAGGGCAACAGTTCGAGGGCGGCCTCCACCAGCAATTCGGTGTCCGGGCGTGGAATCAGGGTATGCGGCGCCACTTCCAGGTCGAGCTTCCAGAAACCCTGCTGACCGAGGATGTAGGCCACCGGCTCGCCACCGCGACGGCGCTCAAGATAGTCGGCAAAGGTCAGCGCCGCTTCACTCGGGACAATGCGCTCGGGCCAGGTGTGCAAAAAGCTTCGGGATTTGCCCAACGCCGCCGCCAGCAACAATTCGGCGTCCAGACGCGCCGTGGGCGAATCCGGCAGTTCAGCGGCACGCAACAAACTGGCAATGATCGTCATTTTACTCACCTATCGCTGCCAATTGATCGGCCTGGTATTCGGCCAGCAGCGGTTCGATCACCGCCTCCACACCACCGGCGAGAATCTCGTCGAGGGAGTACAGCGTCAGGTTGACCCGGTGATCGGTCACCCGGCCCTGGGCAAAGTTGTAGGTACGGATGCGCTCGGAGCGGTCACCGGAACCCACCAGCAACTTACGCTCGCTGGCAATGGCATTGGCCGCGGCACTGGTCTGCTGGTCATTGAGTTTGGCCGACAGCCAGGCCATCGCTCGGGCGCGGTTCTTGTGCTGCGAACGCTCTTCTTGGCACTCGACCACGATACCGGACGGCAAGTGGGTGATCCGGATCGCCGAATCGGTCTTGTTGACGTGCTGACCACCGGCACCGGAGGAGCGGTAGGTATCGATCCGCAGGTCCGCCGGGTTGATCTCGATCGCTTCCTGTTCGTCCGGCTCGGGCAGTACCGCGACGGTGCAGGCCGAGGTGTGGATGCGCCCCTGGGATTCGGTCGCCGGCACCCGTTGCACACGGTGCGCGCCGGATTCGAATTTCAGCTTGCCGTAGACATTGTCGCCTTCGACCCGGGCGATGACTTCTTTATAGCCGCCGTGCTCACCCTCGTTTTCCGAGAGGATTTCCACGCGCCAGCCACGACGCTCGGCGTATCGCGAATACATGCGGAACAGGTCGCCGGAGAAAATCGCCGCTTCGTCACCGCCGGTGCCGGCGCGGATTTCGAGGAATACGTTGCGCCCGTCGTTCGGGTCCTTGGGCAGCAGCATGCGTTGCAGGTTGGCTTCCAGCTCGACCAGGCGTTCCTTGGCTTCGCGGACTTCTTCCACGGCCATTTCACGCATGTCCGGGTCGCTGTCCTTGAGCAACGCCTGGGCGCCTTCGAGATCGCCCTGGACTTTGAGCAGCTGTTTATAGGCATCGACGATCGGCTCGACTTCCGCATACTCCTTGGAATAGGTGCGGAACTTGTTCTGATCGGCAATGACTTCGCCGTCGCCCAGCAGGGCGGTCAATTCCTCGAAACGGTCCTGGAGGATGTCCAGTTTATTGAGCAGTGACGCTTTCATTGCGGTTTCTTATCCGAAAAGCTTTCCGATGAGCCCTCATTGAGGGCAAAGAGTTCCTGGGCCATCGCCAGCGCATCGAGGCGCCCTTCGGCAGAGAGCTTTTTCAACTGCACGCTCGGTGCGTGCAACAGTTTGTTGGTCAGGCCTCGGGCCAGTTGCACCAGCACGTCTTCGGCGCTGGCACCGTTGGCCAGCAGGCGCTGGGCTTTTTGCAATTCCTCGTCGCGCAGGCGTTCGCTCTGTTGACGATAGGCCTTGAGCACGTCCACCGCCGCCAGTTCGCGCAGGCGGACCATGAAATCTTCGGCACCGACCGAAACCATCTCTTCGGCGGCTTGCGCAGCGCCCTGTCGGCTCTTGAGGTTTTCGGCGACCACTTCATGCAGGTCATCGACGCTGTAGAGGTAAACGTCGTCCAACTCGCCCACTTCAGGCTCGATATCCCGGGGGACGGCGATATCCACCATGAAGATCGGCTTGTGCTTGCGCAGCTTCAACGCACTTTCGACCGCGCCCTTGCCAAGAATCGGCAATTGGCTGGCGGTGGAACTGATGACGATGTCGCTGCGCACCAGCTCAGCCGGAATGTCCGACAGCAGCACCGCATGGGCACCAAACTGCTCGGCCAGGGTGCTGGCGCGCTCCAGGGTACGGTTGGCGACCACGATGCGCTTTACACCCAGGTCATGCAGGTGCCGGGCGACCAGGGTGATGGTCTCGCCCGCGCCGATCAGCAACGCCTGGCTGCGTTGCAGGTCGCTGAAGATCTGTTTGGCCAGGCTGACCGCGGCAAACGCTACGGAGACCGGGTTTTCGCCGATGGCGGTGTCGGTGCGCACCTGCTTGGCCGCGTTGAACGTGGCCTGGAACAACCGCCCGAGCAATGGCCCGATGGTGCCGGCCTCGCGAGCCACGGCATAGGCCGATTTCATCTGGCCGAGGATCTGCGGTTCGCCCAGCACCAGCGAATCGAGCCCGGAAGCGACCCGCATCATGTGACGAACTGCCGCATCATCTTCGTGCACATAACTGCTCGCACGCAGCTCTTCGAGGCTCAAATGATGATATTCGGCCAGCCAGCGCAGCACGATATCGGCCGACAGGTGATCCTGTTCTATATAGAGTTCGCTGCGATTGCAGGTGGAGAGGATCGCAGCTTCGCGGCTGTCGGTCAGTCGGCAAAGCTGCTGCAAGGCCTCAACCAGCTGCTCAGGGGTAAAGGCCACGCGCTCGCGGACGTCTACTGAAGCAGTCTTGTGGTTAATACCGAGTGCGAGGAAGGCCATTCAAAGTCGCTGGTGGTGACGTGAAGCCGGCAATTGTCCTACTTCGTCAGATTCAGAACAACCACTCGATCTCTATTGAGCCGGTAGACGCCCCCGGGCTTGCGAGCGGTTCTCGTTTACAACCTGACCGGGTAAATTGGCCGGCCGGTTATGTTTGACCCAAGGCTTGTGTCATGATGATCCGACCGCAGGTTAGTCGTCCTCTTCCTATATGAATAGATCTTCCGCGTTGCTTCTCGCTTTTGTCTTCCTCAGCGGCTGCCAGGCCTTGGCACCCGTGTCGCCGGACGGTACGCCGCCGGCTGAAGACAGCACCCCGGCACCTGAAAAGCCCAAGGTTTACAGCTCATTCAGCGAAGACACGGTCTTCAGCCTGCTGACCGCTGAACTGGCTGGCCAGCGCAATCGTTTCGACATTGCCCTGGACAACTACGTGACCCAGGCGATCAACACCCAGGATCCGGGCGTCTCCGAACGGGCATTTCGCATCGCCGAATATTTGGGCGCCGACCAGCCTGCCCTGGACACCGCTCTGATCTGGGCGAAAAACGCCCCGGACGACCTTGAGGCGCAGCGCGCCGCTGCCGTGCAACTGGCCCGCGCCGGGCGCTATGACGACTCCATGGTCTATATGGAGAAAGTTCTGCTGGGCAAGGGCGACACGCATTTCGACTTCCTCGCCCTGTCTGCGGCCGACACCGACCAGGACACGCGCAATGGTTTGATGAAGAGTTTCGACCGCCTGTTGCAGCGCCACCCGAACAACGGACAGCTGATTTTCGGCAAGGCCTTGCTGATGCAGCAGGACGGAGACGCTCGAGGCGCATTGACGCTTCTGGAAGACAATCCGCCTGACGATGGTGAAATTGCCCCGATCCTGCTGCGCGCGCGCCTGCTGCAGTCGCTCGATCGCGGCAAGGAAGCCTTGCCGCTGCTGCAAAAAAGCATCAAGAAATACCCGGACGACAAACGCCTGCGCCTGACCTACGCGCGGATGCTGGTCGAACAGGACCGCATGGACGACGCCAAGGCCGAGTTCTCCAGCCTGGTCCAGCAATACCCCGATGACGATGAATTGCGCTATTCCCTGGCGCTGGTGTGCCTGGAAGCCAAGGCCTGGGACGAGGCCAAGGGCTACCTGGAAGACCTGATCGCCCGGGAAAGTCACGTCGATTCGGCGCACCTGAACCTGGGACGAATCGCCGAAGAACGCAACGACCCACAAGGCGCACTGATCGAGTACGCCCAGGTCGGTCCGGGCAACGACTATCTGCCGGCGCAGCTGCGTCAGGCCGACATCCTGATGAACAATGGCAAGACCGCCGAAGCCCAGAGCAAGCTCGCCGCTCAGCGCGATGAGCAACCGGACTACGCGGTCCAGTTGTACCTGATCGAAGCCGAGACCCTGTCTGCCAACAAACAGGGGGACAAAGCCTGGAAAGTCCTGGAAAAGGCATTGCAGCAATATCCTGACGATCTGAACCTGCTGTATACCCGAGCCATGCAGGCGGAAAAACGCAATGATCTGGCGCAGATGGAAAAAGACCTGCGACTGATCATCAAACGTGACCCGGACAACGCGATGGCACTGAACGCCCTCGGCTACACCCTGTCCGACCGTACGACGCGCTATGCCGAAGCCAAGGCGCTGATCGAGCAGGCCCACCAGATCAATCCGGAAGACCCGGCGGTACTCGACAGCCTCGGCTGGGTGAACTTTCGCATGGGCAATCTGGACGAAGCGGAACGCCTGCTGCGCCAGGCCCTGGAACGCTTCCCCGACCAGGAAGTCGCCGCACACCTGGGCGAAGTTCTGTGGGCCAGTGGCAAGCAGCGTGAAGCCCGGCAAATCTGGGACAAGTTCCTCAAGGCACAACCCGACAGCCCTATCCTGCGCAGTACCATCAAGCGCCTGACCGGATCAGAGACTCTTTAAGATTATGTTTTTGCGCCACCTCATTGTTTTCAGCTTCATCGCCCTGCTCGCCGGTTGCGCGGGTTTTGGCGCCCGGGAATCGGTCGAAGGGCATGGCAATCCTGCTCAATGGCGAGAACACAAGCAGCAGCTTACCGGGCTGGATGGCTGGCAGATCGACGGCAAGATCGGCATTCGCGCACCCAAGGATTCCGGCAGCGGCACCCTGTTCTGGTTACAACGTCAGGACTACTACGACATCCGTCTTTCGGGCCCGCTGGGTCGCGGCGCCGCACGCCTGACCGGGCGGCCAGGCAAGGTGTCGCTGGAAGTCGCCAACCAGGGTCGCTATGAAGCCCAAAGCCCGGATGCGCTGCTGGAAGAACAATTGGGCTGGAAGCTGCCGGTGTCCAATCTGGCCTGGTGGGTTCGCGGACTTCCGGCGCCCGACAGCAAAAGCCGCCTGACCCTGGACGGTGACAGTCGCCTGGCCAGCCTGGAACAGGACGGCTGGCAGGTGGAATACACCGCTTATACCGAACAGAACGGTTACTGGCTGCCCGAGCGGATCAAGCTGCACGGCACCGACCTTGATGTCACGCTGGTGATCAAGGCCTGGCAACCACGCAAACTGGGACAATGAAGGACATGCCTGCTGCTCGCCTGACCCTGCCCTCCCCGGCCAAGCTCAATCTGATGCTGCACATTCTCGGTCGTCGCGAAGATGGCTACCACGAACTGCAGACGCTGTTTCAGTTCCTCGATTACGGTGACGAAATCACTTTTGCCCTGCGCGATGACGGGGTGATTCAGCTGAATACCGAGTTTGAAGGTGTGCCTCACGACAGTAACCTGATCGTGAAAGCCGCGAAAAAACTTCAGGAGCAATCCGGTTGCGCGCTGGGCATCGATATCTGGATTGACAAGGTTCTTCCCATGGGCGGCGGGATCGGTGGCGGAAGCTCGAACGCCGCGACGACCCTGCTCGGTCTCAACCATCTCTGGCAACTGGGCTGGAATGAAGACCGACTGGCCGCGCTGGGCCTGACGCTGGGTGCCGACGTCCCGGTTTTCGTGCGGGGTCACGCGGCTTTTGCCGAGGGCGTAGGAGAGAAACTGACCCCGGTTGAACCCGAGGAACCGTGGTATGTCGTGCTGGTGCCGCAAGTCTCTGTTAGCACAGCAGAAATTTTTTCCGATCCGTTGTTGACACGTAACACTCCTCCCATTAAAGTGCGCCCCGTTCCCGAGGGAAACAGTCGAAACGACTGCTTGCCGGTGGTAGCAAGGCGTTATCCAGAAGTTCGTAACGCATTGAATTTGCTAGGTAAATTTACCGAAGCGAAACTCACCGGAACTGGAAGTTGTGTGTTTGGGGGCTTCCCAAGCAAAGCTGAAGCTGATAAAGTCTCGGCCCTTCTTACAGAGACCCTTACAGGTTTTGTAGCAAAAGGAAGCAACATTTCGATGTTGCATCGCAAGTTACAGACTCTGCTCTAACGGAACACGAGTACTGGGTACTCGTTGCAACAGATACAGGGGCGTCGCCAAGCGGTAAGGCAGCAGGTTTTGATCCTGCCATGCGTTGGTTCGAATCCAGCCGCCCCTGCCATTTTCCTATACTCATCCAGGTATACCCTCAGCCTTCAGGTACTGCGCGTGTCCAAGATGATGGTCTTTACGGGGAACGCTAACCCCGATCTGGCTCGGCGTGTCGTACGTCAGCTGCATATCCCTCTCGGTGACATCTCTGTCGGTAAGTTCTCCGACGGCGAAATAACTGCCGAGATCAATGAAAACGTCCGCGGTAAAGATGTCTTCATTATTCAGCCGACTTGCGCTCCGACCAACGATAACCTGATGGAACTGGTAGTGATGGCCGATGCCTTCCGCCGCTCCTCGGCTACTCGTATCACTGCTGTTATTCCTTACTTTGGTTATGCCCGTCAGGATCGCCGTCCGCGCTCCGCACGTGTGGCTATCAGCGCGAAAGTCGTAGCTGACATGCTGACCGTAGTCGGCATCGACCGTGTTCTCACGGTTGATCTGCATGCTGACCAGATTCAGGGCTTCTTCGATATTCCGGTAGATAACATCTACGGCTCCCCGGTTCTGGTGGATGACATCGAAGATCAGCGCTTCGAAAACCTGATGATCGTGTCCCCGGACATTGGCGGCGTCGTGCGTGCACGTGCCGTTGCCAAATCCCTGGGCGTGGATCTCGGGATCATCGACAAACGCCGTGAGAAAGCCAATCACTCTGAAGTGATGCATATCATCGGTGATGTCGAAGGGCGTACCTGTATCCTGGTTGACGACATGGTCGATACCGCCGGCACCCTGTGCCACGCGGCCAAGGCCTTGAAAGAGCATGGCGCTGCCAAGGTTTTCGCCTACTGCACGCACCCTGTGCTGTCGGGTCGGGCGATCGAAAACATTGAAAATTCCGTGCTGGACGAGCTGGTGGTGACCAACACCATCCCGCTGTCCGCTGCAGCACAAGCCTGTGCGCGTATCCGTCAACTGGATATCGCACCGGTAGTTGCCGAGGCGGTTCGCCGCATCAGCAATGAAGAATCGATCAGCGCGATGTTCCGCTAAGGGCCCTGCCCTTCTCGAACCTCTCGTTGACGAAAAGCGCCCCGCCCCGGCATTCCTGTCGGGGCGGGGCTTTTTTGCCCATATCGCCTTTAGCGCTGGTCGCAAACGCTGGGGCGAATGTGGTTATTTTGGAGATACAACATGAACGATTTTACTCTGAATGCTGAAGTGCGTTCCGACCTGGGGAAAGGTGCGAGCCGCCGCCTGCGTCGTCTCGCAAGCCTGGTTCCAGCTGTAGTTTACGGTGGCGACAAAGCCCCTGAATCCATCAGCATGCTGGCCAAAGAAGTTGCCAAACTGCTCGAAAACGAAGCGGCTTACAGCCACATCATCGAGCTGAACGTTGGTGGCACCAAGCAGAACGTCGTGATCAAAGCCCTGCAGCGTCACCCAGCCAAAGGCCACGTGATGCACGCTGACTTCGTACGCGTAGTCGCTGGCCAGAAACTGACCGCGATCGTTCCAGTGCACTTCATCAACGAAGAAGCACCGGTCAAGAAAGGCGGCGAAATCTCGCACGTTACTTCGGAAATCGAAGTGTCCTGCCTGCCGAAAGACCTGCCTGAATTCATCGAAGTCGACCTGGCTGACGCCGAAATCGGTTCGATCATTCACCTGTCCGACCTCAAGGCTCCTAAAGGCGTTGAGTTCGTTGCTCTGGCACACGGCGATGACAAGGCTGTTGCCAACGTCCACGCTCCACGTGTTGCTCCAGAAGCTGCAGAAGGCGCTGCAGAGTAATTTTACTCTGCATGCCGGAGTGACCGGAAACATCGCGGACTAGAGCGTAGCGAGAAAGCGGGCGAGAACGCGGAGTTTACATCCATGGTAAATGAGCATTTTTCGTCCACTTTCGCCGCACACCTTGAATGCGGCGATGTTATTCACCACTCCAAGGAAGGGCCCCTATCGTGACTGCCATCAAACTGATCGTTGGCCTGGGAAATCCAGGCGCTGAATACGAACAGACCCGGCACAACGCAGGGGCCCTTTTTGTTGAGCGCATCGCGAACGCCCAAGGCGTCAACCTTGTGGCCGATCGCAAGTATTTCGGCCTGACCGGGCGCTACTCGCACCAGGGTCAGGATGTTCGTCTGCTGATTCCCACCACCTACATGAACCGCAGCGGCCAGGCCGTGGCGGCACTCGCCGGTTTCTTCCGCATCAAGCCCGAAGAAATCCTGGTGGCGCATGACGAACTCGACCTGCCTCCGGGCGTTGCCAAACTCAAACAGGGCGGCGGCCATGGCGGTCATAACGGGTTGCGCGACATCATCGCGCAACTGGGCAATCAGAATACCTTCTACCGCCTGCGGCTTGGCATTGGCCACCCGGGCGTAGCCAGTATGGTTTCAAATTTCGTCCTGGGTCGTGCGCCACGCGCCGAACAGGAAAAACTCGATGCCAGCATCGACTTTGCCCTCGGCGTGCTGCCGGATATCCTCGCCGGTGAATGGAACCGCGCGATGAAAAACCTGCACAGCCAGAAGGCCTGACTCACTCCTCGGGGAAAACACCATGGGATTCAATTGCGGCATCGTCGGTCTGCCTAACGTCGGCAAGTCCACCCTGTTCAACGCCCTGACCAAATCCGGTATCGCGGCCGAGAACTTCCCCTTCTGCACCATCGAGCCCAACAGTGGGATCGTGCCGATGCCGGATCCGCGCCTGGAGGCCCTGGCAGCCATCGTTAATCCGAAGCGTATCCTGCCGACCACCATGGAATTCGTCGACATCGCTGGCCTGGTCGCCGGTGCATCGAAAGGTGAAGGCCTGGGCAACAAGTTCCTCGCCAACATCCGTGAGACCGATGCCATCGCCCACGTGGTCCGCTGCTTCGAAGACGAGAACGTGATTCACGTCTCCAACAGCGTCGACCCGAAACGCGACATCGAAATCATCGACCTGGAACTGATCTTCGCCGACCTCGACAGCTGCGAGAAGCAACTGCAGAAAGTTGCGCGCAACGCCAAGGGTGGTGACAAGGACGCCGTGGTCCAGAAAGGCCTGCTGGAGCAATTGATCGCTCACTTCACCGAAGGCAAGCCTGCGCGCAGTCTGATGAAGAACATGAGCACCGACGAGAAAGCGGTGATCAAGGGCTTCCACCTGCTGACCACCAAACCGGTCATGTACATCGCCAACGTCGCTGAAGACGGTTTCGAGAACAACCCGCACCTGGACGTGGTCAAGGCCATTGCCGAAGAAGAAGGCGCGATGGTTGTACCGGTCTGCAACAAGATCGAAGCGGAAATCGCCGAGCTTGAAGACGGTGAAGAGAAAGACATGTTCCTCGAAGCCCTGGGCCTCGAAGAGCCTGGCCTGAACCGTGTGATCCGCGCTGGCTACGAGATGCTGCACCTGCAGACCTACTTCACTGCCGGTGTCGAAGAAGTCCGCGCCTGGACCGTCCGCGTCGGCGCCACCGCGCCACAAGCCGCTGGCGTGATCCACACCGACTTCGAAAAAGGCTTCATCCGCGCCGAAGTGATCGCCTACAACGACTTCATCCAGTACAAGGGTGAAGCCGGTACCAAGGAAGCCGGTAAATGGCGCCTGGAAGGCAAGGATTACATCGTCAAGGACGGCGACGTGATGCACTTCCGCTTCAACGTCTAAAGCCTGCGCTCAAGAAAAAGCCGCGTTTGATACGCGGCTTTTTTGTGCCTGGATAATTCTCGCCACACCACAACCCCTGTGGGAGCGGGCTTGCCCGCGAAAGCGAATTAACATTCAACGATGATGTTGACTGATACATCTTCATTCGCGAGCAAGCCCGCTCCCACATTGGATGGCGTGGTGGTCAGGCCTTCCTGGTTCTCGGCAGGAAGATCGCCAACACCCCCAGCAACGGCAGGAACGAACACAGAAAGTACACGTACTCGATGCCGTGAATATCCGCCAAATGCCCCAACAGTGCCGCGCCGATCCCGCCAAAACCAAACATCAAGCCAAAGAACACCCCGGCAATCATCCCGACATTCCCCGGCACCAGTTCCTGGGCGTACACCACAATGGCCGAGAACGCCGAAGCCAGGATGAAGCCGATGACCACGCTGAGAATGCTGGTCCAGAACAGATCGACGTGGGGCAGGATCAGGGTGAACGGTGCCACACCGAGGATCGAAAACCAGATCACCGCCTTACGCCCGATCCTGTCGCCGATCGGCCCGCCAAAGAAAGTCCCCGCCGCCACCGCCCCAAGAAACAGGAACAGGTGCAACTGCGAACTGGCCACCGACAGGTCGAACTTCTCGATCAGGTAAAAGGTGAAGTAGCTGGTGAAGCTGGCCATGTAGAAATACTTGGAAAACACCAACATGCCCAGCACCACCAACGCGCTCATGACCCGCCCCTTGGACAAGCCGTGAGTTGCCGCCTGGCCTTGCTTGAGCTTGAACAGGTTCAAGTGATTGGCGTACCAGCGGCTGATCCGGTACAGCACGAACAGCGCGAATACCGCGAACAGACCGAACCAGGCCACATGCCCCTGGCCGTAGGGAATGATGATCGCCGCCGCCAGCAACGGACCGAAGGCAGAACCTGCATTGCCGCCTACCTGGAAAGTCGATTGTGCCAGGCCGAAGCGCCCGCCCGAGGCCAGTCGCGCCACGCGGGATGCCTCCGGGTGGAACGTGGAGGAACCGATACCGATCAACCCGGCCGCCAGGAGGATCAGCGGGAAGCTGCCGACCACCGACATCATCAGGATCCCGATCAGCGTGCACACCGTGCCAGCCGGCAGCAGCCATGGCTTGGGATGGCGATCAGTGTGATAACCGACCCAGGGTTGCAGCAATGAGGCGGTCAACTGGAAGGTTAGAGTGATCAGGCCGACCTGGGTGAACGTTAGGCCATAACTGGCCTTGAGCATCGGATATATGGACGGCAGGACCGACTGAATCAAGTCGTTGATCAAGTGCGCCAGCGCCACCGCGCCGATGATCCGCATCACCAGCGGACTGCTTTGCGAACTGGCGGGCGCCGAAGTGGCGGCGGGTTGAGCGTTGCTGATAGCCATGAGGAATTCCGACAACATAGAGTGCACGCGGGCGGGTGCGTCAATGTGCCATTTTTCGGTGCACCAACGCCATCCCCTTAGCCTGCTAACGACCTCGATTGGCATCGCGGAAAAGCTGATAGCTCATAGCCATGGTCTGAATCTTGCCTGCCTAATCCGCTTCAACGCGGCCTCCTTACAAAGGGGACCGAGAATGGGAAGTTTCGCCACAGAGTCGGCCTACAGAGCTGGCGAGGGTGAACTTTCGAGGCCTTTTAGAGGGCACAAGTCGGGGTCGCAAGCACCCTGATGCACGCCAACAGTGCGTGGTGTCCGGGGGAGTCATGGGGCATGCAGGCTTTTTTATCACCGGGGATCGGACTGCTGGGGCGTTTCGGGTTCGCGCGCAAATTCCAGCTGTTGTTTCTGCTGTTCATCCTGCCGCTGGCTGGCAGCCTGTGGATGATCGGCCAGGATTACCGCGACAAACTGAACCTGATCGCCGGTGAACGCGCCGGGGTCCGTCAACTGCTGGCCCTCGATGCGCTGGATAATCTGTTGGCAGCGCAGCGCGATCGCGCAGCCCGTTGGCGCGCCACCGAAACCAATCGCCAACCGACACCGGCCACCCTCGCGGCCATGGCCGCGTTCGACACGGTTCAACCGGCTGTCGCCCAAGCTGCGCAGGACCTGAACAATGCACTGCAATCAGAAGGCGCCGAGGGCGAAACCCTGGCCCGCTATCAAGCGCTGCAAAATGCCCTCAATGGTCTCGACGCCAAGAGCCTGAGCAGCGTCGGCTGGTGGCCTGATGGTTATGATCGCTTCACCAGTGCCTTGAGCGCCCTGCAAGCGTTGCGCGAACAGATCGCCATGGACAGTCGTCTGACGCTGGCGCCGTGGCTGGAAACCTGGTTGCTGACGCAGATCTCCACCCAGCACGCCCCGGACCTGATCGAACGGGTCGGTCGCCTTGCGGCCGTTGGCCAGGCGTCGGTGGTGTCCGGGCAGTTCACCCTGCAAAGTCGCCTGCAACTTCGCGACCTGCGCAGCCGTATCGGCGATGCCCGCGAGCAGTTGGTGAAAACCGCCGGCCTGCTTGAAGCGCGGCTGCCCAGCGCACTGCAAGGCTGGGCCGGGCAATACCATGAAAGCCTCAAGCGCCTCGATGCCGGTCTCAAAGTCATGGACGACGGGGTGTTCGGCGGCAGCATCACCCTCAAGCCGGACGACTTCGAACACAGCCTGGACGCCCTGCTCTCCGACCTTGCCTCGCTGCGTCAGCAATCGCTGGTGTCGCTGGATCAGCGCCTGGATTACTACCATGGCTCGGCCATCGGCCAGTTCATCGTCGTGGCGAGCATCTTCGGCTGCCTGTTGCTGGCCGCGCTCTACCTGTTCATCTGCCTGCAGGCCTCGATCCGCCGCAGCGCCAGCGGTATCACGCTGCTGGCAGAAGCACTGCGCGATGGCAACCTGAGCCTGCAAGTGCCGGTCCAGGGGCGCGACGAGTTGGCCGCGATCAGCACCGCCCTCAATGTCGCCGTCGTGCAATTGCGCACCAGCCTGCTGGGGGTCGATCACGAAACCCTGCAGTTGAGCAATGCGGTGCAGACCCTCAATCATCATTCCAGCGATGCCTTGGGCGAAGTGGAAGCCCAGCAGTTGCAGATCAGCCAGATCGCCGCGGCGGCGACGCAATTGGCCGCAACCTCGCAAGGGGTGGCTCACAGCTGCGAACAGGCGTCCGGCAGCGCCC